>CACXPT010000078.1 GCA_902769585.1 uncultured bacterium
CGACGCCGCGGTTGTTGACCACCTCCACCGTGCGCGGCCCGCGCGTCTGCGCGATCTGCGTGCGGTCGTGGTAGTTGAAGTGGTCGTCCTGGTTCATCGTCACCTCGCACCCCACCATCTTGCCGAACCCCTGCGACTGCACCACGTGGTGCGCGTCGGCCGTGGACGTGACGGGGTAGCGGCATCCCGGCTTCGGGCGGACGTTGACGTTCACGAGCTGCCACCACTTCTGCGCCCCGCGCGTCTCCACGCCCAGCCCGCGGCACGCCCAGATGTCTACGTTCCGCAGCGTGAAGTGCCGGTTGGACGTCAGCACGAAGCCGTTCAGTCCGTAATAGCAGTGCGAGATGGTGTACGTGCCGCCGACGTCGATCGCCTTCACGAGGCTGCGGTTGTTCTTCGCCTTGTAGCGGTTGAGCGATTCGTCGGTCACGTACCCCTTCGCCGGGCGCACGTAGGGCCACAGCCTGAGGCGCGTGGGCGAGATCCACTCGCTCTTCGCGCCGATGTGCCCGAGGCTCATCCCGAAATACGCGCGCACGCCCGGGGTGCCCGTCATCCGCGCGCCGGACTTGTCCGCCGCCATCGGCGTGAGCAGCTGAACGGGGACCGGATTCGGGTATTTCGGGTGCGGCTTCTCCATCGGGTGCGGCTTCTCCAAGTCGAAGTCGACGTAGGATGCGTTGTCCGCCTCGTCCACGTGCTTGGCCGCGCACGTGCACCACACGGCGAGCGGGTCGGTCTCCCAGTCCCAGTCGATGTTGAAGTTCTCCACCACCGTGCGGACGCAGTTCCGCACCTCCACGTTCCCCTCGTTCTCCAGCAGCTCGGCCTGCGTCGCGAGCGGCGCGTGGTCGCGCCGGAACACGAGCGTGGCGCCCTTGCCGTCGAAGGTGAAGTCCTCAAACCCGTCAATCACCACCCCGCTTGGTAGGGCGCGCTCGCCGAGCGCGCCGCCCTCAAAACACCGGTACGTGCCCGGCGCGAGCTCAAGGCGGCTCGCGCGCACGCGGCGAGCCTCCGCGAGCGCGGCGTTGATCGCGGCGGCGTTGTGGTCGTTCGTTTCGGAGAAGCCGAAGTCGGCCGCGCGGATCACCGCGCCTCCCGTGGCGCGAGGCAGCTCCACGTCGAAGTCGGGACAGCCCGTCGGCGTCCCCGCATGCGCAGCGGCGCACAGCGCCACGCAGGCCGCGAGGCCCGCAACCGATTTGATGCTTGCTTTCACGGCGTCCTAACGCACGATCAACAACGTGCCGTTCGGCGGCAGATCGAACGTGAGACGGATGTAGTCCGGCGTCATATAGCTTGTTCCTGTCCCCACGTTCATGACGTTCAGCTCATTCGAATCTTGCAGTGCCGCTGCCGGTACAGGCACATTCTCGTACTCCGTCTCGCCGGTCGCGAAGTCGCCCAGATGCGTGCCGTTCAGCACGAACCGCGCCGTGTGACCGGTCTGCTTGATCTTGAACTTCATTTTCCAGGTGTACGTCTCGCGCAGGTGCTGCGGCATGTTGAACTTCAAGACGATGTTGGTGTACGAAGTGTTCTTGCCCTGCGCGAAGATGGCACGCCGGCCGTCGAACCAGTTGCCGCCGATCAGATCGAACGTCGTCTGGCAATCGTACTCGCGCACGAACTCGTGGAACGAGTCGTCGCGCTTGCCGTACTGGAGCGAACCGCCAAACGAAAGCGCGTCGATCTGCAGGTTCCCCGCGCCCGCGTCAGTGCGCGTCAGCGTCAGCGTATTCGTGACGCCCGGCCTGAGGTAGGCGGCGGGCACCACCCACCATCGCTCCTGTCCGGCAGACACGGGCTTCGTGCCGACGTCCGTGCCGTTGACGCTCATCCTGACCGTCGCCGATGCGGATGCCGACGTCGCCTTCAGGCGAATCTCTTCGTTCATTTCCGCCTCGCCCGTCGCGTCAAGCGGGAACTTGAGCGTCACCTGTCCGCCTGCGGCAATACCCGTTGGCACGTTCCAGCGGTCGGCGTCCACCGCCTCGTCTCCCGTCCCGCTCCCGAACTCCTTCGTCGAGTCGTTCTCCACGCCCAGGCGCCAGATGTCCGTGCGCGGCCATGCCGCCGCCTCGCGCATCTCCGCCTCCGTGAGGGCGTTTGTCCAGATCGCAAAGCACTGGATGCTCCCCCTGAAGGTCTTCCAGTTGTTGTAGCTCGTCGCCGTGTACCGGCTGTCCCAGGCCACTCGACCCGATTCCACCCTTTCGGTGCCGAACCGCAAAGTGCCGCCGCTTGGCGAAAGGTTGTAAGCTGTTCCCGCAGTGGTGCTGACCAGAACCGTGTTGAACTTGCCGCGCGACGACTCAAGCGTCCGGGTGGGCCACCTGTGTCCATCGCGCGAGACGAGCATCTTGATCTTCCTACCTTCTATCGATATGACCAGGTCGTTCCATTCGTTGATACCGATAAACGGATAGTTGCCGTCCGTATTATTATTTCCCGCCGGATTCCAGTTGGAGCCGCCGTACATGCAATAGATGCGTGCGAAACGGCTCGTGGTCGTGACGTTGTCTGCCGTGACGACACGCCCGAAGATCGGACCGAAGCCGACCTGGACGCCACGCTTGGTGTCACCGCCGGCATGCGACAGATGGACGATCCACGAGTAGTTGGTATGGGGCTGCGGCTCCTCGGGGCGAAAGCGGATGGCGAAGGAATAGCGGACGTCATCGGCGCTGTCCTTCCTGAGCGGATTGAGGATGTTGGAAATCTCGAACGAGGCGGGATCCAGATATCCCCAGCCGTTCTCGTTCGTCACCACCGTGTTCTGTGCGAGGCGCAGGCAGTTCATCGTGCGCGCGACGCCGCGATAGGGCAGGTTCACCAGCTGGTTCGTGAACTGGATCCCGCTCGCGTTGTACAAGGTCGTCGAGAAGCTCGCGACGCCGTTCAGCGCGTCGTGCAGCTCACCGTTGTCGAGGTATCCGTTCCCGTTGGCGTCCGCGCCCATGCCTCGCATCCAGAAATAGGCGTTGCTGTAAACGTCCGCATACGCTCCAGACAGCATAGCAAGGCAAACGACAAGGGCAAGCTTGCGCCCTCCCCCTAAGACAATTTCTTTTTGCAGTTTCACTAACGGTATCCTTTCATAACGAACATGGGAAATAAGTGGATGCGATAGCAAGATCGGTCGCAAGGTCTATGCGCCTAAGCTTCGTGTCTTCGTCATCGCCAAGTGGCCAGCCGGCGATCTCTGCATGATGAGGCATGTTCGAGAGTGGCACGGCTTTTACGGAAAGTCCGATAGTGGCGACGGATTCGCCAGTTATATCGGCTGCTCCAAGCAGGACTCGCGATGGATTGACTTCCATCCCCTCGTTCCAGTGAATGCCGATGCCTAACGACCCATGGGCGTTTACGGAAGTTTCGTGAGGTGGACGTTTGTCGAGAAACGCCTTCCACCGCACAGACCCGTCTGCCCTGACGAGAGAACGGTCGAACACGAACCTTGCAAATGCGGAATCAGGCATTGACGACTCCGCCGATGAGACCAAGTATCTTGTCGACCGAGCGCGAGGACACTACGGCGGACACGCGATCGCCGTCGTGGCGGACAACACAGTATACGCTACCCGATTCTGCGAATGTCAGAGAACACTGGCAGTCTTTGGAACGATACCACTCGAATGTAACCTCGCCATCGGCGTCGATTCCAACATCGGCATTGCGGCACGACAAAGGCAGTGAGCCTGCGAATTCCATGGCATGGCGGTATGACGACTCGTTCAACGGCTTTTCGCCGTACCCGTTCCAGTTTTCACGGGAATAGTTGCTGGGCAAGGAGGCAAGTGCAACAGACATTGAATCGTCGTTATTGTGCTTCGCTTGGCTGTCCTTCAGTCCTTCATCCTGCACGGGGAGGAAAAACACCTGGACAGAGTGTCCAAGAAGGTCTGACGGCAGAACGAACGAAAGGCGGTTCCCGTGTGGGAACGCGATGTCCGACCAGAAACACCTGGCCTTGCTGAGCCGTTCTGTAGCGACCCTACGCTCTTCGTCTAGCACCAATGCTGGCATGTGACTAATCCTCCTAACGCTGAAAATTATACCACATCCAGACGGTATCATGCAATATGTGCGACACACGATAGTCGGTCGCAACAAGTTGCGCCCCTCCCGTATGGGGAGCCGCCATCTTGGCGGCTCAGCGGAAAATGACCGTAAGTCCTGTCTTCACCCATGTGGCCGTGTAGGTCACGAGACCCTCGGAGGCGTATGTCTCGGAATTCTTCTGAATGCGGCCCTTGTACCCCTTTATGTAGGCCGGTGTCAGCGTGCCCGTAAGATCGGCCTGCGTGGACGGAACGGTGCAGATCACGGCAGAGAACATTGGTTCGTCGCCTTCCGGCACATCCGCCGCTGCAAGGATCGTACCGCCCTCAACCGCCGGCAGGATCGACTTCGCGATGAGACCCTTCGCCGCCACCGTCGCGTCCGCCGGCGCGAGGTCGGACTTGATGCCTGCACCCGCCGAGACGGTGAGATTGAGGTTCGTGCAGCAATCAGCGGAAAGCGCCTTCACGTACCCTTCCTCCACAGCGAAGGCCGTGCCCGAGCCGATCGTGTTGCATCCGAGGGCCAGCGTGCCGCCGCCCGTCTTGCAGAGCTTGTTCGTGAGCGTGAGCGTGGGCGGCGCGAACACGAACGTCACGCCGTTCGACGCGCCGAGCGTGCCGCTCGGCATGTACCAGCCGCGGTTCGCCGCGTCCACCGTCATGTCCGCCATCGCCGTGATCGAGACGGCGTGGTCGATTGCGGCGGAAGACGGAGTGAGACGCACGGCATTCGCGCTGTACACGGGCAACGGGCCGCCGAACGCCGCGCCGTTCGTCACGTACATGTCCATGAAGCTCTTGTTTCCCCCTGTTGAGATCTCAAGGCGGCCAAGGAAGTTCGTTGACATGCTGGTAAGATAGAACGGAAAGATTCCATAACCGCCATCCGCCGCGCTCTTCGCGGTTGTGGCGAAGCGCAGCGTACCGGTCCCCACAAGCTCCGCTTGGAAGTCGGCGTAGGTCGTCTTCTCATTGGCAGTGACCCTGGCGGGAGAGTTGTCCGTACAAGATGCGTCAATGTCGTACCGGCCTCTGAATATGCGCGGCCAGTTGACGTTTTGGTTGCCGTGGGCGACAAAAAGCTGATTGTCGGCACGCAGGCGCAGTTCCGACACGTAGAAGTCCTTTGCATAGACGCCGATTCCCTCCCTGACCGTAAGCGACTCGCCGTCGAAACTGTACGATGCGATGTTGCTGCCGTCACCGGAACGATTGTAGGACAATCCCTGGCGCGAGAAATAGTCCTTGCCCTTGTATGGAATCTTGCCGTCGGTCCAGTTCGCCGCCGTGGCCAACCGCAGGCCGAGACTGGACGTATTGGGAATGTACTCGACGGCCGGACGCGCCACGAGGTAGAGCGTGGTGACGCCGTTCTCCGTCTCGGACTCCAGCCAGGTGGCCGGCAGACGGTGTAACGACTTCGCCGTCGCGTCCGCAAAATCCGCCGCCTCGAATCCAGCCGCCGCGTCGAAGGTCGCGATCGCCCAGCGGTTCGTCTCGCTGAACGGAAGCGGGATCGACTGGGAAAGCGCGACGGAAATCGGCTTCGGCATCACGGCACGTTCGGCCGCCGTCGCCGTCGTGCAGTCGACTGTCTCGACAACCGTCCCGTTGAACGGAATCGCGGCCAGGCTGCTGTTGGTGTAGGTGCCGCCTTCCTCAACCACGATGGTGACGTTCGGGATCGCGCCGAACCTCTTGTAGATGAGCTTCGCGCCGGACGCGACCGTGATCGTGGTCCCCGCCGCGAAGGACGCCGTGGTGTCGACAACGAGGGTTCCTGCCGCGACGCGGATGTTCTTCGCTTCCATCGATCCGGCCAGCGTCACCGTGCCCGACTCCTCCTTCGCGAGCGTGCCCGTGGCGCCGCCGTACACGGGCGCGCGCAACGTCCACGACACGTTCGCAGGCGCATAGAGGTAGGCCGTCTGTCCGCTTGAAAGGTCCAGCGTGATGCCGCGCGCCGAGGTCTGCGTGACGGCCTCGTCGATCCGGAGGCGTGCGCAGTTGCGCAAGGTGATGGCGTCCGTGAACGGCGTTTCCGGGTCGCCCATCGCCGACGGAGACGCAAACCACATCAGGTTGATGCCCTTTGAGGCGGCAAGAGACTGGAACCTCCCCTTGTAGCCGGAGAAGTCTCCGTTGAACACGGTACGACCGATGCCGGTGCCGACACTTCCGGCATAAATGATCTCGGCAGATATCATCACGTCGCTCTCGCCTGTAAACGTACCGGCAAGATACATGCCGTAGAGGGCACCATCCGGAAGGGACGAGGCGCCAAAAATAATCCCATTGCCCGTCTTCACTAATTTGTAGTTGCCAAGGAACTGCCCGGAATTGCTCCAGTTGGGCAGATACCTCAGGCCGTAGATCGTGCAGTCGGGGAGCGTCCAGGTTATCGACTGGCAGTTGGGATACCATCTCGTCGTCGGCGTGCCGAACCAGACGTGCGTGCCTTCAGGGAACGTGACGCTGCCCGAAATCTTCCTGCCCCCAATGAAGACGTATGTGTTGTCATCGTTCGCGGTCGGCGTCGGCTGCGGGTCGGCCGCGGTCGTGTAATTGGCGTCCGTATACCATTTGACGGCCTGGTCAAGCGTGCCGTTGGCGCTACCGTTGCCGCTGTAGTAGGTCGTGCCGCCGAGCACAGGAAAGATGCCACCTGCCATGGCAACTATCGTCGCAATCAAACACCTCTTCATCGTGCGATCCTCTCTTGTTGTTCTGTCAGCGGAAAATGACCGTAAGACCCGTCTTCACCCACGTGGCCGTGTAGGTCACGAGACCCTCGGAGGCGTATGTCTCTGCGTCCTTCTGGATGCGGCCGGTGTAGCCATGGATATTGGCGGGCATCAACGTGTCCGTCAAGTCTGCATGCGAAGCCGGCACGGTGCAGACGGCAGCGGAGAACAGAGGCTTGTCCTCGATGTCGAACGCCGGAACCGGCTTCACCAGCACCTTGCCGCCGGCTTCCAGCGGCGCGAAATTGCGCAGCGTGCAGAGGCCAAACGTCTTCACGTCGCCCGTAGCTTCGGGATCCACCTCCACGCCCGCGCCGTCGGCGAACGCGATCCGCAGCGTCGAATAGCTGTTCGTCCCCTCCGCGCGCAGGAATCCCGCGTCAACCTGCATGCGGTTGTTTGTGCCGTCCACGAGGTTCGTGCCCGCATAGCCGTGCCGCACCTCGCCCGCGATGACGAGCGTGCCCGCCCCCTCCTTGTAGAGGACGCATGAGCTGTTGGGGTTGAGGCGGACACGCTGCTTCACCGTCAGGACGACCCCTTCCGGCACGTCGAACCCGCCGCCGTAGGTCGAAATGCCGATGCCGCGGTTCTCGGCCTCAAGCGTCATGGACGTCTGCGGACGGATGAGCGAATACTTGGCGAGAGCCAGCCCGTTCCACGCGTTTGACGGCAGAGCACCGCCCAGACTGTGCGGACTCGTAATAGAAACGACCGTCCCCTGCGCGGGGCCAGTTGGCGTTTTTGCGTTCGTGATGGTCACCTTGCCCCTGTAGTTCCTGTTCGTGCCCGTCACGTACACCACGACGCCCGCGTTGGTGGGGGAACTCAACGTCAGGTCGCCGTTCCCCAACAGTTCCGCTTCAATGGAGTAGGAATAACTGGTGCCTTTATCGCTAGTTCCCGAAAAGGTGATGGCGGAATCGAGCGTAAACGGGCCGCCGGCGTAACGATGAAGTGTCGGCGAACCTGCGACATCGGCGAAGTATCCGCCAGCCAGCGTGAGATTGGGAATAACCAGACACGCCGACTTCATGCTGAACTGACTCGTCAGGTACAGCGAATCGCCAGGGAACGTTCGCGTATTGTTGTCGTGTGCGTCCCACGACCAGATTTCGCAGCCGTTGGTGTGGATGTAGTCCGCACCCGGATGCGCGGCGAGACCGTCCGACCAGACGGGCGTCTCGGTGTAGGCGCTCGTCGTACGGGAGTACGTATACTGCTTCGTGAGCGGACGGTACACGTCCCCGCCCGTGCGCACGATCGCCGGTTTCACGACGAGCGTCAGCACGTCCTCTCCCGCGTCCGTGTCCGGCACGACCTTGAGCCAGGTGTTCGGCAAGCCGAAACTAGTCTTTTCCGTCAGGTTCGTGAAGTCCGTCACCTGCACGAGGCCAGACGGGAACCTGACACACGCCAACTCCTGCGTCGTGTTGACGGGGAGCGGAATCTTCCCCGAAAGAGCCACCTCTATCGGCTTCGTCAGCAACCCGTAGTCGGCAGGCGTCATGTCCGAACAGTCCAGAGCGGTCGTCGTGCCGTTCTCGTACGGCACGGTGAAGTCGAAGGCGAATCTCCCGCCTTCCTCCACCGTGTAGGCCACGGGCAGATGCGTGCCGACTCGGCTCATCAGCGTCGCGCCCGCCTTGACGGTGACGTGGCCGTTCGCCGGGAACGTCGCGCCCGGCGCCACCACGAGCGTGCCGTTCGTGATTACGATGTCCTCAACCTCCACGGGCCCCGCCAGCACCACCGTGCCCGCGCCCACCTTCTTGAGCGTACCCGTCGAACCGTAGAGCGGCGCCTTGAGCGTCCACTGCTTGCCCGCCGCCGCGTTCAGGCACGCGAACTGCCCACTCGAAAGATCGAGCGTGATGCCGCGCGTGCCGTCCTGCACCACGTCGTCCGTCATGACCAGGTGCGCGCGGTGCTTGAGCGTCACCGCGTCCGTACGCGGATAGGAGGTGTCGCCCAGCGCGGTCGGCGATTGGAGGCGACACTCAAAATAACCCACGTTGTCGCCCATGTTCGGCACCGTTTCTACCATGCGGAACCGCCCCTTGAAGGAAGAGAAATCACCTGTCAGCGCAAGGAATCCGATTCCGCTCCCGTCGCTCGCACTGCTGAATGTCATGGAGAGGCGGATATCAACATCCGATGCGGACGTATACGTCCCCGCCAGGTTCCATCCGCGCGCGCCGCCCGTGTTGATGTTGACAGGGGCGAACTGGATCGTACTCGTCGTCGTCACAAACGTGCAGGCTCCCGTCAGTTTCGTGCCGTTCACGCTTTCGGAATTGGCCTGGAAATAACCGGAATAGATCGTGAGCTGCGGGAAATGCACCGTCACGTTGCCGTTGAAATTATAACTCTGGCGACTGTACACCTTGCTTCCGATCGTCACGCCGTCGGTGCCGAAGCAAGCCGGCACGTCTGGAAACGTCGAGTTGCTGAACTTCTTAGTGGTAAGAATGGCGTAACGACATGTGTTGCTGCCCACTTGCCACGGCGTGATTACGCCTTCCGTTGACGTACAGGCCTCGTCCGAATACCATGTCACGATCTTATCTATGCCGGCGTTGGTTTTATCAGACGCCTTGCCGTACATCGGCGTCAGGCCGTCGGCCCACACGCCGCCCGCCAAGGCGGCAATTATCGTCGCAATCAAAAACCTCTTCATCGTGCGATCCTCTCTTGTTGTGCTCACAGGCGCATGTATCTTACCATATTCTGACGCAGCATGACAGGGTTATATGAGAACCATTTTTTCACAGTAGCCGATTCCAGTGGCATCTGGCTGCCTGATGTGCATAACGAATGATGTGCAAGTTGCAAGAACCAAGAAACGGCAAATTCTAAACGGAGAATAAAGTTGAAGAAGCTTGCTTTTGTAGCGGTAGCTGTTGTGCTGTCTGTAATTTCCACTGGCTGCATTGCAGATCAGATTCCAGATCCAAAGATATGAACCATATGAATATGTACCTCGCTATAAACAAGAAACAAAAGGCTCGCTAGAACCTTTCCTGCTTCCATTGTTTTTATTCATTCATTGAGGGCGGCTGTCGTCTGCCCAAGGCTCCGCCGCCAGTTCCCTTAAGATTCCGACAAGGTGTGTTTCATGCCTTATTTCACCTTAAACGCGGACACCTTATCATATTTCTGATTTTCACGCAATCGCAACAACGTGGGAATCTTGTGGTACTTTTTCCGAGGTGGCGTCGTTCAGCAGTTCGCTAAATTGTCTTGTTTACGGTTTTAAATCGATTCCTTGTTTCTCCTTTGGTTCGAGAAACGGGGACAGTATAGCATAAACTTATGCTACAGGATTCGACTCGCCTTCGTCGGACAAATTGACGGAAAAGCTTAGCGCATGATGAGGATGGTGCCTTCGGGCGGCGCCTCGAACTCGACGAGGTGGTACGAGAAGCAGGAGAAGTCGCTGCCGCCATTGGTCGGCTTCAACTGCAGCGTGTTCACGCCGTCCACCAGCTTTTCGGACGGAAGATTGAAGGTATTCACGCCGCCGGGCGGAATGCCGGCGTAGATCGTCTCTCCGTTGAGGATTAAGTCTATGTGCCGCTGGCCGGCCCTCACGATGCGATGCCGGTAGCGGAATGTGTAGCCCCGGTCGAGCAATCTCTTCTCAACGGGGAAGTTGATCGTGATGGACAGCGACGACGTGACGCCGCGCCACAGCTTGTGCCACGTGCTGCCCGCATACCAGGTGCCGACGGAGTCATGCTGGGCGTGTTCGGCCGGGAAAACGTCGTTCGAGGGACTGTTCCAACCCGCCACCCAAGAACCGCCCAGCGAGAAAGCATCCAGCACCAGCGGTGAGCTGCCGGAGTCCGTCCTCTGGAGCGTGATCGTGTTTACGCCGGTACTGAAGAACTTCGACGCGATCGGCACGAGGTTAGTGTGCCCCGGCATTACCGCCACGCTTTTCACGGCGCTGCCGTTCACCTTGACGAGCAGCGAGCCGGGCGCGCTCGCGGGCGTGGAAATCAGCGTGAGCACCTGCGGCACCGCAATCTTGAAGGCATTCGTGTACGTCACCGACACCGATCCGCCCGCCGCGAGCGACGGGTTCAGCTCCTCCCAGTTGCCCGTGCCGACAGCGCTGGCCTCGCTGCGGAACTCGGTGGACGCGCCGTTCGCCAACCCCACCTGCATCTCCACCGGCGCGGTGCCGCCAAGCGCCTGGCGCACCTCGGCGTCCGTCAGCGTGCGCGTCCAGAACGCCAGCTGCTGGATGGATCCGGACCAGCACTTGTAGCTGTTTTGCGAGGACTGCGTCACGCCGTTGGTTATGCAGTACATCAGCGAATTGGCCGCCGTCGCGTCTTGCTCGCTACCGAGCTGGACCTGCCAGCCCGGCTGCGCCGCGAACTGGGAGAGGGTCGTGGAGTTGTACGTGAACGTGTTTTCGGCCGACCGCAACTGGTTGTCGCCCTCCTGCATGTACCACGCCTTCAGCTTCCAGCCGTCCACCGCCACCGCCACGTCGGTCCACGAATTCGTCTCGGTGGTCGATCTCCATCTGTTCACGTCCCTGTTGAAGGATTGCCGCCCCGCCATGATCGAGAAGTAGCGGTTCGTCATGGACGCGCCGTTGAAACCGATGGCGAGCCCCTTGCCGCCGTTGTTCCAGTCGTAGCCGATGCGCAGCATCCAGTCCTGGAAACCGCCGTTCAACTTACGGATCGCGTCTCGCCTGAACCTCACGACCACCGTGTAGTTCGAGCAGTTGCCGGTGACGCTCTTGAACACGTTGTTGATGTAGATCTTCGAGACGCGCCCCCGAGCCTCGATGGTCACGTTCGTCACGTCGCCCACGATGTTCGTGGTGTAGGTGTGGGTGATCTCCGGATGGAAGTTGATGCACCCGCTCGTGAAGGTCTTCCCGCTGTAGGGGCAGTGCACCACCTCGTTCGTAAACCGGAGGAAGTTGCTGATCGCCGGATAGGCCGTATTGCTGACGTTCGCCTCCACGATGTTGCGCAAGTCGCCGGTGTCGAAGTAGCCGTTGCCGTTCATGTCCTTGCCGCCGTTGAAGTAGAACACCGCATCGTCAAAGACGTGCGCGCCGGCGGGCACGGCGGCCATCGCCAGCGCAAACAGCGCAATCTTGATTCTTTTCATATACGTCGCATCCTTCCCGAGAGGGCAATACTCACGGTCCAAAGACCGCGCATAGACTACCATATCCGCCACCGCCGGTCAATCGCATGTGATTTGATTGATTTCGGGGTCTGGGGCAGAGCCCCAGCTATAAATCTCCCTCTGTGTCTCGGTGGCTCTGTGTGAGATCCTCCTCTATTTGCTTTCGCTGCTGGGAGGCTTGGAGTTTAGGAGGCTTGTCACTGCCCTTTGCTCAAACGAACAGCAGTTCGCGCGCAGCGAAGAGGAAGTTGCCTCCGACGAGATACTGCACGGCCGTGGGCGAGAAGCGTTCCTCCATCGTGAGGTGCTCATGGCCGGAGAGTATCGCCTTCAGGAGCTTCTCCTGCTTCAGATAGGCGATGAAGCCCGCCGTGGCAGGATCGTTCAGCTGGTTCCAGAGGTCGCCGCCTTCCTTGGGCTGCTTTGACGGGTCGGGGCGGCCCACGAACTTCTTGCCGGTGCGCCTCCAGTACTTGTGCGTGGCGAGCGCGACGGACGGTGTGAAGAACGGCACATGCATGCAGAGCACTATCGGAAGTCCCTTCTGGACCTCCGCCTTGAACTTCTCGACCTGGTCCGGCTGGACTGCGCCAAACACGTCGTCGATCGCGATGAAGTTGACGCCGTTCACGACGCAAGAGGCGAAACGCGGATTGACCGGCCGCAAATCATCCAGCATCTTCCAGCTGCGGCTCTTGAACTCCTCGGTGCGGCCGCGCACCTCGCTCTTCATGTACGAGTAGAACTCGTGGTTACCCACGGACCCGAACATGGCTTCGCCCCAATACTTTCGCACGAGGTCGAAATTCGCCCGAGACTGGAAGTCGATCAGGTCGCCCGTGTGGATCACGTAGTCCGTGTTGTGCCGCGCCCATTCGAGCGATTCGGCGAGCGCCTCCTCCTGACGCTCCCCGAATCCCTGCGAGCGCCGGGCCGCGGCCTCGATCTTGTCCGGATGCTCGTCGGGATAGGCGGAGGCGAGATGCGTGTCGGAGATGTGGAGCACCGAGAACGGCTTCGCGAGGCCGATGTCGACCACCGCGTACGACATGGCGAGGCGCGAGTGCGCCCCGCGCTTGCCCACCTCGAAACGGGCGCCCTCGACGGCAGGCAACTTCGCCGTGGCGACCATGAACCCCGCGAGGCACGCCCCCTTGAGGAAGTCGCGCCGCCCCGAGTAGCCGTTCGGAGTTATTGCCGTTGTTTTCATGAGGTCTTTTGTCTTTTTGTTAGCGGAAGATGACCGTGGTGCCGAGGGAAGTCTCGAGGCGGACCGTCTTCGCGGCGGCGTCCACCACCACGCGCGTGGCGTTTCGGGCCCCTTCCAGCACGAAGGCGGCGCCCTCATCGATCGTAATCGAATCGCGCGCCTGGAACACGACGCCGCGCGGAGCGGGCTGGTCGTCCGTGGACACGACCTGAATCACGTTCGTGCCGCGCAACGTGAGCTGCGTCGGCAGAGTGGGCGCAGAGGTCACGCCATCGTCATGGTAGGCGAAGCGCACGATTGCACCACCGTCCAGCGTGAGGCCGTGCGTGTTGGGCGGATAATCCTTCGAGTTGGTAAACGTGAGACCCTCGCCGTCATGCGCCATGTCGAGGATCGCGCCCTTGCGCAGGGTGAGGCCGGAGTTGACGTTGCCGCTGCCCCAGATGCGCTGCCCCTCGCCCAGGTAAAGTTCGTTGTCGCCCTTGAGTCCGCCGGTGGTGGTGGCCGTCTTCCGGATCTCGTATTCGCGCGCGCCGAGCCCGACGGCGTTCGTCTTCTCCTCGGCCGTCAGATAGCCGTAGGTCGGCGCGCCGTAGCGTTCGGCGAGCTCGCGTCCGACCTGTGCGCGCTGTTCGACGGTGAGGGCCTCGTTCTTGTAGTAGCGGATTTCCGCGATCTCGCCCGTGAAGTGGCTGTCGCTGAATTTCTTGGAGTCGCGGCTGTTGTGATCAATCAGGCCGATCGTGATGGCCGAGTTGGCGAACGCGTTGAAAGGCGCCTGGAGCGTGCTGCTCTGCGTGTAGCCGTCCATCGTGACCGAGTAGACGTCCGTCGCGCCGTCCCATGTGACGAAGAGCACGTGCGTGTCGTTGAACCGCGTGTCGCGCTGCGGCGCCCAGACGGTCTCGAAGGGAACGGTCATGTCGTTCACGTTCTTGATGCCGAGTCCCACGCTGCCGTCCGTCCGCAGCAGGACGGCGAGATGCGGCGCGGCCCAGGCGCGCCCGAACAGCGCGGAGATGTTGTTCGCGTAGTTGCGGCCGCCGTTGTGGAAGACGGGCGCGTTGGTGGGCGTGCGGAACACGAACGCCCAGGTCATGCTCGTGGGCGAACCGAGCAGGGAGATCTTCGGCGCCGTGATGCCGAGGGAGGCCAGCGGACTGACGGCAAAGGTGTTGGATCCGGTGGCCGTCTTGTTCGTCGGCGCCCAGCTAGCCACCGCCGTCCCCGCGTCGCCCGCGAGCGAATCGGCCGTCCAGCCGAACGTGGCGGCGGGCACCTCCACCTCCGTCCGCACGACCTCCGCGAGGGTGGCGGGGGGATAGTACATCAAGGTGCCGTTCACGATCGTGACCTTGCCTGTCGCGAGGTGCTCGCCGTAGACGCGCATGGCGCCGGCTCCCGTCTTCGTGAATCCGCCGTTTCCGAGGAACGGGCCGTACAGGTACAGGGTATGTCCGGTACCGCTCGCGTTCTCGCACGCGAACGTGTTGTTCGTGCCGTCGAGCGTGATGGGCACGTAGATGCCGCCGGCTTCGTCCGTGACGGGCGCGGCGCCGAGC
>CACXPT010000079.1 GCA_902769585.1 uncultured bacterium
TCATATTCAAGTGACGGGCCGCCGCTCATTCCTCGCCGGCGGCGCGTGCGCGGCCGTGTGCGCCGCTGTGCGGCCTTTCGCCGCACGCGCGGCGGACGCCTTGCCGGCCCTGCCGGAATGCTATGCGGACTACCTTCCGCAGATCGCTGCAAGGATTAACGCGCTCAAGTCCCGGACGGCGGACGGCTTCTTCTTCCTCACCGACCTTCACATTCCCTCCAACCGCAAGCGGTCCGGACAGCTCGTCGCCGACCTCATCGGGCGCACCCGCCTGCGGAACGTCTACTGCGGCGGCGATTTTCCCCAGGCGTACAGCGCCGACCCGCAGGCGAACGTGGACGCGACGATGGCCGACTACCTCACGTACTGGGCGAACCCCATTGTGTCCGCAGGCGGCATCCTCTACACGGCGAAGGGCAACCATGACTTCACCATCAAGGAATCTTCCTCGTCTTCCGCGGGTTGGACCTACTCCTCGGCCGTGGCGCACGACTTCCTGATGGCGAGCTCGCCCCGTCCGTTCTTCATCACGAACGCCGCCGACCCAGAGGCCTGCTACGGCTGGCGCGACGCGCCGCACGCGCGCATCCGCTACATCGTCGCCGACACGTGCGACTCCGTGCACGACTCGTCCTCGAGGCCCTGGGGCGTTGGCTACGGCATGCGTCGGACGCAGCTGGAGTGGATCGCCGACCAGGCGCTGGGCACCGTTCCCGCCGGATGGGGAGTCGTCTTCATCTACCACATCCCCACCGCGCCGGTGGTGGGCTTCGAGAGCAAGACCGCGAGTTTCAATTTCCAGCTCTTCCACAGGATGATGGAGGCCTACCAGCATCGCGGCACAGTGAATCTGTTCGGCAGGACGCGCGACTACTCGTCCGCGACCGGCCGCATCCTCTTTTGCCTCGAGGGCCACCACCACCACGACCGCTTCTCCCACCTGAACGGCATCCTGCACATCTGCGAGGCGTGCGATACGGGCTATTCCGACTACATCCTCCACACGCCATTCTCCGGCACGCTCCCCTCCAAGACTTCCCGAACGATCTACGAGCAGACGTTCGACGTCCTCCAAGTCGATCCCGCGAACGACCTGCTCTACACCACGCGCATCGGCGGCGGACAGGACCGCGTGTTCCACACGAACGTGGTGCAGGTGCCGGCCGGTTCCACGTTCCGCTTCTCGGCACCGAACCTCTCCGGTGCGCTCTCGTGGGCCTGCTATGACGGTGACCAGTCTGTCCACGACACCTCCGCCCAGACGCCCGAGGGCTACGTGACGCTTTTCAACGAGCACGCGCTTTCCGTGGATGCGGAACGCGGGGACGCCCGGCCCGGCGACCGTGCTCGCGATGGACGCCGACTACCGCAAGGAGGTGTACTGTGTGCAGGTGGTGTAGCCTGCTCGCGGCCCTACTCGCGATGGCGGCATGCGCCGACGTGCCGACACCGGAGGCGCCGTGGTTCGCCATTGATTTCGCGCAGCCCTGGGAGGATTCTGCAGGCAGCTGGACGGCGACGTCAAATGCAGAGACGTCGTGCGAATGGACGGCCGCATCGGCGCGGCTGTCGTTCGAGGGCTACACGAACACGCCGGTGGCGTTCACGCCGACAGTTGCCCCTGGGCAGGAGCCTGCGGCCATCGAGGCCACTGTGACGCTTGTCGACCTCGCCATCTCGCGGACCATTCCCGCCGTTCCCGAAGACGGCGCGCGCGGGGCGTTGTCCGTGGTCGAGCGCGCCGACCGTTCGCTGGTGTACATGGGCCTCACGGCACAGGGCTGGGTGGAGCTTGCGGGCACCACGCCGGAGGTCGGCGCGGAGGCCGTCTACCGCATTTCATACGATGCCTCGCTCTCTCCGCCGCGCGTCTCGTATTCCGTCGACGGGAGGGGACTCGTCTCCGCCGCCGACGCGACGGTGTCGTCCTTTGAGGCGCGCGTGGCGTCCGGGACGTCCCAAGTAGAGTTCTACGGTGCCGGCGAGGTCTCCTCGCTGGCAGGTTCGCGCGAGCTGGCGGAACGTCAGGCTGCCGTGGTGCGTCGGGACGGTTCGTTCGACTACCACGCCGACCTCGCAGCGGCGTGCGGGGCAGCCACGAACGGCGCCGAGGTGGTGTTGCTGCGGCGGGTGGCGGCGATGGACTGGGCGGCGACGTCAAATGGCACGCCGTTGCGCCTGGACGCGCGTCTCGCGGGTTTACGTCAGCCGATCTTCGCGTGGCAGGGCGAACTGCCGTCCGACGCGCAGCTGCCGCTGGACATGCCGTCCGGCCGCGCCGTCGACTGCATCCTCTTCTCGGCGGCGGACGCGGCGGCGCAGTCGGCGGTCCACGTGCACGGCGATCCCGGCGTCGTCTACACGCTCGGCCCCGATGCTTCCGGCGTGCGTCTCCGTTCGGGGGCGGTGTCCCTCGACCCCGCCGGCCTCGTGGGGTTCCTCTCCGTGCCCGAGGGCGCGCACGCATTCGTCGGCAACCTCGGCGCGGGCGATCTCGGCACGTTGCAGAGCCTCTATCTGCAGGGCGCCGAGACGACGCTCTGCGGCACGAACACGTATTCCGGCGCGACTGTGCTGGAGAGCGGAACGCTGAACCTGTGCGGCAGTCTGACGAGCACGAACATCCAGGTATGGAAGCACGGGGAGTATGTGGGAACGGCACCGACGAACGGCGTGCTGGCAGTGGAAGGGGGTGCCTGCGTGGACGCGCCGCTGGCGTCCGCGAATACGGTATTGTCCGCCGGCGCGTCGGTGGCGTTCCACCTGTCGTCGACCGCGAACGGGATGGTTCTCATACCGCATGGCGCGTTGCCGACGGCCGGAAGCGTGTCGGTGTCGGTGGCCGTCGAGGGGCGGTACGTGGCGACCACGCGCACGGCGCTTTCGGGCGACGTGGTGGCGGCCGTGGCCGGCGCGCCCGAGCTGGCCACGCGATGTGACGCCTTCGCGGTGGCCGCGGACGGCGTGACGGCGGTGATCGCCAACGCCGTTGCGGGGTTCTGGTACGCGTGGGAGGCGGCGGATGAACCGACCGGTCCGTTTGCGCCGGCCGGTAGCCCGGTACGGGCCAGCCTCGACGGCGAGTTGGAAATGTCGCTGGCGGAGCCGATTCGTCCCCGGCGCTTCTATCGGCTTTGCGTGTCTCCTGCCCCATAGGGCGGACGAAATCTGGTATAATGAGGGCGTCGGTTTTGGCAAGGGCGTTGCCGAGAACGACGTGTAATGTTGCGCAAGGAACTTGAACCGGAAAAAGGACATAGAACAATGAGAAGACTTGCATGCTTCATGGCTATCTGTCTCGCGGGCGGCGCGTGGGCCGTGTCGTGCGACGGCACGAACGTGTGGATCGGTGCAGCCTCGGGCGGCAGCTGGTCGAATGCCGCGAACTGGGAAGCGCACAGCTCCAAGGGTTATGGCGTGGAGGAACTCTTCCACCGCTATACCGTCTACGACTTCCGCAACCTCGCGCCTGGCGCGGTCGTGACGATGGACTACGAGGACGGCAACGCCTACAACGTGAACGACTCCACCGGCAACACGTTCGTCTACGGGATGGTGTTCAGCGGGAATGCGGGCGACACGTGGACGCTCGCGAAGGGCACGGACAAGCGTATTCGCTTCACTAATCCCTCCTACATGGACATCACGGGCGGCACGCTCGACTTCCAGGCGGCGATCGTCACCAGCGCGAGCTATCCCAAGACGGATGCAGGTTTCCACAAGCGCGGCACGGGCACGCTGCGGTGGGGCTATCCCAACGCCTACTTCTGGGAGTCGACGCTCAAGCTTGATGCCGGCACCCTGGAGCTGACGAACAACGCCTCCTTCACCTGCTGCGCCTGGAAGATGGCGAGCGGCACGAAGATGAACGTCGTCTCCGGCTTAAACAGGCTCGGCTCTCTCTTCACGGATTCCAACGTGTCGGCAGACACGGCGGTGGACATTCCCGCCGGAACGATGCTCAAGTTGGTGACGAGCTTCAACACCTACTCTGCCAACTTCTACGGCGATGTGACCGGTTCGGGCACGCTTGACGTGCGCGGCGGCGGGTCGTTCGTGTTCAACAAGGGCGCGAAGACGGGACCGTTCTCCTTCGCCGGGCTGCTGAGCGCGTGGAACGCGGACCTCACGTTCGGTACGGCGTCCGCGCCGGTCGGCGTCAACCCTGCCGCCTCGGTGGACATCGCCGCCTCCGGACACATCAACTTCACGGCCGACCAGACGCTCGCGCATCTTTCCGGCACGGGCGCGGACGGTTGCGTTGTTGTGCCGTCCAACGCGACGCTCACCGTGTCGGGCGCGACGGGCGTCTCCACCTCCACCGTCTTCTCCGCGCGTATCCAGGGCGGCAGATTCGTGAAGGACGGCGCGGACTACGAGCTGACGCTCGCGGGCGCGAACGCCTACACGGGCGCGACGCATGTCGCGGGCGGCACGCTCACCCTCGACAAGGGCTTCGCGCGTCCCAACCTGTGCGCCGCCTGGCGCTTTGAGGACGAGAACGATCTGGGCGCGGAGAGCACGTGGGGCCGTGCGTTGCGGTTGACGCCTGATGGAACCTCGCCTCTCTCCGAGGTCGCGCGGCTCGTCGACGACGGTGTCTCGGGGCGCGCGCTGAGGTTCCTTTCGGGCAGCACGGACGCGCTGCGCAAGAAGGGCGTCGTCTTCAACTACGTCGTTGGCGCGCGGGATTGTAGCCTGCCTGCCGGTAACGATCCGTTCACCGTCAGCTTCTGGCTGCGGCCGGACCGGAGCGGAATGCCCAACGGGTCGGCAGGCCCGAACTTCCTCCGCATCTGGAACGGAGGCTGGTCCGCCGGCACCGGCGTGAGCTTCCGCGGGAGATATGGCTTCCGCTACCTCTACATGTGCACGGACAGCAGCTGGACCTACTCGACCCCCGTCACGTCGAACCTGGTGGCGCAGGCGGACTTCGGCTCGTCCGACTATCTGGGCGACGGCAAGTGGCACCACGTAGTGGGAACCTACACGAACCAGACGTTCCAGCTGTACGTGGACGGCGTGTGGCGCGCACGTGCGGACCTCGGCCGGAACATGAACCTGCCCGCCAACATCCAGGTTCGCCTCGGCAACTATTCGACAACCGACACGAGCCACAAGTTCGCCGGCGACATCGACGAGATCCAGGTGTTCAAGGGCGCGTGGACGGCCGACGAGGTGGAGGCGGAATACCTCGCGCGCAAGCCGCAGGCGGACTTCACGCAACCCGAGCCGATCGCGCACTGGACGTTCGACGAGGAGACGACAGAAGGTGACGTGCGGCTCTTCAAGGACAGCGGACCGCACGGATGGGATCTCGTCAACACGCCGGCGAACGGCGTCTATGCGACCACAGAGGCCGTGACTTATCCGGAGGATCTGGGCGGGAGATGCGTCAGGTTCCCCATGACCGCCGGCCCGTACCTGCGCCTGAAGAGCGGCCTTGTGCCGACGAACAATTTGCCGAAGGGGAACTCCTTCACGATCTCCACGCGCCTGTCCCGTCCGATGAACGGCATCGCGCTCGTCATCGGCGACGGCACGTCTGGAGGGTCCGTGCGCTTCTCGTACGAGGGCTGTCCGCGCGTCGTCATCGCGTACGTCTGCGGCAAAACGTACACCTTCCCCGACACGTCCGTCTACAACGCCGACACGCCCAACAGCTCATGGGTGCAGGTGACGGTGACGTACGACGCCGCCGCGAAGCACCTGCGCTACTACGTGGACGGTACGAAGGTGGGATTGCTGAACAGCGCAGACCTGAAGCTGAACCTGACCGACATCGCCTTGGGCGCAAAAAGCATCTCGAACGGCGCCGTCACGGCGGGGTACGGCACACGCATTGACGACCTGCGCATCTACGACCGCGCGCTGACGGACGGCGAGGTGCACACCATGGTGCAGACGTACCGACGCCTGGACGCCGGGCTTGACGTGCCGACGGAGGTACTGCCGTCGACAAGCGATGTGACGGTGGACGCGGGCGCGACGCTCAGGGTGCGCGAGACGGCCCACGCCGTGAAGTCGCTCGCGGGCGCGGGCACGGCGCAGATCGACGGCTCGGCGACGCTCGTGCCGGGCGACATGGCGGGCTTCACGGGCGCTGTGACGGGGCACGGAGTCCTGCGCCTCGCGGGCGGTGTTTCGGTGAAGACGGCGGCGTCGGTCACGGCCGATGTGGAGATTCCCTCGGTGGTGACGGACATCGCGGGTTCCAACCTGCCGCTCGTGCGGACGACGGGCAAGGTGACGATGCCACCTACGGCGACGGTCGACTTCTCGGACGCGGCGCGCTCCGGGCAGGTGCAGGGCAAGACGTACGTGTTGGCTGAGGCAGGATCGTTCGACGTGCCGGAGACGCTGACGGGCTGGACGTTCACGCCAGCGCTTGCGGAAGGGCAGGGCGAGCCGAAGCTCGTTGTCGAGGACGGCAAGCTGAAACTCAAGATGGGTATACAGCCGACGATCGTTATTTTCCGTTAACAATGAGGAAAGAACATGAAGAAGATAATAGCAGTTGTAGGCATGCTCGCTGCGGGCGTGCTGATTGCGGATACGACTCCGATCATGGTGTCGCTCGTCACTCCGGTCCAGATGCCTTCGAGCGAATATGACGTGACCGGCTTGCGGTTGTCGCTCATCTACGGCGACTGCGAGGAGTTTACGGGACTCGACATCGGCATCGTCGACCATACAGGCCTGGACTTCACGGGTCTTGTCATTGGCGGCGTAAACATCGCCGACGGGCGTGTCTACGGCGGTCAGCTTGGCCTGATCAACTGGAACGGCCATCACGACAGCAAGTGGGAGCGGCGGTCAATCGGTGCCCAGCTGGGCTTCTTCAACTATGCCGCCACGTTCTGCGGGCTGCAGGACGGCATCGTCAACGTCGCCGGCAGGTCGTTCACGGGTCTGCAGTCCGGCTTTCTCAACAGCACGCGCGACCTGACCGGGCTTCAGTGCGGCTATAATTTCCTGTTAGGCGTGAACATGGCGAGCGGCACCATGCGCGGATGCCAGATCGGACTCGTCAACTACGCCGAGTGGGTTGATGGCGGTTTGCAGATCGGCTTGGTCAACATCATCTCGGAGAACGGCTGGCTGCCGGTCCTGCCGATCGTGAACGGGCATTTCTGATCTGGCCGATGAAAGAAAGGAAGCGTGGAAAATGAAGAAACTGACGAGAGGAAGCGTCAGCGTGGCGGCATGCTGCCTGGCAGGTGTGGCGATGGCGGCGACGGTGACTATTGATCCCGGAAACGGGATTGAAACCAACGTGACGGCGCGCTTCACGGGTGCGACGGACATCGTGGTCAACAGCGGTACGACGGGCGGCGGCATCGTGACGCTCGCGAACCCGCTCAGCACGCACACGGGCAAGACGACCGTCAACTCCGGTACGCTCGTGGTGCCCGACGGCGACATCGCCAAGGGCCGGTCCAGCATCGGCGCGTCCGGCCCCATCGTCCTCGGCGCGGGCACTCTGCGCGCGTCGGGCATGCTCGGCGCGGTCGTCACCAACGAATACGCCGCCAGCAGCACCAAGGCGACCGTCCTCGACGTCCAGGATGAGCTGCACATCACGAACGACTTCGTGCAGAAGGCGGGCTGCTTCATCAAGACCGGCCCCGGCACGGTGTACTTCAGCGGCGCGCGGAACAACTTCGGCGGCGATCCCAACGTGGCGAACGCGACGAAGAACGAGTCGGGCATGTTGGGGCTGAACTCAAACGGCGATGCGCCAACTTCCGGGCGGCACGGCAATTTCATGCTTGCCGAGGGCACGATGGTGGTCGAGGGCGGGTACAATTACTTCAACGTGGACGGCAATGGGGGAGCCATCGGCGCATGGACGACCAACGCGGGAACGGAAAAGAGCGCGGTGCTGGAGATACGCGGCGGCACGAACGTGTTCTTGCGCAGCGTGTGGCCTGGATTCTGGAACGGCGTCGCGGGGGCGGGCGGTCCTGACGTGCGTTCGGGTCTGCGTGTGACGGGCGGAATCGTCTCGAACGGCGTCACGACGGGCGACTCGGTGTTCGTGGGCGGCAAGGCGCTTCCAAGCGGCGTGTCGTCGCTTGACACGTACCCGTTCATCGAGGTGACGGGCGGATTCCTGTACGTCGGCAAGAACGTCCAGCTCGGCAACCTGGCGGGTGTCAACACCTCCCTTTCCATCTCGGGCAGAGGAGAGGCGTATTTCGGGCAGAGCGTCGGAGCCGGCTTTGCCGGCGGCCCCAACACGAACGTTGTCACCATTAGCGGAAACGGCAAGCTGACCACGCAATTCCTCAATACGCGCAACGAGGGGAAGTCCGCCGGCGTGAGGCTGGACCTCAACGTGCTGGACAACGGGACCCTTACCTGTACGGGCGGTTCGCCGCTGCATAGCGACCTGGTCGGCCAGACGTTCAACGTGCTCTTCGACGGCGGTACCTATTCCGATGGCTACAATGGACAGCAGACGGTGTTCCCCGCCTCACTGGCGGACGTGCGCGTAGGTACCCGCGGGATGACGTTCAGCGGCAACAAGCAGGTAAGCGGCAAGTGGCAATACATTGAGCATGACATCGCCTATACGAACACCCTGCCAGGCGAGACGCGGCTGCCGGTCATCTTCAAAGGTGCTGGCAGCAAACTCATAAGCTACTACCGGATTGGCAAGAACGTCACGATTGATGCACCGGTGAGGGTGTCGCCGTACGCCTACGTGGAGTTTTCGACGAACGCGACGTTGACGGCCGGACAAACACTGGAGATCCAGGGGTCGACCCGCCTGCAGGTTCACGGCGGGCCGCGTACGTTCAAGACGCTTGCAGTCGGACTGACGAGCGGCACGTCGGGGGAAATCGGATTCTACCTGACGGCGGATTCGACCCTCACCGTCACGGACGAGGTGACGCACAAGGGAACATCACCCAGTCCCATCTACCTGTATGCGGCAGACGGGACCCGTTTTGGTGCCGACGTCGCCACGCCGGGCGTCTACACGGTCATCGATGCGCCGGCGGCCAGTCGCGATGCGTTGCTGACGATTCCGTTCTCGCATGCGAATCCGGCGGCGGGGACAACTTCGCGCGTGCGGGTCATCGAAGAGAACGGGCGCGCCAAGGTGCAGGTCGTGGTTGCGCTCGATCCGTCCGCGGCGACGAGCACGGGCGTGTGGTCGAACGGTGCGGGCGACGGCCTGTGGAAGACGGACGGCAACTGGGAAGGCGGCGCGGCGGTGAACGGCGCCGCGACGATGGCTGTGTTCTCGAAGGACGCGGCGGCGGGAGGCGAGACGGTGACGCTCGCGGGCCAGGCGGCGGCGGGCGGCCTTGCGTTCAGCGGCGCGAACGGCTACACGATCACGGGCGGCGAGCTGTTGCTGGGCGATTCCGCCGTCATTTCGTCCGTCGCGCCCGTCACGAACGAGATCGCGTCCGCGCTGACGGCGACGACGCAGGTGAGCGTCAACCCCGAGCGTACGGGCGGCGGCGTGGTGAAGTTGACGGGCGACCTCTCTGGCCTCGCGGGCGGGCTCGCGGTCAATTCCGGCACGCTGGAGGTGAAGGACCTCTCGTTCGCGACGGACGCCTCAAAGCTCGTGGTCGGCCCTGGCACGTTCGCGTACACGGGGAATGCCGCCGGGACGCTGGAGGGGATCACGCTCTCGGCCGGCGCGAAGACGGGCGCGGTCCTGCGCGTTGACACGCCGCTCACGCTCAAGTCGGCGACGCGCGGGGCGTATTCGGTGTTCGTGAAGACGGGCGCGGAGACGCTGACGCTGAAGGGCAACGGGACGTTTGACCTTTCCGACATGACCGCGGGGCTGAACACGTCGTGGACGGACGGACGGTTCGTCGGCGATTCCGGCGACGGCCCGACGGCCGGCCTCTACGGCATCTCCGTGCGCGAGGGGCGTCTGGCAATCGGTACGGTCGGCGACGATTCCGATGCTCCGAACGTGTCGGGCTGGTCGATGGTGGCGGGATCCCAGCCGCTGGACGGGCGTCCGCCGGCGGAGATCGAGATGAACAACGGCACGGTGACGCTCCTTGGCGCGCTGAAGGTGGACGGCTACATGGGCGGCACGGCCACGAACCGGATCGTGGTCAACGGCGGCGCAATCAATTCCGGCACGTACATCGGTCCCGGCGTGGCGATACGGTCGGCTGGCGATACGCTCGCTCCCGGCATCCTGGAGATCAACGGCGGCGCCATGAGCTGCTTGAATGCCATTCGGATGTTCGAGAACGAGAACGAGCTTGAGATATTCCTGAACGAGGGCGGCACCCTGAAATCCGCCGGGATGAATGGTGGTTCGTCGACCACCGGCGCAGGCGTGTTCCATGCGAACGGCGGCACGTACATGCCGTTGAACAGCGATGTGACGGTGTATGTGCGGTATTTCCGCCATTTCTACCTCGGCGAGAAGGGGCTGGTGATTGACACGACGGAAGGGCGTGCGGCGTACGGGACCGTCTGCGATTTCCACTTCGCTCCGGTCCTGGAGCGCGACCCCGCACTGCCCGCGGGCGTGTCCGACGGCGGCCTTCGCATCAGGGGGTCCGGCATCTGCTATCTCGGTGCCGTGTTTGGGACGGACGGCATCACGGGCGACTTTGCGGTGGAGGATGGCGCCACGCTGATCGCCAACACGAGCGCGGGCGGCGAGGGAGTCGCGGTGCGCGTGAAGGCGGGCGCGACGCTCCGCACGTACCAGAACGGCTCGAATCCCATCTTCGCGCACTCGCTCGCGCTGGGCGAGGCGGGGGCAACGAAGCCCGCGCGCTTTGAGGTCGGTTCGACAACCGGAAAGGGCGTCAACAACTGCATCGTCTCGAACGACTTCACGGTGGCGGGTCCCGTGCTGTTCGCGACGCGGTCCGTCTGGAACGAGACGGCGCTCGCGAACACGACGGGCGTCTACACGATGTTCGTCTACCGCGCCGCGTGCGACGCGAACGTGGACGCGACGCGGTTCGCGCTCGATCCGGGGATGTCGTCGCTCACGGCGGACTTCGAGAAGGCGGACGTGACGCTGGGCGGCGAAGCGGGCTGGAAGGCGCTCGTGGCGACGGTGCGCGCGGCGGCGCCCGGCGAGCTGCCGCGCTGGACGGCGACCTCGTCCGGCGGCAACTGGAGCGAGGCGGCGAACTGGTCGAACGGCCTGCCGCCGAACGGCAAGAACGCGGTGGCGCGGTTCGCGTCGGCCGGCGCGGCGGACGTGCCGGTGACGCTGGACGCGGCGGCGACGGTCGGCCAGGCGCTCTTCGAGGCGACGACGGCGGGGAAGGGCTACGCGCTCGGCGGCGCGAACGCCCTTACGTTCGCGCGCGACGACGGCGAGGCGCTCCTCGACGTGGCGAGCGGCGGCAAGGTGACGGTGAACGCGCCGGTCGCGTCCGACGGGCTGGTGTGCGTCAACGCCGCGCAGAGCGAGGAGACTAGGGGAACGGCGGGCGAGGTCGTGTTCGGCGCGGGCGCGCTGGACGGCTTCGCGGGCACGCTCTACCTGCGCAGCGGCCGCACGACGATTCCGTCGCTCGCGTGGATGAACTCGGGCGCACAGCTGCGGCTTGGATTCGGTACGGTGGTTTACACGGGCACGGGCGAGACGATCCCCGGTTTCCAGATTTCGCCGATGTCGACGTACATGCCGACATTCGAGATCGAGAACGACCTGACGGTGACGGGCGGCACGACGATGGAGGCGAACGGCAGCTTCATGAAGGGCGGCGCAGGCACGCTCTACATCAAGGGCGAGGGCCGGTTCCTGTTCGGCAACAACCACAACCAGACCTATTCGACGACCGATCCTGCCGACAACCTCCGCTGCGCGAACGGAGACAGCCCCACGAACGCGACCGTCAACTTCAGCATCGGCGCGGGCAAGGTCGCCGTCGGCGAGGCGGGCGACACAACGGCGGGGCCGACGGTCTACACCTCCGCATACGCCGCCATCGGCCTGCCCGCAGGCGAGGATGCCGATGCGGAGCTGGAGATCAACAGCGGCACGTTCTACATCCAGAAGCACCATCTGTACATCGGCTACTACAACGGCACGAGCCGCGCCGTCCATCCGCGCCTCACCATCAATGGCGGAACCGTGAATCTTCCCAAGCGCATCTTGATGGCACACGGTGATGGGGCGTCCAGCCCTGAAGTGACCGTCAACGGCGGAACGTTGAATGTCGAGGACAGCATCTGCTTGGGCTACACCACGCAGTCGAAGGCGGGGTCGAGCGGTTCGCGGTCCACATTCACCGTGAACGGAGGCGTCGTGACGGTGCAGACGAACATGTACCTGGCTTTTGCCAACAGCGGATCGGCTCGTACGACGGACGGTCGGCTCTATCTGAACGGCGGCGAGCTGGACGTGAAGGGGACGATGACCGTCACGCGGAACTCGAAGTCGACGACCGAGGCGTGGCTCAATCCGGGCGGCCTGCTGAAGGCGGGCAACCTCACGGCTACGCGCGCGGGCGGCAAGTTCTATTTCAACGGCGGTCTGTTCCTGCCGTACGGCGAGGCGAACGGCACGGCGACGAGCCTTGCCGACAGCAGCCTCGACCTGCTTGTCACGACGAACGGCGCGGTGATCGGCACGACGAACGCGAAGGGCGGGCAGTACACGGTCTCGGCCGTCCTGAAGCACGATCTGGCGCTCGCGGGCAAGGACGGCGGACTCGTGAAGACGGGCGCGGGACTGCTCATCCTCTCCGGTGCGAACACGTACAACGGCCCGACCGTGGTGGATCAGGGTACCTTGGCGGTCCTCGCGGGCACTCCGTTCACGGACGACACGGTCATCCGCGCGGGTGCGTTGCTCGACCTGAACGGCGCGACCCGTACGCTCGGGAATCTCACGGGCGACGGTACGGTCTGCAACGGCTCGCTCACGCTCGCGGGCGCGCTCACGCCGCGGAACGGCATCCCGACGGTGGACGGCGACTTCGCGACCGCGTCGACGGCGTGCGTGGACTTCGGTTGCACGGATGGCGACATGGTGGCATACGGCTCGAAGCACCTGGTGCTGCGCGTGACGGGCGCGGTAGATGCCAACGCCAAGTTCAAGGCTGTTAACTGCGGCCAGCCGTGCACGCTCACCGCAAGCGTCGAGGATGGTCTCGTGTACGTCCATGTCAAGTCCGGCGGCACTGTCCTCCTCATCCGCTAACCGGGAGGGACGCGCTGCTGCGCGTCCGCAAAGAAAGATAAAAGAGGCACTAATGAGAACAATGGAGATGGTTGTAAAACCACGACATTCTGGTAGGGTCGGCGTTCCACCGCCGACCGTCGCCGCGGACGGCGATGGAACGCCGTCCCTACCGGGTTTCGCAACTGCTTCAATGTTAAACCGCAGGGCTTTCCTGAAACTTGGCGCGGGGGCGCTGGCCGCCGCAGGCGCTGGATGCGCGGGATCGCGCGCATCGCAGTCGTCGTACTCCGTGCTCGTGCTTGGCGACGTACACTTCGACGCGCCGGAGATCGGCGTCTACCACGCGCACTACAAGCCGACAACCGGAAAGGCGGCCGAGATATTCCCCCTGCGCATGAAGCGCGAGCACGACCAGTGGTCGGGCCTCATGCAGCGGCTCGCGGCGGCGGCGCGGAAGGACGTCCGGACCGACACGAAGTTCGTGCTGCAGCTCGGCGACCTCATCCAGGGGAACTGCGCCAAGGCTGCGGTCCACGCGAAGATGCTGGAAGACGGCTTCGCCTACTTCAAGAAGACCGTCTCGCCCGACCTGCCGTTCGTGCCGGTCGTGGGCAACCACGACGTGGACAAGAGCCTGTGGCTGGACAAGAAGACCGCTATGGAGGTCTTCTGCGAGACGATGTTCCCGAAGTGGACGCGGGAGCTGGGACGGCCCGTCGACAGCACCACGTTCGCCTTTCGCCAGGGGCCGGACCTCTTCCTCTACGCGGACTTCAACTATCCCGATCCCGAGCGCATCCTGAACCTGCTGGAGGACAACGCGAACGTGCGGCACACGTTCCTCGTCTCGCACGGCGCCGTGGTGCCCGTCGCCCCCGGCGCGCATTTCCGCTGGTTCCTGCTGGGCAAGAAGGAGCAGGAGTCCGCGCGGCGGAAACTCTTCTCCGTGCTGTGCCGGCGCCACGCGATCGCGCTCGTGGGGCACAACCACGTCACCTCGTTCGCGGACCTCAAGACGCCGGAAGGGCGCCTCACGCAGTTCATGGCGACGAGCGTGTGGGCGGCCGAGGGACAGGCGGACAAGGCGCCAAAATACACCGCGCCGGCGGAATACGCTCGCCTGCCCAAGAAGGCGAAGGACTACGATCTTGCGGACGCGCGGACGCTCTTCGGCGAGTACCGTCCACACGTGAAGGACTTCTTCTTCTCCGGACAGCAGGGGCGTTTCATGCTTGACGTCTCCGACACGTCCGTCACCATGACCGCGTATGGCGGCGACCATGCCGAGGCCTCGCGCACCTTCACCATCCGCAACTGAGAATGGAGATTGCCGCATGAAGCGTCTGATGTGTGTTCTTCTCGTGGCGACGGCAGCGTGCGCGGTCGGCGCCGGCTACCGCAAGGAAACGATCACGCTGCCAACCTACGTGCCGGGCGGCTACGAGAAGACGCCGCTCTTCTACACGGGGCGCGTCTACCAGGGCGCGCAGGGGCGCATCTATCCGTACCCCGCGCAGGACGTGCTGCACGACGACAAGCGTCAAGAGGAGTACCTCTACCTCACGCTCGAAAACGACTGGCTCCAGATGGGCGTGCTGCCCGAGCACGGCGGGCACCTCCTCAACCTCACCGACAAGCAGACGGGCTACGAGGCGTTCTACCGCCAGCACGTGGTGAAACCCGCGCTCATCGGCATGCTCGGCGCGTGGATCTCCGGCGGCGTGGAGTGGAACTTCCCGCACCACCACCGCCCCACCAGCTCCATGCCGATCGACTGGCGCCGGGACGGCACCGAGACGATCTGGCTCGGCGAGACCGAGCTCACCGCGCGCCTCAAGTGGACGATCGGCCTCTCCCTCCTGAAGGACCGCGCCGTACTGCGCGCCGAGAACATCTTCATGAACCGCGGCCCGCAGATCGAGTCCATGCTCTACTGGGCCAACGTGGCTGTCCACTGCGGCGACGACTACCAGGTGATCTTCCCGCCCGCCTGCCACCTCGGCTACGATCACCACAAGGCGTCCTGGACAAGCTTCCCCATCGGCAGCGTGGGCGCTTCGGGCCGTCCTGGCGAGAAGGAGCGCATGGACTCCGACCTCTCGTGGTGGAAGAACTTCGTCCACCGCTCGCGCTCCATCTTCGCGTGGGACCCCGACAACGACTGGCTCGCCGGCTACGACCATGGCAAGAACGCGGGAACCGTCCACACCTCCAACCGCCACGTCACGATCGGCAAGAAGTTCTTCCTCTGGGGCAACTTTCCGGCTGGGAAGCTGTGGGACTCAAAGGTGCTCACCGACACCGACGGCCCGTACCTCGAGCTGATGGTCGGCTGCTGGAGCGACAACCAGCCAGACTACTCGTGGATCGCCCCGTACGAGACGCGCCGCGTGTCCCAGTTCTGGTATCCCGTGAAGGGCATCGGCGGCGTGAAGAACGCCACGCTCGACGGCGCGGTGAACGTGGAGCGCGTGAAGAAGGACGAGCTGCTCGTG
>CACXPT010000080.1 GCA_902769585.1 uncultured bacterium
ACGTCAAGGACGAGCCCGCCCCAGTCGGCGGCGGAGAACGCCGTCACCTTCGCCGAGGAGACGACGGCGACCGACGCCACGTCGAACACGCCGCCCTGCAGGGCGCCGGCCGGGAAGTCGAGGCGGAGCTGGCCGATGCGCGGCTGGCATTGCCAGAATGGGCGCACGCGGTAGTCGTGCCACTCGCCGTCGCCGATCCACTCGAAGCGGGCTGACTGCGCCTGCGTGGGGCCCTTGCCGGGCTCCATCCAGAAGAGCTCGCCGGTGCCGGAAACGTTCCCCTTCGCGCGGAACACGACTTCCTGCGCGGCGGAGGAGGCGAGGTCGAAGTCACCGCTGTAGACGTGCGTGTCCGCCCCGCCGCACACGACGTGCAGCGCGCCGTCCTTCACGGACGCAGAGGCGACCTGGTGCCCGCGCTTCGTCCAGCTGGCGAGCGACTCAGGCGTGTTCCATTCAACCTTCCCCGCCCCCGCCACGCAGGCGGCGAGCAGTCCAAAGCACAAGATGCAGTTTTTCATGCAAGTCATTTTACCAAACGCCGCCGATACTGCCCATAACTTTATTTCCCCACATCAACATCATAAATGGTATAATGTGCGGCCTCAGAACAGAAAGAACAGAACCATGGCAGACATGCATCCATACCGTACGCACACCTGCAACCAGCTCCGCGCCGCCGACGCGGGCAAGACCGTCCGCCTCTCCGGCTGGATGTTCCGCCTCCGCGACCACGGCGGAATCCTCTTCGTCGATCTCCGCGACCACTACGGCATCACGCAGATCGTCGTGCATCCCTCCCGCAGCTTCTTCGGGCAGGTAGAGAAGGCGCATCTGGAGTCCGTAATCACCGTGACGGGCGAGGTTAAGCTGCGCGACCCCGAGACGATCAACCCAGAGCTTCCCACCGGCGAGATCGAGATCGAGGCGAACGAGCTCGTCATGGAAAGCGCTAGCGCCGTCACCCCCATCTACGTCCCCGACGAGAAGGCCGACGAGAGCGAGGAGATGCGCCTCAAGTACCGCTTCCTCGACCTCCGCCGCGAGAAGCTCCACAACAACATAATCCTCCGCTCGCAGGTGATCCGTTTCCTGCGCGAGCAGATGTGGGCCAAGGGCTTCAACGAGTTCCAGACGCCGATCCTCACCGCCTCCTCCCCCGAGGGCGCGCGCGACTACCTGGTGCCGAGCCGCATCCACCGCGGCCAGTTCTACGCCCTTCCGCAGGCCCCGCAGATGTTCAAGCAGCTGCTGATGGTCTCGGGCTTCGACCGCTATTTCCAGATCGCCCCCTGCTTCCGCGACGAGGCCGCGCGCGCCGACCGCTCGCCCGGCGAGTTCTACCAGCTCGACATCGAGATGTCGTACGCCACCCAGGACGAGATCTTCGCCGTCGTCGAGGACGTGGTCTCCGCCACCTTCAAGAAGTTCTCCTCCTGGACCTGCAACGAGGCCCCGTGGCCGCGCATCAAGTACCGCGACGCCATGATGACCTACGGCTCCGACAAGCCCGATCTCCGCAACCCGCTCAAGTGGATCGACATGAGCGACTTCTTCCGCCGCGCGAGCTTCAAGGCGTTCGCCGCGTGCGTGGAGAACGGCGGACTCGTCAAGGGCCTGCTCGTCAAGGGCATCGTCGGAGTCGAGGCGCGCGCATGGTTCGACAAGCGCGAGGCGTTCGTCAAGGAGAACGGCGGCAAGGGCCTCGGATACATCTCCTGGACCAAGGATGGCGAGCTCAAGGGCCCGATCGCCAAGTTCCTCTCTCCCGAGCAGCTGGAAGAGATGAAGGCCCTCGCGAAGATGGAGCCCGGCGACTGCCTGTTCTTCATGGCTGCGGACGTTGACGAGTGCCACCGCCTCTCCGGCCTCGTGCGCACGAACATCGCCGACAACCTTACGAACGACATCCGCGAGCACGACTGCTACAAGTTCTGCTGGATCGTCGACTTCCCCTTCTTCGAGAAGGACCCGGAGACCGGCAAGATCATCTTCTCGCACAACCCCTTCTCGATGCCGCAGGGCGGGCTGAAGGCGTTGAACGAAATGCCGCCTCTGGACATCGTCGCCTACCAGTACGACGTCGTCTGCAACGGCATCGAGCTCTCCTCTGGCGCCATCCGCAACCACCTCCCCGAGGTGATGTACAAGGCGTTCGAGATCGCCGGATACAGCAAGGACGTGGTGGAGCAGAAGTTCGGCGCGCTCCACAGCGCATTCCAGTTCGGCGCGCCTCCGCACGGCGGCATCGCGCCCGGCGTGGACCGCATGGTGATGCTGCTCGCCGACACGGCGAACATCCGCGAGGTGATCGCGTTCCCGATGAACCAGAAGGCGCAGGACCTGATGATGAACGCGCCTAACTTCGTCACCGAGCAGCAGCTCCGCGAGCTCCACATCAAAATCCGCGGCACGAACGAGGGCGAGGTCAAGTAGTCGGACGCACACGGAAGTGTTCACATGGACATTTTTCAAAAGTGCCACGACTGGAAGGAAGCTGACGATCTCCGTGCGTCAGGCCTTTATCCCTTCTTCCACCAGCTAGGGTCCCGTCAGGACACCGAGGTGGTCATGGAAGGTCGCCGACGTATCATGCTCGGCTCAAACAACTACCTTGGCCTGACGATCTGCCCCGAGGTCGTTGAGGCAGGCATCAAGGCGATCGAGAAATACGGCACTGGATGTTCCGGCTCGCGGTTCCTGAACGGCACGCTGTCCTTGCACATCGAGCTGGAGGACGAGATCGCCCGTTTCCTCGGGAAGGACTCTGCCCTAACGTTCGGAACAGGTTTCCAGTCGAACGCCGGCATCATAAGCGGCATCGTCGGGATGCACGACTACGTGATCTGCGACCGCGAGAACCACGCCAGCATCTACGCAGGCTGTAAGCTTAGCTACGGCAAGCTGCTCCGCTTCAAGCACAACGACATGGACGACCTCGCGGCCTGCCTCGACAGGGTGCCGGAAAACTGCGGCGCGCTGGTTGTCGTGGACGGCGTCTTCTCGATGGGTGGCGACGTGATCAACCTGCCGGAAGTCGTGCGCATCGCCAAGGCACACGGCGCGCGCGTCATGGTGGACGACGCGCACGGGCTTGGCGTACTCGGCGAAGGCGGGCGCGGCACGGCGTTCCACTACGGGATCGAGAAGGAAGTCGACCTCTTCATGGGCACGTTCTCGAAGTCGCTGGCATCTCTCGGCGGATACGTGGCCGGCGACGCGAAGGTGGTGGACTACATACGCCACCATTCGCGCCCCTTCATCTTCTCGGCCTCCATTCCCCCTGCGAACGCGGCGGTGGCGCTCGCTGCGCTTCGCCACCTCGAGGCGCACCCAGAGCTGCCGAAGCGCCTCAAGGCGCTTTCCGAATATGGACGTGCCGGATTCCAGGCACGCGGCATGCGCATCCGCGAATCCGCGCTCGGCGTGCCGACTCCAATCATTCCGATCTACACGTACACGACCGAAGCCACTTTCGTTGCCGTAAAGAAGATATACGAGCGTGGCGTATACGTGAATCCGGTACTCCCTCCCGCCACGCCGGAAGGAGAGGCGCTGCTGCGCACCAGCTTCATGGCCTCGCACACGGAAGCGCAGCTTGACGAGGCGATGGACATTATCACTGACGTGATGAAGGGTATGCAGGCGTGACGCCACCTGCCGGACATGTCCTCGTTACCGGCGCGGGCGGGTTCATAGGCGGACATGTAGCGCGCCGTTTCGCCGCCGAAGGCTGGCGCGTCACTGGACTTGTCCATCGCCGCAAACCTGCCGATCCGGCGCCCGTCGCCGACTATGTGACAGGCGACATATCCGATGCCGTGTCCCTAAGGAAACTGGTCGAATCCCTAGCCCCGGACGTGATAGTCCATGCGGCCGCGTTGGCGTCCGACGTGGGCCCTGACAAGCTGTTCAGGCGGCTAAACTACGAATCGGTGGTCACCCTCGCTCCGCTCGCAAGAAGGAAGTTCGTGTTCATCTCCACCGCCGACGTCTACGGCATACGCGACTTCTCCGGCGAGGACGTCTCGACGCTGAGTTTCGACGACAATCTGCGCAACCCCTACCCTCGCTACAAGATAAAGTCCGAACTGTGGCTCAAGGCCAACCTGCCGCCCGAACGTTTCGCTTGCATCCGCCCCGCCGCGGTGTGGGGGCCAGGCGACGAGACGCTCGAACGCCGCGTGGCGGACTTCCTGCGCAACTCGCCATTCATCTTCCACTTCGGCAAGTGGCGCGGGCGCAACCGCTGGCCGCTCGCGGATGTCCGCCGCGTGGCGGAGGCCGCATGGCTCGCCGCCACCACAAGCCGCTGGGACGGCGACGGGGTTACCGTGATAGACTCGCGCCGGATCACTGCCGACGAGTTCTACCGCGAGACTGCCGCCCGCCTCTTTCCGGAACGCAAGTTCAGGTCCGTCTGCCTTCCGATGTGGCTCGGCGCCTGCATCGGTAGGCTGTCGTCAGCCATGGCCAATATGCTAGGCCGCACGCATGTTCTCTTCGACCCTTCCTACTACGCTCTCCGCACCGTCTCCAGCAACCTCGACTTCACCGACGCCTCCTTCCCGGATGCCGACAAGCCCGCCGCATCGCCGATTCGCTAGACATCTGCGCAAACGCACCAAATTATGATAGAATATGTGCCTGCCGCAGAAGCGAACTTCAATTTCAACAGACAACAGTGAATGACAATGTTCAATAAACTCTTCTCGACCGAAACGAAACCGGGCGCGTTCTTTAGGCGCATTGACTGGACCGCATTCTGGAGCGCGACGCTGATCACGTTCCTCGTCTACTTCTTCACGCTAGGGCCGTCAGTCGGTCTTGAGGACTCCGGTGAGCTCGCCACCGCCGCGGACCACCTCGGCGTTCCCCACCCTCCAGGTTATCCTTTCTGGTCGCTTTGCTGCTGGATATTCTGCCGCCTGTTCGGCTGGGTCACCTACATGGGCCAGCCCACCCCGGCCTGGGCGGTCAGCCTCTTTTCCGCAGTCGCCGGCGCATTCGCCGCAGGCTTCACGGCGATGCTCATCTGCCGCAGCGGCTCGGACATGCTAGACTCCATGGTAGATGGAACGAGGGACGAGAAGGACGAAGGAGACGCGGACAACACGCAGTCCGCCAACGGCTCGCCGTTCACCTTGCCGAACGTCTCCATGCACAATTCGCCCTTCACCCGCGAACGGAACGCGCTAATGGCGCTGGCGGGCGGTCTCGGCGGCTCGCTCGTGTTCGCCTTCTCGCCGGTGGAGTGGTCCCAGTCCACCATTGTCGAGATCTACTCGCTCAACGCCCTCTTCCTGATGGCCGTGTTCCTGCTCTCCTACCGCTGGATGCGCAAGCCGTCCGACAAGATCCTTTGGCTCACGGCGTTCGTGTTCGGTCTGGGCCTCACGAACTACCAGGTGCTGCTCCTGGCTGCGGTGCCGCTCGCGATCATGATCGCCCTCCGCAACATCCGCCTGTTCCGCGACTTCGCCCTCATCCTCATTCCTGTGGGGCTCACCGCCAAGGTTCTGCAGATCGGTTCGCTGATGAAAGCGAGCAACGTCATGTCTGGCGACGTGATCAACAAGTTCAAGCCGCTTGCGAGCGTATCGGCATGCCCCAACGAGGTAGTGCTGTGGATCGGATGCGCGCTGCTCATCGCAGCGCCCGCAGTTGGCGCGATCATGAGGGCCAGAGGGAGCCAAGCCACCTTGAAGGCGATGCTCGCAACTGGCTTCGCCGGCGTGGGACTGCTGCTGCTGGCCGCCACGGTGTTCGCAGGGGCGGCCACATGGCCCAACGCTGGCATGGATTCGAGCACAGTCGCTCCGCTCATCGAACCGAGGCTGTACGCCATCATCGGCGCGTTCCTCGCTGCAACAGTTGTCTGCGCGCTCGGCTCGGTGTTCTCGCCGTCTGACTCCTCAAATGCTTCGCTCGCGAAAAGATGGCTGGCGGCGGCAGGCGGCTGCGCCGTGATCGCAATATTGATAGCGGCAAACATCAAGGCGGCAGGCGCTGACGGCTACGCGGGCGTGCCGTTCGCCTGGGGCAAGCCGATCATGATGCTGATCGTCGGCCTCGCGGTGGTCGTGGGACTATCCCTCACAACCCCGCGCGGACTAGCGTTCGCCATCCCGGTCACGGCCGTGCAGCTCACGGTGTTCATCCTCCTCAAGAAGGGCGCGATGAACGGCCTCACCCATCCGGCAAGCTGGTGGTTCGCATGGCCATGCGTCTGGAACTTCGTCCTTCTTGGCCTCGCCGCCGTGACGCTTCCGTGCGGACGCTCCATCGCACCAGCGATGTTCTTCGCCGAGCTAGGCGTAAGCTTCTACATCTACATGCCCATCGTTAGCGACTTGCGCAACCCGCCGATGAACTGGGGCTACCCCCGCACTTGGGAGGGCTTCAAGCATGCCATCATGCGCGGGCAGTACGAGGCCATCAAGATGCCTGACTTCTTCTCGAAGAGCGGTTTCGAGTTGTTCATGAAGCAGCTGGGCTTCTACTTCCAGGACCTCCGCATGCAGTTCACGCTCGTTGCCGCCGCACTCGCCCTTCTCCCCTTCACCCTCTGGAAACTATCGTTCCACCGGAAACTGGCGCCTGGTGCTTCGTGCTTGGTGCCTGGTGCGGAACTAAAGTGCCAGGATTCGAGCGAGAGCAACGCACCAAGCACTAGGCACCAAGCACCAAGCACCAGCATCAGCGCCGCCTGGATCGCCACCGGCCTGTACGTCATCGTCGCCGCGCTCGTTGTCGTGTTCTCCGAGATGTTCGAGAACATCACCGACGGCGAGGTGCCTCTGCGACTCGACAAGCTGCTCCTTCTCGCCCTCGCCCTTCTAGCCTTTGCGGGCCTCATCGCAATACTCGTACGCCAGGTCCTCGTCGTCATCGGCATGATCCGCGGCTCGTCGGCAAATCCTCAATCCTCAATCTTCAATCTCAAATTCCCCTTCTCCCTCCGCTTCCTCGCGGACGACGTCTCACAGCAGTGGCTCATCGCCGTTGGAGCGTGCTTCGGCCTCATGTCGCTCTTCCTCGTCGCCCTCGCTGGCGTCAAGGGCGACATCCAGGACGGATTCATCCAGAAAGTCAAGTTCATCTCCTCGCACGGCATGTTCTCACTCTGGATCGGATACGGCCTCATCGTTGGCCTCGTCGTGACAAACCGCCTGCTGGCGCGCCTGATTCCGGACCGCGCGAAGCTACGCCACCGCCTCTTCGGCGTCACCTGCGTCCTCGCGACGCTCGTCGCCGCCATCCCAGTGTACGAGAACTACACGAACGACAAGCTCGTCTTCGCCATGGGTTCCGCCGAGCAGAACGGCCACACGTTCGGCTGGCAGTTCGGCAACTACCAGCTGCGCGGCGCAAACGCCATCCGCGAGGAGCTGTCCGACGACGAGGAGCCGCTCCCGAACCCGATGTGGCCCAAGGAGATGGAGCCGCACGCGATCTTCTTCGGCGGCACCGACCCGGGGCGTTTCGTCCCCACCTACATGATATACTCCGCGATGGTCCGCCCGGACGTGTACCTCATCACGCAGAACGCCCTTGCGGACGACACGTACATGTCCGTGGAGCGCGACCTCTACGGCGACGAGATATGGATTCCCTCCAAGGAGGATTCCGCCGAGTCGTTCAACATCTACGTCAGCGAGGTGCAGAGCGGCAAGCGGCAGGCTAACGCCGACCTCAAGATCGAGAACGGCCGCGTGCAGGTGACCGGCGCCCTTGGCGTCATGGAGATAAACGGGGTCCTCACGAAGATGATGTTCGACCACGAGCGCCTTCGCCACGCCTTCTACGTGGAGGAGAGCTACGTCATACGGTGGATGTATCCGTACCTCACGCCCCACGGCCTCATCATGAAGATCAACCCCGAGGTCAATGCCCTCAACGGCGAGATCGTCAGGAACGACATGGAATTCTGGGACTGGTACCAGCGCCGCCTCCTGCGCGACCCGGCCTTCCGCCGCGACTTCCCTGCGCAGAAGTCCTTCTCGAAGCTGCGCGCCGCCATCGCAGGACTCTACGCCAACCGCGGACAGACTGCCGTAGCCGACCAGGCCTTCCGCGAGGCGGTGCTGCTGTATCCCGCATCGCCAGAAGCCACCTTCCGATACGCGCAGGAGGTGCTCATGCCGATGCGCAAGTGGACCGCCATCAACGACCTACTGGACTACACCGACAGGGTTGACCCGAACAACTCGCGCACCTCCCAGATGCGCGACTACGTCAAGAAGCTACAGACAGTCACCGAGAACATCACGCGCCTACAGGCGAAGGCCGCGCAGGGCGGAATGTCGCTACAGGAGAATCTCGAACTTGCGCAGAATTACATGTCCGTAGGACACAACGGCGCTGCGGCCAGCACGATCCGCAAGCTGCTCGCACGTCCGGACGCCAACTCGTTCGACACGCTGTACGTCTCCGCCACCACCCTCATGCAGTGCGGACAACGCGGCGATGCCGCCAATGCAATGAAACGCGCAATGGCGATCGCCCCATCTAACCTTGATCCGAGCTACCGCCACGATATGGCAGCAATTCTGGCCGGTGGCGGACTAATGGCAGAGGCTGAATCATGCTTTGAGGCATACCTGAACGCGCAGCCAAAGGACGCAGACGCATGGCTCCAGCTCGCTGTCGTCAAGGACGCGCTCGGTAAGACGTATGACGCGCAGAATGCCATCTACCAGGCGTACCAGGCAGACAAGGGCATCTTCAACCAGCGCCTCCAGTCGAGCGAGCAGCTCCAGAAGATCGCCGCCCCGCTGTTCCGCAGGAAGTAGTCTTCTGCCTGCGAGACAAGAAGTATTCCGCCGCAGGCAGACGCCTACGGCGGATTTGTTTCTTCAAGTGGCCTCGCGGCCAGACTTCTCGCTTACTTGACCGTGATCACGCTGTTCAGCGTGCCGCAGTCGTTCTTCACGAAATCCTGGTTCTCAGGGTCGGCGCACCAGACGCCGTCGATGACGAACTTGTACTCGTAGGTGCCGGGCGCGAGCTTGACGGTCGTCGAATAGACGCCGTCCTTGTTCTTGTCCGTCATCTTCTTGCCGGTCGGGTTCCACTGGTTGAAGCAGCCGGCGAGATACACCGCCTTGCCAGCCTCGGCACGGACGGTGAACGTGACACGACGCTCAGCCGCCTTCGCGGGAGCCTTCTTGGCGGCCTTGGCCGCACCCTTCGCGGCCGAATCGGTTTTCTTTGCCGCCACGGTCGTGACGGCAGCTTTACTCTTGATTTTCATGGTATTCTGTATCCTTCCTTTCGAAGGCCCTTCATGGCCTTTTCAGAAATGAGCATATAGTTTATCGTTTTGCGGCCAAGTAGTCAATGCCCAAACGCAAGAATTCCAATCTTTTCACGATTATTCCTCCCTCATCCATGTATCCTTTATTTCCCGCGGCGCTTGGCGGCCATCTCGTGGTAGTCAGAGAAGCCGCCCTCGAACCAGGTAGTCTTCCCGCCGCCCTCGAACGCGAGGATGTGCGTCGCGATGCGGTCGAGGAACCAGCGGTCGTGGCTCACCACCATCACGCAGCCGCCGAACTCCTGCAGGCCTTCCTCAAGCGAGCGGAGCGTGGCAACGTCAAGGTCGTTGGTGGGCTCGTCGAGCAAGAGCAGGTTGCCGCCGCCGCGAAGGAGCTTCGCGAGATGCACGCGGTTGCGCTCGCCGCCGGAAAGGACTCCCACCTTCTTCTGCTGGTCCGCGCCGCGGAAGTTGAAGCGCGTGCAGTAGGCGCGGCCGTTGAGCATGCCGCTCCCGGCCAGGTTCACGAACTCGCCGCCGCCAGTGATCTCCTCGTACACGGTATGCTCCGGGTCGAGCTTCGTGCGGAGCTGGTCCACGTAGCTGAGCTGCACGGTCTCGCCGATGCGCAGCTCGCCCGAAAGCGGCTTCAGCTCGCCCGTCATCAGCTTGAAGAGCGTGGTCTTGCCCGCGCCGTTCGCCCCGATCACGCCCACGATGCCGCCGCGCGGCAGGTCGAAGTTGAGGTCCGTGTAGAGCATCTTCCCGTCGAAGCCCATCGCCACGTGCTCCGCGCGCACCACCAGGTTGCCGAGGCGCGGACCGTTCGGGATGCGGATGACGAGGTCGTCCTCGCGCGCCTCGCGCTGCTGCGCGGCCAGCTCCTCGTAGCGCTTCACGCGCGCCTGGCTCTTGGAGTGGCGGCCCGACGGGTTGGTGTGGATCCACTCCAGCTCGTTAGCGAGCAGCTTCTGGCGGCTCTTCTCGGCCTTCGCGTCGCGCGCCATCTGCTCCTGCTTCTGCTTGAGCCATTCCTCGTAGTTGCCCTTGTACGGGTAGCAGATGCCGTGGTCGAGCTCGAGGATCCACTCCGTAACGTCGCTCAGGAAGTAGCGGTCATGCGTCACGACGATGAGCGTCCCCTTGAAGTCCTTCAGGTACTCCTCCAGCCACTGGACGGTCTCCGCGTCGAGGTGGTTGGTAGGCTCGTCGAGAAGCAGCACGTCGGGGTCGGAGAGCAGCAGGCGGCATATCGCCACACGGCGGCGCTCGCCGCCTGAAAGAACCGCCACCTTCGCGTCCTTGTCGGGACAGTGCATCGACGCCATCGCGCGCTCCATCTGGTTCTCCACGTTCCAGAGGTCCTTCGCGTCTATCTCCTCCTGCAGGCGCTCCATCTCGGCCGCCGCCTTCGGGTCGTCGAGGTTGCAGCAGAGGTCCTCGTAGCGCTCGATCTTCGCCTTCGCGTCCGCGATCGCCTCCTCCACGCACTCGCCCACCGTTTTGGAGTCGTCAAGCTCCGGCTCCTGCGGCAGGTAGCCCACCTTGGTGCCCTTCGCCACCTGCACGGTGCCGATGAGGTCCGTGTCGAGGCCGGCAAGTATCTTCAGGAGCGAGCTCTTACCCGCTCCGTTGCCGCCGATGACGCCGATGTGCGCACCGTAGAAGAACGAGAGGTTGACGTCCTTTAGGATCGTCTTGGTCCCCTGCTGCTTTGTCACGTCGATTAACGAGAACTGGTATTCGCCTGCCATGACAACCTACTTTCTGTGTTTCGCCTCATATTTTCCATGAGGATAGTATATCACAATTTCACTCCGACGGGACGGATCCCACCCCGGCCGTCTTCTTCCGCTTCACGCCGTCGCCGTAGATCGTCGTCCAGTCGTCCCTCATTGAAACCGGAATCCAGCCGTTCGGTCCGCAGGCCTCGCGCACCTTCCGCGCCTTCGCCAAGTTGCCGTACTCGCGCTCGGTGTCGTCGCAGATGAGCATGAACCCGAGCGCCTTGCGCGGGTTGCGCGAGAGCGTGTAGTTGAGCATGCTCGCGTCGGAGAAGCTGTTGCCGAAGGCGAGCACGGGCTGCACGCCGATCTCGCGCACGATCGCTGGCACCTTGTTCATCTGGAGGTTCTTGATCACGTTCCTCCCGCCCATCACGAGCGCGTCGTCCTGGCGGTACGTGTAGGCGAGGCCATCGCGCCCGTTCTGCCCGCGCGCGACGATGGCGCTGTCGGACCCGATGAGCCGGTCCGGCGGCAGGCCGATCACGGGCGGCACCACCTCGCGGAGGAGCAGGCGGTCCGACCCGCTGCACACGTACACGCGGAAATCCTTCGCCATCAGCAGTTTCACGACCTCCAGCATCGGCAGGTAGTACGCGGCGCCGCGCTTCAGCCCCGTGAAGCCGGGCTGCGGCTCCTCCATGAACGCGCGCACGAAGGCGGCGAACTCGTCGAGCGTCATCCCTTTGTAGACCTCCACGATCAAGCGTTCGCGGTCGGGCGTGAGGCCCGGGATGGAGGTGCGCGTGCGCGAGGCGATGGCGGCCTTGCGTTGTTCGTCCGTGGGCTTGTAGGAAGGGTCGTCCAGCACGCGGTGCTCGTACAGCAGCCAGTCGAAGTAGGTGGGGTCCGTCTCGCAGAAGAGCGTACCGTCGAAGTCGAACACGGCCACGCGCGCCGGCGGAGGGATGTAGTCGGGCGATTCCTTGTCCGTCACTGCCTCCACATACTCCAGCAACGCCTTCTTCGCCGGTGCTTCGTCGCGCCAGAGCGACAGCTCCGGCGCCGTCGCGCATCCGGCGGCAACCCAAAGCAAGACTCCGCCGCACGCGACTGCGGCAACACGTCCTGCGCGTTTCAAGGAACATCTATTTCCGTGTTCTTTCATGTGAATCAAATGCCGACCTCTTCCTTGCTTTTTTGAGCTCTCACTTGCGATACTTCATGACAAGATCGGCGCGGAAGAGCGCCGGCATGTACACGCCGCCCACCACGCTCCGCGCTATGAAGCCGCGGAAGAGACCGGAATCCGTCATGTACCAGTCGCTGAACGCGACGCGGTCAGGCGTCTCGTCGAGGAACCGGTAGATGCCGTCGCACAGGAACGCGAGGTCCTCGCGCTTGCCGGTCAGCGCGCCGCACCACACGAGCCAGTCGGACTTCGTGTACGTCTTGCGGCAGTCGAGCGGCACGCCGTAGGGGCCCGCCACCTGGCGGTAGACGCGCAGCTCCGCCTCCGCCACCTCCTTCGGGAAGAGGTTGAAGCCGAGGAGGCGGTCCCAGACGAGGTTGTACTTGAGGCTCCAGGTGCCGGGCCGGTCGAAGGCGATCCGTCCGCCGCCGTGCGCGCCGCCCTTCGCCGCCTCGATCCAGCGCGGCACCATCGACGCGGCGAGCGCGCGGTACTTCTCTGCCGTCGCGCGCTCCCCGCGCATCTCCGCCATCATCGCGTACGAGGCGAGCGCCATGATCGACTTGATCGAGAGGTTTGCGTTGTGCGCAAGATGCCCCGCGAAGTCGTCGGTGCAGAGCTGGTTGCCGGGATCGTAGCCGAACTTCGTGAGGTACTCCGCCCACTTCGTCACCTCGCCCCACCAGCGTCCCGCGAAGTCCGCGTTCCCCTCGGCCTTAGCCACAGCCGCGAGCGCGATGAGCATGTTGCCGCACTCCTCCACAGGCATACGGAACGTGTCGTCAGTGCCGCCGCCGACGGACTGCCCCTTCTTCATGCCGTAGTACTGCCCCTCCGCCACGGGGTAGAGGCCGAGGTCGTGCGGGGCGTAGGCGTACGGCCAGTTCGTGGAGGCGGCGTAGATGCACGTGGGCGCGAGCGTCGCCTTCGCGAGCGTGAGGCTCGTCAGCAGCAGGTGCGGCAGCTGCGGGTAGAACACGTCCGTCGTGCCGATCATGCCGCCCGAGCCGTTCTCGGCGGACATCATGAACGGCTCTCCGCCCGCGTTCGCCACGAACGCGCACGCGGCGAAGCTCTGGCGCCAGGCGAGCTCCGCGATCGCGGCGTACTTCGCGCCGCCGACTGACTCCATGTCGCGCCGGAAGGCGTCGTCGAAAGCGCGGCACTTCGCCTCGAGCGCCGGCGCGTCGCGGATGGCCTCCGCGAGCATCTCGTCGAACGACTTGCCGCCGCGCCGCCACCAGTCCACCAGCTCGGCCCCGAAGAACCGCACGTTCTTCACGTTGTCGTAGGCGAGGAGGTAGGTAGTGCTTAGTGCTTGGTGCTTAGTGCTTAGTGCTTGGTGTTTGGAGTCGAGAGGACCTACCAGGTGCACGCGGCCCCAGTCGGCGCGCTTGCGGTCGCCGCGAATCGAGAACAGCGTCTGCTTCTCACGCCCCACGGAAACATCCTGCACGCCCGCCACGGAGCGCGTCTCCCACGTCATCTTCGCCTTGTCGTCGTTCGTGGCGAACGGCGCGGAGATGGTGGCCTTCACGGCGG
>CACXPT010000081.1 GCA_902769585.1 uncultured bacterium
GCACGACGGCGCGGCCACCCACTCGCCGTCGGCGCAGGGCGCGTACGTCGCCTGCCAGCCGACGCCGTCGTGGAAGTCGCCGTGCGACTTGAGCGCCGCATCGAGGAACGCGCGTTTGCCGGACGCGTACGCCAGCGCGGCGGGAACTTTCAGTCGCGCGGCGATGGCGGCCACGTGGTAGCCATGCCGTTTGAGCGGAAACGTGGTGAACGTCGCGCCGTTCCTGTGACCGGGCTTGTCAAGCCACGCCGCATACTCCTCGCAGAAATCCAGCAGGCGCTTGTCGCCCGTCAGCTTGTAGACGACCGATGCCGGTTCGATGATCGTGGGGCCGGCGTAGTCCGTCTTCTTCTCCCCGCCCCAGTTCTCGGCGAACCACAGCAGCCCGCGATGGATGGCGTCGAGGATCGCCTTGTCGCCCGTGCGGTAGTACTCGAGCAGCATTGCGTTGTAGAACCAGTGGCAGCCCCAGGCGTTGTAGTCCTCCTGGCGGTTGTCGCCGGGACGGTACGCGCCCAGGTAGCCGTCCGGCTCCTGGAGCACCATCGCCGCCCTCACGCGCGCGGCGGCCTTCGCGACGAGCGCGGGGTCGCCCAGCGCGTAGGCGAGCATCGCCGTGCCGAAGGCGTATTCGCCGCCCATCTCGGCGCACCAGCCCACGACACCGCGCGCGCCGTTGGCGGGATCGAAGTCGCGCGTGACGTAGGGCTTCTCCATCTGGTCGGGTTCGATCTCGCCGAGATGCCCGCCCATGCCGGCAAGCGACAGCTCCAGTTGCCCTTTCAGCCACCCGCGCGCGACGATCTCCCCAGGCTTCAGCGGTTCGAGAACCCGCTTCACCTCGCCACGCGCCGTCCATACGGCAAGCAGCGCCACCACGGCGGCAATCAATCTTGGTGCCATACACGTGGACATCACGCGCGCCGGCTCATGTATCGTCTTCATGCCAGACCTCCTATCGACTTGTAGGTTTCGTAACGGTCGTCGTGTCCGTGCCCCGGGCGCGGACGGTACGTCGCGCACGACGGCGCGCACATCTTCGCCTGCGCCTCGGCCACGCTGCCGTACAGACCCGACGCCACGGCGGCGTGCATGGCCGCGCCGAGCGCGCAGGCGTCGCCCGTGGCGCAGACCTCGAACGTCTTTCCCGTCACGTCGGAGAGCATCTGCATCACGAACGGCGACTTGCGCGGAATCCCGCCGATCGCCACGTGCCGCTCCGCCCTGATGCCATTCCGTTTCAGATGCTCGATGATCGCCCGGATGCCGAATGCCGTCGCTTCCACGACGGCGTAGTGGAGCCGAGCCGCGTCCGTCCCAAGGGACAGGCCCTTGATCGCGGCCGTGGCGGACGCGTCCTGGAACGGCGAGCGACGTCCGTTGAACCAATCCGTCGCCACCGGAATCGAGCCGTCCAGCGACAGCGACGACGCAAGGCCGTCAAGCTCCGCCGCCGACTTCGAGACGAGACGACTCGTCCACGCGTAGGCGTCGCCAAACGCGGATTGCCCCATCTCGATCCCTTCCAGGCCCTCGACGATCCCGTCCGGCACCTGCCCGAACACGCCCGGCACCATCCGCTCTCCAACCTCTTCAGGCGGCACTGCATACATCACGCACCCCGATGTGCCGAGAATAAAGGCGGCCGTGCCGGCATTGCACCCGGCGCCGACTGCGCCGGAATGCGCGTCGATGTTTCCCACGCCGACCGCCACGTCCGCGCCAAGCCCGAGTTCTTCCGCCCACGCCGGCGAAAGCGTGCCGGCGCGAGCAGACGCGGGCGCGAAACGACAGCCGGCCAGCGCGTCGCGGATCGCAGCAAGGCGCGTACCGCCCAGCGACGCGAAGAACGACGATGGAGGGAAACCGTCCCATGCCGGACTCCACATCTGCTTGTACGCGGCGGCGCACCGCGAACGCAAGACCGGACCGCCCGCGAGCAAGGCCGTCAGCCAGTCGCACGACTCGACCACACCAACCGCCTTTTCCGCCACGGCGGGATTCGTCCGCAGGATATGCCAGACCTTTCCCCAGCAGTTTTCGGGTGAATAGGTATCGGCGCTGTGCCGGCAGTAGCGAGCGGAAGCGGCGTTCGCGGCGGCGACGATGAGCCGAGCTTCCTCTTCGGCGGTGTGGTCCTTCCAGAGGACGAACATCGCGTCAGGATCGTCGGCGCATTCCGGCAGCAGCGCGAGCGGCGTACCGGACGCATCCGTGAGGCACGGCGTGGAGGCCGTCGCGTCCACGCCGATGCCGACCACCGTCTCGCGGCGCGCAAAGCCGTCCAGCACGCCATGCAGGATCGTGCGCAACGCCTCCTGATGGTCGAGCGGATGCTGGCGGAAGCGCGCTTCGGACGGTGCGCTTGCGTAGCCTTTCGTCCAGCGCGCGTAGGGACAGGTGCTGGACGCCAGAATCTCGCCCGTACCCGCGTCGACAAGAATGGCCCGGGCCGAGTCCGACCCGAAGTCCACGCCAATCACCGTCTTGCCATCAACTTGTTCCGACATATTTTTGTTCCTTTGCCGTTTCCGGCCTCACCATTTTCCAAAGGACCAGCGCCGCCAGCGCGTGGAATGTCGCCACAATCATCCATCTGCGCGTGTTTGAAGTCATCGTACCGCCTACCACGATCTATCAAGCAAGAAGTCCGGGATCCGCCGATGGACGATTCCACCTGCGGAAAAATCCACGCGATCCAGAGTCAGCACGAACTTGGGATACTGGTCGGGCACCGCCATGAGGGCGGAGAACTCCCTTTCGCGCGTCGCCTCGCTCTCCATGACGTATGCGACCTGCACATACATCCGGGAATCGCCCCGCTCGCAGACGAAATCGACCTCCTTCTCCTTCACCCTCCCGATACGGACTTCGTACCCGCGCCGGACAAACTCGCGATAGACGATTGATTCAAGCGTGCGGTCGATATCCCTCGCAACAGTGCCGCCGACCACCGCGCGGCGCATCCCGTGGTCAACCGCGAAGAACTTGTCATCAACGGCAAGTATGCGCTTCCCGACAAGATCCTCGCGCTTGACCGAACTGAACAGATACGCCTCCTCGCCAAACTTAAGGTAGTTCATGACGGTATCGAACGCGACCGACCTGTGTTCGTGCTTGAGATAACGAAGGATGCTCGCCGCAGAGAAGACGTGTCCGGATTCGCTCATGACGTACCTGATGATGCGCGACAACAACTCGGCGTCCCTCACCTTGTGCCGCCGCACAATGTCCTTCATCAGGATCGAGGCATAGAGGTCGGACAGATATTCGCGGCAAGGTTCATCCTTGTATCCAAGGTGCGCCAGGAACGGCATGCCCCCATATCGCAGATAGGCGTCAAAAGCCGAATCGACCTCTTCATCCCCTCTCACAGTCCTGAACTCGCCAAACGAGAACGGACACACCTTGATTTCAACATACCGGCCTGTCAAATATGTCGCAAGTTCCCCTGAGAGCAACTTGGAGTTCGACCCGGTGATGTAGACATCGACATCTTTTTTGGTCCGCAGGGAATTGACAGTCTTCTCCCACTCCTCCATCTCGCTCACTTCATCAATGAATACGTATGTCTTCGCCGGCCGGTTCTTCTCGACAGCTGCCATCACATGTTTGTGTAGAATTCCCTTGGGCAAGAAACCGCTGTTTTCGTCTTCTTCAAGGTTGACATAGATGAATTTCCCGGCAGGATCAATTTCCGACAAAATCATGTCCCGAACCTGTTGCATCAGCACAGACTTGCCGCTTCGCCGCAATCCCGTCGCGACTTTGACAATGTCAAGACCGACAAAAGGTCGGATCTTTTCTAGAAAATCACGCCTTAAAACCATATCAGCACCCGCTTTCCTTTTGTGGAAGCGGAAACATTATACTAAACTCATAATCGAATTGCAACGGCGAAATGCGCATTCATTCGGTTATATGTTTAACGTGCAGGCCGTCACCGCGCCCGCCCCACCGGACTTCGCGGTCCTCAAGTGCGCGGCTTGAAGCGGTGCTCGCCAGCGATTGTGCCGGCATCTGTGTTATGGACCCGCATGACAAGCTCGCCGCCCTCGACCCTGCCCTCGACAAGCGTCTGGAACGTGTTGCGGCCGCGCCCGCCGCCGACAATCTCCGCCCACGACCTCGTGACGTCAGGCGCCTGGTACATGTAGCGGTGAAGATGGCCCGCAAGCACCAGCTGCACCCTGTTTTCCGTAAGAACGGACCCCCAGAGATCCGCGCACTCTTTTTGCCACGTGGCATAGTCCTCAAGTAGGGTGCCGGGATTCGCGCCAGGCCAGGGCTCGACGATCGGTATGTGTACAAACGCGACGACATACGGAGCATTGGCGATCTCGGGACGCTTGAACTGGTCCTTGAGCCATGCAGCCTGCGCAATGCGGTACTTTGTGAAGTGCGAGAATCCGCCGTTGGCAGGATGGTGGTCCGGCTTGTCCTCGCCTGTATCAAGGCCGATCAGCGCAATCTCTCCCATGCGGAACGCGTAATTCCTGTCGAGCGCGAAATCGCGCATCGAGCGCTCCGACGGGAGGCGCGTCATCATGACCTCGCCAAGGCGATTCGCCGCAGTACCGCGAAAGTCGTGGTTGCCGCGGTTTAGGACTATCGGCGTATCCGCCGCGTAGCCTTCGTTATGCGGCGGCACGAGGTAGTGCTTCACGAAATCCTCACGCTTGTTGGTGAGGCTGTTCGGGATGTCGCCGTTCCACACAACGAGCGGCACGCCAAGCTCGCGGTACTTCTTCGTTATGCGGGACATCTGCTCGAACTGCGCATGGGTATCGCACATCATTCCGAAATGCGAAGGCGCGTTCTCTCCTGCGGTCGTGAACGAATGCACCGCACCCCAGACAGTCTCCGACGGCTTGGTCCAGTATCCGACCGGATGCTCAAGTTTCGCGGCCCCCGCGCGATACCAGTATTTCGTGCCAGGCTTCAGCCCCGTCATGCGGACGAGAATCACGCGGTCGTCAATGCCGGCAAGCGGCAGACCGTCCGCCATGAAGCGAATCGGATTCTTCATCTCAGGATTGTCCGCGACTTCCGCAAAGCCGTTGGCCAGCGCCGTGACCGCGAAAGCAAGCCCCATCGAATCCGGCGCAGGCACCTGAAGCACCGGCTCGCCGTCCAGAAGTCCCTCCGGCCTCGGCACCACCATCGCGTTGTACTTGTCGTAAGCCGCCTGCTCAGACGGCATCATCGCCGAACCGCATTTGACGGCACCCATTGCGGAAAGCGTCGCAACGCCCTTGAGGAAACCCCTTCTGCTTGTGCTTTTCATGGCAGGTATTTCCGTTAGGCCTCTCATCTATCGGAACAGCATCAGCGTGCCGCCGCCTTTCATCTGGAGATACAGGCGGCCGGACGCGAACTTGAACGTGCCAGCCAGCTCGTCGTTGCCGGACGCCGCAGGATCGAACGTCCAGCCGGTCGTGTCGGACGGTCCCTTGTAGGACGTGCACTCCGCGATGAGCAGTCGCTTGCCAGCCCACGCCCCAACGCTTGTGGCACCATTGAGCCGGAGGGTGCCGGTGGCCGGCAGACGCACCGCGCCGGGCGTCTTCGCGAGCGCCGCAGACTGGCCGGACACAAACTCGACCAAGTCGTCCGCGAATCCGACGTCCGCCGTGACGGACGCTGCCGGCAGGTGCGTCAGGTCAAGCTGCCGTCCGGGAATCGCCGCCACGAGGCCGCATCCGGACACCGTGCCGGAGAACGCACTCCAGTCAAGCACCTTCGCGCACGTCCACGCGCTGCCCTCAATGCGCACCGTACCAGCGCCCGCCACGCCCTTCACCGTACCTTCCGCCCCGGGACGGAACGCCAGGGTGGCGCCGGCCGCCACAGTCACGACGGAGTTCGTGGGAAGTGTCGTCTGCTCCGCCAGCAGCTCATTGTCGTTTCTCGTGCCGTCGCTGTAGCGCACCACCTTCGCAAGGGCCTCCACCTGCTCGTCGTCCAGCGTACGATTGTAGATGCGGAGATCGTCGAAGCGTCCGGTGCTGCTGTACACCGCATTCGCCCCCGTGCGCCCGTTCCAGGAGAGGGAGACCTGCTTCGGGTCAATCGACACGTTGATGCCGGTCACGCGGTTGACGCGCTTGCCGTCAATGTACAGGCACAGCACCTTCGTCACGGAATCGTAGGTGACGGTCTGGTGGATCCAGTTGGCCAGGGCAACCGAGGGATTGGAGTAGAGCACGCCCCCCGTGAAATTCCTTTCGGTGTTGGAACCAACCTTCGTCGTGGGCAGGGGCGTGGTGCCGGTGTCATAGAAGCGGATGTTCTTCGCGGCGTCGTCGGGATCGCCGAAGCAGAAGAAGTCGTTTCGCATGCAGGATGACCGGCGCAGCGAAACGGTGAACGACGATCCCACGGAGAATGTCGACGCCATGTTCACGCCGTCGTCCAGCTCCAGGTGTCCGCCCATCGCCTTGTCCCAGCCCGTCGACGGATCCTTTCCGGGCTTGATCCAGAACGCCTTGCTGCCGCGGTTCTCCGGGTAGGTGACGTCGACGACCTGCATCTCCACGGACGGCGTCATCGTGGATTCCGGCAGGAATACCGCCTTGAGCGTGAAGCCGTTGCCCGAAACGTCGTCGTAGTAGTAGGTGCCGCCCGACTCGCGCCTCTCGTCGAACGTCCAGTGAGCGACGGGCGCGGGCAGGGACGCCTTCTCGATTCGAGGCCGGCGGGACTCGTACTCTGCCAAGACATCGGCCTCGCTCCACGCGCCGCGCAGCCACTGGATCTCGTCGAGCCCGCCCTGGTACGAGTGCGACGTGTCGCCGCTGTAGTTGCCAAAGGTGATGTACGGCTCGGACGCGATGTTGATGTTGCTGGTCCGCACGCGCTCGTCCATCTTCACGCCGTCCACGAACAGCCGGATCACGCGATTTGAGTAGGTACCCACGATGTGGTGCCACTTGCCGTCAAAGAGGTAGTTGCCGTTGGAGAATTTCGCGTAGGCCACGCTGTTGTCCGTGCTCTTCGATGTTCCGGCATCGTTCCACACGCCATCGCGCGTCCAACCATGCTGGACATAGAAGCAGAGGTTCTTGAACGCGCCCAGAGACGTGTTCGCATTGTCCTCGTCACGCTGGCACGATCCGAAGTAGAAGTTGTTCCCCCAATTCAGATTGTAGACCACGTTGCCGAGTTCGTTGGTAACGGTCGTGGTAGTCTTGGGCGCGACATGGATGAAGTTCGAGCCATTGCCACACATTCCCTTGGTCGGGCGCATCCAGAAGCTGAACGTGAAGGCGTCGTTCCCGCTGGGAAGCTTGCCTGCCGGAACAGAGTTGTTGTTTGCGCGGAAGAACATGCCGCCCTTCGAAATGTTGCTGCCATCGCCGAAGTGGATGGCCTTCCCCGACACGCCGTCCTCCACGAGATAGGGTCTGAAGGTGGGGGCGAGGTTTGTGCGCAGGGCAATCGGCAGCAGTCCCGCGCTGGAGGAGTCGGCACCCCAGTCGTCGGAGTTGTCAAAATTCCAGTACGCGGCGAGGTTGGGCCGATAGGCGCCTCCGCCGACGGCCAGCCGGCCGCCGCTGACGGTCGTCGCGCCAGTCCACTCGCCCGCGCCGGTGAGCGCGAGCGAGGAGGAGCCCGCCTTCACGAGGGCCCCGCCCTTGATGCGCCCCGCGAAGACGTTCGTCGTCGCCGAGCCGCCCACGGTGAGCGTCTGGCCCGCGTCAAGCGCGATGCCGCCGTCCACGCCCTCGCCGGAGATCGAGGCGAGTTCCTGATTTGCGTGGAACCGCAACCAGCCGCCGCCGGGAAGCGAGGCCGAGGCGGACGCGTCAACGCCGAGCGGGGCGGACGCTGTGCCAAATACTATATCACCGATCCAGGGCGAAAGCAGGCCCGCGAACGGCAGCGCACCGACATGGTCGCTCTTCAGGAATTCCTGCACGGCACCGCACGTGAGCCGGAGCGTACCCGCGCCCGCGAGGGTGCCGTAGAACTTCTGCTTCTCCGCCTTCATGGTGTTCCAGCCTCCGACGATCTCGCAGGTGGCGCCGTGATCGATTTCGAGCCGTGCGGCGGAGTGGGCGCTGGAACTTGTGTAAAGGCTGCCGAACCGCGAGACGCCCGTTCCAGCCTCCACCTTGAGCGTGGCACCGTCGTCCACACGCCAGATATAGGTGGATGTCGAGGCGTTGTTCGTAAAAGCAAGCGTCCCCAGCTGCACGGTGCCCTCCGTCTCCCAGAAGGCGGTGGCGCTCGCGAATCGGAACACGCCTGCGCCGCGCTTGACCGGCTTCTTGTACGGATAGCTCTGCCCGGCATCGGACCGCCACAGCACGGTGCCCCCCGTGATGTCGAGATAGCTTGGTGCCGTGAAATAGAGGCCTTTGCCGCCACCGTTCACGAACGACACCTCGTCGCCGTCCTGCCCGGCGTAGATGATGCCGGCGACCATGGTGTATCCGGAGGAACTACTTTCGTTGTAGGTATTGCCGAAGTTGATGTCGTTCGTCAGCACCGCGCCGTGGGCGAGGCTGCGGATGTCCAGCGTCACGTGCTTCATGAAGAGGTTGGAGACGCTCGTCGCGTCCGTATGCTCCGCGCCGCCGACCAGCGCCTTCCAGTTGGAGAGCTCCTTCATGCTGCCGCCGGATGCGGCGCCGATCCACACGTTCGTGCCGTCGGTCTTGTGGTTGGGTGATGAACCGGACGCCAAGGCCGACAGAACGGCAAGGAACGCAAGCCCCGCAACGATGCCCAACTTGCGACCATCCGCCGAAGTGCGCTTCATGAATCTTGTCCCTACAATCGAACTTTCCATGCCAAACTCCTTATCTGTTGCTTGCGAACGCTCCGCTTAAGGCCGTTCAACTGCGTCCATTATCCCAAAACATGGCCGCACATGCAAGCGACAAGTCGTTTGAACATGATTCGACATTGTGGCGGGGAGGGAGATGCTGTATAATATGCGCCCGTTTCCCCAACTGGAGATTCGCTCAATGGACAAGAAAGCATCGATGGCAGATTTCGCCGCCCTACTGGACGGCCAGCTCAAGAACTACCGCAAGGGCTTCAACCCCGGCGATACCGTCATGGCGCGCGTCGTGCGCATAGGCGACACGCACGTCACGCTAGACGTCAACGCCAAGCTCGTGGGGCTCCTGCCCGTCGAGGACGTCACCGACGCCGAGGGCGACATCACCGTCAAGCGCGGCGACGACATCGAGGTGTCGTTCGTCTCGATGCAGAAGGACTTCTACCTCTTCGCCAAGGCCGACGTGGCCGAGTCCGCCGCCATCGTGGCCGAGGACGAGACCCTGCGCCGCGCCTTCGAGCGCGGCCTCGCCCTCGAAGGCAAGGTCGAGAAGGAGGTCAAGGGCGGCTACGAGGTCACGGTCTGCGGCCAGCGCGCGTTCTGCCCATACTCGCAGATCGACCGCATGCGCAAGCAGCTTCCCGCCGGCGCGGAAAATCCGTACCTCGGAAAGACCTTCGCCTTCATCGTGCAGGAGTACGGCTCCGACGACCGCGGCATCAACCTGATCGTCAGCCACCGCGCCGTGCAGGAGAAGGAGCTGCAGGCCGCAAAGGACTACCTGCGCGACACCCTCTCGGAGGGACAGACCCTCAACGGCACCGTCGTCAAGGTGCTAGACTTCGGCGCGTTCGTGGACCTCGGCGGCGTGGAGGGCCTCGTGCCCGTGCGCGAGATATCCTGGGACAAGGTCGTCAAGCCGTCCGACTTCGTCAAGGAGGGCGACCTCGTCACGGTCAAGATCATCTCCCTCGACTGGGAGCGCGAGCGCATCTCCCTCTCGATCCGCCAGTGCCAGGCAAAGCCTCTCAAGCCGCGCACGCCCGAAGAGCTCGCCGCCGAGGCCGAGGCGCAGGATGTCCAGAACTGGATGGACGCCCACAAGGACGACAACAGCGGGTTCAGTTCGCTCGGCTCGGCCTTCGACGGACTGAAGTTTTAGTTGGTAGCTGGAAGTTGGCAAAAGAGCTTCGATATACCTTTAGGGAGGGTGACCTGATCCTCAATGGGCACGTCTATCGCCGTCCGTGCGACTGGGCGGCCGAATGCGGTCCAACCGAATTCCTCGGCGGTCCACGCGCCTGGACACCCGCCGCCCAATCCGCCCTTGCCACATCCTCTCCCCACTCTTCACTCTTCACGCCCCTCCGCGGGCTTCCTGACGACTTCCTCGTATTTGCCGTCGGCCTAGACAGCGGCTCGCCGACCGTCTGCGGCCTGACGACTGCCGCCACCACTCTCACCGTCCGCTTCGAGGACGTGTGGCTCCTCCTGCCGCCGGACCGCCGCGCCTTCTCGTATACGTGCGGAGTTACGCGCGATCCACATTCGAAAGATGCGCCATCGGTGAAAGCCGACGGCGTCGTTCACGAATCCATCCCTGGCCTCGCCCCAGACGCGCGCATCTGCCTCGACCTCGCCGACAGCGGCGGCTTCGTCCTCACCTTCCATCCAGAATCCCATCTAGAATCCTGAACTACGAAATGATAACCACGAAATACACGAAACACACGAAAGGCAAGCGCGTGATCTCCAACACAATTTCGTGTATTTCGTGTATTTCGTGGTTTACTCATACCATCCCATGATCGATGCCCATTATCACAGAAACGGCTATCCAGCCTATCTTCGCACGCCTGACTGCGAAACGTCCTTCCACGGCATCCACCCGTGGCAGGCCGCAGACAGTTTCGATCTCGATGCCATCTGCGCCCAGCTCATGGCCGATCCCTCGTCCGGCGTGGGAGAGATCGGGCTTGACCGGTTGAAGGCCAAGACGATCTCCGATTCTCAACGCAAGCTTTTCGCGCAGCAGCTCGCGCTCGCCGCCGAACTCCGCCGCCCGGTCGTCCTCCACGGCGCAAAGTGCTGGGGCGAGGTGGTGGCCGCATGCCGTCCTTACAAGGGGCGCATCCCCGCATTCCTCTTCCACGGCTTTTCGCGCAGCGCTGGCCTTCTCCCAGAGATATTCGCGCTTGGCGGCTACGTCTCCATAGGTCCCGCCCTTCTCAACGACCACGCCGTCAACTACCGCGAGCTCGTCAAGGAACTGCCGCTCGAGCGCACGCTCGTCGAGACGGACATGGACTATTCTCTCCCCGACAACGATCCTGACGAAACGTTGCGGCAGATCGTCTCCACGCTTGCCGCCCTGCGCGGCGAGAGCGAGTCTGCACTCGCCGCGCGTCTTGCGGACAACGCCCGTGCGTTCCTGCAATCGCTCAGCGGAAGATGATCAGCATTCCCGTGAGATGCGCCAGCGAGAATGTCGAGTCGGCCTTCTTGCGGCGGTATGGACCGGACAGGTTGTCGCTGGCAAAATCGCCCGTCGCCGTGCCCGTCGCCGTCAGGAAGTCGTGCCACGTGTCCGTCACGATGTTCGTGAAGTTGAGGAACTCCACGCGCGCGCCGGTCACCGTCACGTCGCCGTCAACCGCGAGTGGCGCGGCCAGCGACGTCGCGCCCTCGAAGTCCACCGTGAGCGTCCCCGTGAGCGTGACGTCGCCCGCAAGCGAACCGCCGGACGCGTCCATGTACAACGAATCCACGGTCGCCGCCGCGCCGCCGAGGTCGATCGCGCCGCCGTTCTTCAGCGTCACCGACGTGTCCTCCGCGAGCGCAGGCAAGCCGCCCTCGGACGGGCCGGCCGTGAACCACTTCTTCTTGAGGTACGCCTCCACGTCCGCCACCTCGGCCTCGGAGAGGAGCCGCTCGTAGCCGATCACCTCGCCGAACCACGCGCGCACGCCGCGGTGCCAGCCGCGTCCGAGATAGTAGGTCTTGTCCTGGTAGTCGGCGAACGCGCCGCTCGTCTCGTCGCATTGCGCCGAAAGGATGAACGTGTTGGGGACATTGAAGGTGGTCGTGTTCGGCGTCGCCGTGTAGTCGCTGAACGTTCCGTCCTCCCCGATCACGTGAAGCAGGTAGCCGTACTTGTGGTAGGTCGTGCTGGTGTACGGGCGCAGGACGAAACGCGTCGTGTTCGCCTCGTTCACCATGATGCCCCTCTCGTTGCTTCCAACGTCCAGAAAGCCCTCCTGCGACCCGGCCCGGCCGTCGACCTTGCACACGAGGAAGAGCGTGCGCGTGGTCGTCGTGGACGAGGAGACCATGTGGTTCGTGCCGTCCGTCGCGTTGCCGCCGAAGTAGACGGCCGGCTTGCCGTTGAACGCCGCCTCGTCGTAGCGCTCGGGCGCCGTGTAGGTGTAGTTCTGCCCGCCGCACTTGACGTAGTCGGACGGCCGACAGCGGAAGCTCGCCACCGAGCCCGCGCGGCACGTCCAGTTCGTCACGTGCCCTTCCGCGTTCGTCTGCACGGTCTCGGGATGCGAGGCGTCCACCCAGTAGGCGATGCCGTTCGTGACGGGCATGTCCCCGTGCAGGCCAAACGCCGTCCGTCCCCCGTCCACCACGAGCGACGCGCCGTCACGGAGGGCGCAGTTCGCCGCGGTTGACGCCGACTTGTCCACAAGCGTGACGTTGCCGGCAATCGTGCCCGCGAAGGCGTTGCGGTCCGTCACGGTGAGCGTCGCCGCCGTTTCCGACGAGTTCGTCACGAATCCATAGCCTTCCAGACCGGCCACCGTCGCGTCGACGCCGTTCAAGTCGAATGTCGCGTCCTGCGACACCGAAAGCGTCGTCGCAGGCGAGATGGCGGCAGGGATTGTCCCCGTCTCCGCGTGCGGCTGCGCGATGCCCCACTTCTCGGCCAGGTAGTTCTCCACGCGCCGCATCTCGGCCTCCGAGAGCAGGCGGTTGAACGCAATCACCTCCGCGATGTCGCCGTGGAAGCTGCGGCTGAAGCTGACGCCATCACCGTAACTTGCGCCGCCGCCGATTGAGGGGACGAAACGGCTGTTCCCTCTGTAGGTGCCGTATGAATTCACGACGACGAAATCGTGCTCGTGGCGCATCGTCAGGATCTGCTGGACGGCATCGTGGTACAAGTACATGGTTGCCCAGTTCTCACCTTCACCAGGCCGCTGCACGCCGTCGAGGCGCAGGCCGTGCGTCGTGTCGAACGTCTCGCCCGTGCCGTCGTCAGGGCCGCGCACGTCCCACCCGGCCGCGCCGCACCTCTGGCCGATAATCCCGCCCCACCCGTAGAAGATGAATGTATTGTTGATGGACACACCCGTCCTGCGCGGACGCGTCAGGATAAACACCGTCTTCTGATCCACGGTGGCATATCCGCCGCCTGACACCGTGTTGGTCGCCACGAGACGCGGGAAATGCTCGGCGTCGGCCTCGAACATCAGGGCGTTGCGCCCGTTGATGGCCGCTTCCGACACCGTCGGCCCGCAGTAGGGGAAGCTTGCTGACCCCGTGGGCGGCACGAAGGCGAGTCCCGCGATGCCGGCCTTCGAGGTCCACCGCGTCACGCGGCCGTCGCCGTCCGTGACGATCGTCGACGCGTCGTCCGCGTCGAGCCAGTAGGCAAGGCTGCCGGAAAGGAACGGATCGTCCACAAGGCGCAGCGTGCCCGCGCGGACGGACGTCGGCCCCGTATACGTGGCCGCCTCGGTTCC
>CACXPT010000082.1 GCA_902769585.1 uncultured bacterium
CTACAACGCCTACCTCGGCGCGCTGAACTTCGAGGCCGACACCTTCGCGGCCTACACGCCGCTGATGGGCTCGCGCGCCCCCGGCCACCACCACTGCCGACTGCACACCAACTGCTGCAACGCTAACGGTCCGCGCGGCTGGCTCTGCGTCCTCAACCGCGCGTTCACGGCGGATGGCGACGTGGCGACGCTTGACTTCTACATGAGCGGGCTCGCCGAGGCGAAGCTTCCCGCGTTGGGCGAGACGGCGCGCTTCCGCCTCTACACGCTCTACCCGCGTGAGGAGCGCGTCACGATCACGTGCGGAACGGAGAAGCCGCTCGCGTACACGCTCCGCCTCCGCATCCCGTCGTTCGCGGCGGGGGCATCGGTGAAGATCAACGGCAAGCCCGTGGACGCGAAGCTTCCCCCCGGCGGCTACTGCGAGCTGCGCCGCAAGTGGCGGAACGGCGAGATCGTGGAGCTGACGCTGCCGATGCCGGTGAAGATGCACCGCCTGCATGACCACGTAGCCTTCACGCGCGGGCCGGTGTGCCTCGCGCGTGACACGCGCTTCCACGACGGCGAGCTTGACGAGGAGGTGCGCGACTGGGCGGTGAAGGCGGAGGACCTGTCCGCGTTCCGCCTCACGCGCGCGGACGATCCCGCGATGTTCATGTCCGTGACGGGCATCCTGCCCATGGGCTCGCACGACGAGGACAAGGACCAGGAGTGCCACCCGCGCGCGGTCCACTTCACGGATTACGCCTCGGCCGGCAACGTCTGGCGTCCCGACAACCGCTACCGCGTGTGGCTGCCCGCACTCATCCGCGGCCGCGAGTACTGACGGCCTCTTGCGCCGCGCGCGCGGGCGTGCTAGAATAGGCGCATGAGAAAACTGGCAATTGTGGCCGCAGTCGCGGCCGTGGCGCTCGCCGCGTGCGGCGGGGCGAAGCAGATCGGGTACATCGGCGCGAGCAGCGGCGTCAAGCCGAACGCGCTCAAGATCGTGGAGGTGGACGTCGAGACTGGCGAGATCGCCGTGCGCGGCTCGCTGCCCGTGGCGAACGCCACGTACATCGCCGTCAACCGCGCGCGGACGCGCCTCTACACGTCCCTCGCGGATCCGTCCGGCGAGAAGGGCAAGAACGGCGGCGTGGCAGTGTACGCGCTCGACAAGGATGGCAATCCCGCGCATCTCGAGACGCTCGCCACGGGCCATCCCGCGCCATGCCACCTTTCGCTCTCTCCCGACGAGAGAAAGCTCGTCTTTGCGGAGTACGGACGCGGCACGGCCGGCTGGGTGGACCTCAAGGCGGACGGCACGTTCGCGAAGGAGACGCTCATGGGGATCGTGTCGGAGGACCCGACCGGACCGTCCGCACTGTCACTGCGCGCGCGTGACGCCCGACGGAAAGTACATCTGCATCGTCGACCTCGGTACGGACCGCGTGAAGATCTATTCGGCGGCGACCGGCGCGTTCGTGCGCGACCTCGTCACCACACCCGCCGGGGCCGGCCCGCGCCACATCACGTTCCATCCGAACGGACGCTTCGCCTTCCTCCTCTTCGAGCTCGAGAACTACGTGACGAGCTACAGCTACGAGGACGGCAAGTTCACGCCGATACAGCAGCACAAGCTCACGCCGGAGGGCTTCACCGACTTCTCCAAGGCCGCTGCCATCAAGCTCTCCGCGGACGGCAAGGAGCTATACTGCTCGAACCGCGGCCACGAGTCCATCGCCGTGTTCTCCGTCGATGCCGCCACGGGTACGCTCGCGCGCCGCGGCATCGTGAAGCTGCAAGGCGCCTTCCCGTGGGACTTCGAGGTGCTTCCAGCCTCAAGCGTTTTCGCGGTCGGCTTCCAGAAAGACGGCGTGCTGCGCACGTACCGCTACGACGCGGCGGCCTGCACGCTTTCGCCGCTCGCCGAAGCGAAGGACATGGGCTCGATCTTCTGCACCTGCTTCCTCCCCGTCTCCGGTTGCGGTACGCCCCCAGAAGCGAAAACGCTCGCGCTGCGCGCGGGCACATGCAACGTGAGATACGACAACAAGGGCGACGACAAGGCCGGAAACGGCTGGAAGGACCGCAAGGGCGATCTCTTCGCCCTCATCCGCAAGCTGGACATGGATGTCTTCGGCATGCAGGAGGTGCACGAGAACCAGTGCCGCGACATCATAGACGGGCTGCCGGAATGGACGATTGTCGACGACTACGACGTGACGACGGCGGTCGCCTACCGGAAGAGCCGCTTCGACCTCGTCAAGAAGGGCGTGTTCTGGCTTTCGGAGACGCCTGACGTCCCGCGTTCGCTCGGCTGGGGAGCGAAGAACATCCGTCCGTGCCTTTGGATGATACTTTCGGACAAGGCGACGGGGCGCAGGTTCTGCTTCATCAACACGCACACCGACCATCGTGTTCCACGTGCGCGCATCGAGGGCATGAAGCTCATCATGGAGCGCATGAAGACGTTCAGCGAGGGGCTGCCGATCGTGTTCGTCGGCGACCACAACTGCGGCCCGGCCACCGAGCCTGCCGCCGAGGCGCGCAAGCACCTGAAGGACGCACGCGACATCTCGGAGGTGAAGGACCCTGGCCCGATCAACACGTTCCACAACTGGGGCAAGATCAAGGACATCGACTGGCGGCGCTGCGACTACATCTACGTCTCGGACGGAATCCGCGTGAAGAACTTCGTCACGCACGACGACAAGCGTCCGGGCCTTGACCGCTATTCCACCGACCACTACCTGCTCACGGCGGACCTGGAGTTTTGAGCTTTTGCGAGAACACGGAAAGGAACAGATCATGTCGACGAACAAGAAATGCGAATGCGGCTGCGGAGCCGACACCGGTTTTCAGGCACCTCTCAAGGCGCTCAACTTCCTGAGGGCGCACGCCCACGGGGCCGCGCAGACGGTCGCGGTGGCATGGGAGCGCGAGGACGGCCACGTTTACCGCTACGATCTGGCGATCCCCGCGCGCATCCATCCCGCGATGCTGCCCGGCGTCCGCCACCTTGTGGAGCGCGTGGCGAAGTTCGTGCTGTGGAGCGCCGGCGGCTGGAAGCTGTACCTTGCGGGCCCGGACGAGATCGTCAAGCCGGTCGCGAAGGCGTACACGAAGAAGGGCGCGCGTGCGTTCGACTACGAGTTCTTTAAAGACCTCTACGGACGTCCGATCGAGACGGCGATCCTGCCGATCAGGAAGATGCCCGTCACGTGCGAGCGCGAGGTGGTGGTGAAGGGCAACACCAATGGCAACCGCATCGGCTTCGACCTCGGCGCTAGTGACTTCAAGATATCCGCGCTCAAGCGCGGCAAGGTCGTGTTCTCCAAGGAGTTCCCCTGGGATCCGCGCAACCGGCCCGACCCCGAGTACCACTATGAGAAGCTCTCCGCCGGACTGGAGGAGGCGGCGGTGGCGCTAGGCGGCAAGGTCGACGCCATCGGCGGTTCCTCGGCCGGCACGTTCGTGGGCAAGAAGCTCGGCCCGGCCTCGCTCATCCGCGCCGTCCTCGAGAAGGCACCGGAGAAGAAGGAGATCGCGCGCAACCTCTTCACGCGGATCGAGGAGGAGTGGCAGTGCCCGTTCGAGGTGTTCAACGACGGCGACGTGACCGCGCTCGCGGGCGCGATCGCGATGAAGCGCACTGGCATACTCGGCATCGCGATGGGCTCCTCCGAGGCCGCAGGCTACATCAACCAGAAGGGCGCGCTCACGGGTCGCATCAGCGAGCTCGCGTTCGCGCCGGTCGACCTGAACCCGAACGCGGCGAAGGACGAGTGGAGCGGCGACGCGGGCGTTGGCGCGATGTACTTCTCGCAGCAGGCCGTGGACCACCTCGCGCGGCAGTTCGGCATGAAGTTCCCGAAGGCGATGAAGCTGCCCGAGCGGCTCAAGGTCGTGCAGGCGGCGATGGAGAAGCGCGAGGAGCTGGCGCTGCGCGTGTACCTGATGATCGGCCGCTACCTCGCGAACGCGGCGGCGTGGTACCACGAGTTCTTCGACTACTCTAACCTTATGATCCTCGGGCGCGTGACCAGCGGCTTCGGCGGCGACATCATCCTCAACACGGCCCGCATGGGCCTTGAGGCGGTGGATCCGATGCTCGCGGAGCAGATCGACATATTCATGCCGGACGAGAAGGCGCGCCGCCTCGGGCAGTCCGTGGCCGCCGCGCAGATTCCTACGCTCTGACGCCGTCCGCCATCGGCGGGCGAGAAAGGTAAAGATGAAGAGATTGGCAGTTGCCCTTGTCGCGCTTGCCGGCATGGCCGGCGGCGCGGTTCCCGCGCAGCAGGGAACGCTCGGTTTCGTCGATCCGCTCGTCGGCACCGAGGGGAGCGGATCGCAGTACGGGGGGATGATGCCCTACACGGGCGTTCCGTTCGGATCGTTCCACATGGTGCCCATGACTCGCCTCAACCGCGTCGGCCAGCTGAGCTTCAATTCGGCAGACGAGGCGCTCATCGGCTTCATCCTCACGCGCCAGCCCGCCATCTGGATGGGCGACTGGGGCGAGGTGCGCATACCGATCGAGCCCGCCAAGATAGAGAAGGCCGAGTACGCGCCCCACCTCGGGCGCGTCACGGCGGGAGGCCGCACGTTCGAGTACACCGCCACGGCGCACGCCGCGTGGCTGCGCGGCAACATGCGGAATATCCGCCTGCTCGACGGATACTGCTCGAACCGCGACGACGAGAACCTCGGCTATCCGCTTCCCAACTTCAGGGGCTGGCGCTGCGTGAGGAACGTCAGGGGCGGGATGCAGATCGGCGTGTCGCTCATCTCGCTTGAGCAGGCTCGGGCGAACCTCGAGAGGGAAATCGGCGGCAAGACGTTCGAGACCGTGGTGGCCGAGACGAAGGCCGAGTGGGAGCGGTATTTCTCGCGCGTAGAGATTGAGGCGCAGGACGACGTGAAGACCATCTTCTACACCGGCCTCTACCACACGCTCCTCTATCCTCGCCAGATCGACGAGGGCGGACGCTACTACTCGGCCTTCGACGACAAGGTCCACGACGGCACCATGTACAGCTGCTACTCGCTGTGGGACACGTACCGCGCCGAGCATCCGTGGCTGACGCTCGTCGCGCCCGAGCGCGTGGACGGCATGATGCAGGCGCTCCTCGAGATGTACCGAGAGGGCGGATGGCTGCCGAAGTGGCCGAATCCGTGCTACACTGGCATCATGGTCGGCGCGCCTGCGGAGGTCGTGCTGGCCGAGGCTTACGCGAAGGGGTTCCGCGGGTTCGACCTCGCACTCGCCTACGAGGCGGTGAAGAAGAACGCGACCATCCCGCAGAAGGGCGACGACGCGTGCGACTGGCGGGACAGGGGACAGTTCGGGCGCACGCCGGAGACGCGCGGCGGGCTGAAGAGCTACATGGAGCGCGGGTACGTCTCGTGCGACCTCACGCGCGAGTCGGTGTCGCGCACGCAGGACTTCGGCCTTGCGGACTGCGCGGCGGCGATCCTTGCCGAGGCCACGGGGCACGGCGAGGACGCCGCGATGTTCCGCCGCCGCTCGAAGAGCTACACGAACCTCTGGGACTCCGCCACGAGGAAGTTCCTCCCGCGCCGGTCCGACGGTTCGCTCGTGCCGCGCGACAAGCTGCGCAACCCGTACCACGACTACTGCGAGCAGTCGCCGGAGACGGGCGTCTGGGCCGTGCCGTTCGACACGGACGGACTGGTCGCGCTGCTCGGCGGCAAGGCGGAGGCGGTCAGGCGGCTGGACGAGTTCTTCGACACGCTCTTCTGGGTGCCGGAGCGCGGCAACAGCTCCATCCACGGCAACGAGCCGTCGCACCACTGCGCCTACCTCTACAACCGCTTTGGCGCGCCGGAGAAGACGCAGCGGCGCGTGCGCGAGATACTCACGCGCGCGTATTCCACGAACCGCAAGGGCTTCGACGGGAACGAGGACTGCGGACAGATGAGCGCGTGGTACATCCTTTCCGCGCTCGGCTTCTACCCGCTCGACCCTGCTAGCGGGGAGTACGAGCTCGGCTCGCCGCTCGTGAAGGGCGCGAGGCTTCGGATCGGTGCACCGTATCCGCCGGCGACGCTGGAGATCCGCGTCAAGGGCTACGCGCCGGACCGCTGGCGCGTCCGCCGCGCGACGCTGAACGGCGTCGAGCTGAAGGACTGGCGCGTCCGCCATGCCGACCTCGTCAAGGGCGGCGTGCTCGAGTTCGAGATGGCCGATGCAGAATGAGCAGATCTTTTTGCAGAGAAAACGCAACGAATTGCAGACAAAACGCAAAGAAAGGCATGAAGAGATGAACGCAACTTGCGAAAAGACGACGCGGCGCGGATTCCTTGCTGGAACCGCGGCGTTTGCCGCGCTGGGCGCGGGGGGATGCGCCACAAAGGCGGCCGCTGCCGCTGGCGCGCTCGATCCGGAGGCGATCGGCCTCATATCGGACATCCACGTGGGCCTGCCGCTCGCGCGGCAGAAGTACAAGACGATGCGTGACTACCCGCACCAGCCGGCCGCGACGCAGGTGCTCGTTCGCGAGATCCTCTCGCTGCCGCGTCCGCCGGCGAACGTGCTCTGCCTGGGCGACATCTCGCTGGCGTTCGGCGAGCCGGAAGACTACGAGATCGCCGCCGAGACGCTCAAGCCGCTCATGGACGCCGGCATCAGGGTCACATGCGCCATGGGCAACCACGACATCCGCGCGGAGTTCCTCAGGTGCTTTCCGGGATACGACAAGGCGAGCAAGGTGCCGGGGCGGTTCGTCTCGGTGGTGAACACGCCGCATGCCGACTTCATCCTGCTCGATTCACTCGTGGAGCCGGACAAGCGCGGCAGCTATGGCGCCTGCACGAAGAAGGGGCTCGGCAAGGAGCAGCTCGACTGGCTGAAGGACGCGATCGCCTCCGCCACTCGCCCGACATTCCTCTGCTCGCACCATCCCGCGTCAGGACTCGGCATCCCGATGTCGATCTACAAGAACAGGATTGTACCCGGCTACCTGCACGGACACACGCATCAGTGGACGACGGGCTACCTGCGCGGCGACTTCGACGAGAACGCGCGTATGCTGAGGGAGGTAGGCATCCCGACGTTGGGCTTCGAGTGGGACGTGGGCTGGGGACTCTTGCGCACGACGGCGAAGGGCGCGACGCTCATCTGCAACGCCCGCGATTTCTACTACCCGCTACCAAAGCCGAAGTCGGAGCGTCCCGCGGAGTGGGACATGCACGTGCGCGACTGGGCCGGCCGCACGATTGGCTTCTCGTTCGAAGCCTAGTGTGCCGCAAGCGCGTCCGCACGGTCGAGGTGAACCAGCACCCTGAAGATCGGCAGCATCTGGTCGAGCCCGCGCGGCTTGTCCGCGAGTGCCGAGACGGCGGCCACCGTCTCCGGATAGCGTGCGCGGTATTCCTTCGAGAACCAGACGATGAATGGAACCGCCAGGAGGTCGGGGGACGAGGCGTCGCGCCAGTGGGGGGAGGACGGCGTCTCGCCGTGGTCGGAAAGATAGACGAGAAAGCTTGGGCGGTCGAGCGACTTCAGCATCTCGACCGTCTGGCCGAGGATTAGGTCGGTGAATGCGATGGTGTTGTCGTAGAGGTTTGACTTGTACGCCACGAACGAGTTCGGGTCGGCTATGCCGGGCGCGACATCGCCCTCGTATCGCGGATAGATGTCGCGGTTGAGCGGATAGCGGAAAAGCGGGGGCGCATGGGATCCCATGAGATGGAGGAACACGACTTGTCCTGCGGGCGCTGAGCGGATGGCCTTCTCCACCGGCGGCAGAAGGTCGTTGTCGAGCGACTCGGGAGTGCTGTCGGGCTGCTCGTGCAGGTAGTACTTCGTGCCGCATCCGGTGAACAGCAGCGACTCCACGCCTTCCCACCGGCCCCACCTCGAGTGGGCGGAGAAAAGGCTGCATCCGTATCCGGCGGCGGCGCACTGCTGCGGGAAGGTGGAGCGCGTCTCGTGGGGGTTGTCCCGCGACGCCTCGGTGAGCAGGCTCCTGAGCGACTTGCCGGTGGTGGGATGGATTGCCTGGACGTCCTTGAACACCACGAGCTCCTTCTGGATCTCGCACATCATCGGCGTCGTCGGCCGCTCGTATCCGTAGAGATGCCAGTGGTTCCTGGTGGAGGATTCGCCTATTGCGAACACCCCGAGCGTCTCCTTGATGCGTTCGGGTTCGGCCAAGGTGTTTTCAGGAAGGCGAGGCGCGCGAGCGGTCTTGGCTATGTCCGTGTACATCGCGTAGTTGTGAACCGTGTCCACCGGCAAGAACGTGAACATCACCTCGTTTCCGATGGTCAGCGGGCTTGTAAGGATGAGGTTGCAGATGGCGAACGGCACGCAGAAGGCGATGCCGACAGCTACGGAAAGGCGCGAGACTGCGGGATAGCGGACGCGGCGGAAGAGGAAGAGTCCGGCGGTGATCGCAACCGAAAGGGCGAGGACAGTCGCGGCCACGCCAACCCACGAGAACTGGCCGAAGAATTCGCGCATCTCCTGCAGCGAGCTCGTGTAGACGATCATCAGCCAGTCGCCGTCCAGCACCATGCCGTACGAGATCCTAGCTACGGCCTCGACCGTCTCCACCAGCACGAGGTAGGGCCACAGGACGAGGTAGAAGGGGCGGGCGCATCGGCCAAGGAGGAATGCCGGCGCGGAGAGGAGCAGCCCCCACTTCAGCGCACGGCCGAACCGGAAAAGTCCGGAGAGGAACGGGTCTTCGAAGAACATCTCGAGCTGCGTGCGCACTTCGCGCTGGAGCAGCAGGTCCGTGAGAGCGACCGCCGTGAGGACGGCGACAAATGGCGCTGCCGATGCAAGTACGCGTTTGGCGTGAGCCTTGACGGACTGGATCATTGTTGGGAGACGGCAATCATCAACGGATAGACGATCGCGGGCAGGAATAGGGTGGAGTCGAGCATGTCGAGGAACCCGCCCATGCCGGCAGGCATGAAGGTGGCGGAGTCCTTGACGCCCACCTCGCGCTTGAAACGGGATTCGATGAGGTCGCTGGCCGTGGCCACGAGCGCGGTGGCGGCGCCTATGGCTAGTACGCGCGGGTAGGTGAGCGATTCCCAGGCGAGTATGTCGTTCGCCCAGCCGAAGCGGCGTGCGAGCCAGAGGAACACGGCCGCGGTGGCGGCGGCGAACAGCATCGAGCCGGCGAGCCCCTCCCACGATTTCTTGGGCGATATGGACGGGCACATCTTGTGCTTGCCAAACGCGACGCCGAACGCGAAGCCACCGGTGTCGGAGAACTTGGCCATGGCGACCAGGGCGAGGAGCGTGTAGAGCCCGGCGCGCGAGGTCCACGCCTCGCCGCCCCAGAACCCGTGTCCGGTGTACTGCGTCGTCAGAAGGAAGAACGCGAGAAGGAACGGGACGTAGAGGAAGCCCATCAGCGTGACGCCGATTGAACCGATGGGATTGGCGTAGCGTGAACTGAATAACACGAATAGGCAGAGCAGGAGGAACGTCAGCAGCAGGGCGGGGATGAAGTAGAACACGACCGAGAAGAGGTCGGGACTGAACCCGTACAGGCCGGCGGCCGAGACGAACGCTCCGCCGGCTATGAGCCCGAACCACGTGACGGGCTGGTACTTCCTCGCCAGCTGGTAGAACTCAAGTTGCGCGAGGGTGGAGAGGGCGAGAACGATCGGGAATATGCCGCGCAAAGGGCAATACAGGAAGAGAGCTATGACGCCAATGCCTACGGTGAGGCCGGAAATTGTTCGCTTAGCGATAGGGTTCATGTGTCCTTTCAAGAAGAATTCGCAAACATTATATCATAAAATCGGCAATCGCGGTTCGTACTTGTGGGATTGTGGTGATTTGGGGATTGTGTGGATGGGAGAGTTTTGGTAGAATTCATATGATTTCTCCCTTGACGACGCCAAGGACTGTGGTTGGCAGATGGAGAGAGACGCTTTTATGGGAATGAAAGGAAGTCTGGCATGAGGAAGCTGATGGTTATGGCGGCGGTTGCGGTCATGGCGGCGTTTGCCGCCCATGCAGCAACGCGCTACTGGAATCCGACGGTGAAAGCGAGCAACGGCCGCTATCATTGGAATGTTGACGATAACTGGCTGGACGAGGCGGATGCCAGGGGCATTCCGCAGACTGGCGACACCGTGATCATCCAGAAGGCCCAAAACCTGTGGACGGTCCTGGGAACCCAGCTGGAGGCGGTCATCATGCGCCCCACTTCGGACATCAGCCTCAGCGGCACCGCCCCGATCTTCGCCGTCGGAACGACGGGCATCCGGCTGGAGACGGCCAAATACATCAACTGGTATCTGGCCCTCAACGCGCCGGCCAACGGAGAGCTGCCCGTCTACGTATTCGACGGCGGTACGGTTGCCGCTACGGAGAACGTGACGGGAACGAGTGGACGAGTGCTCAAGCAGGGACCAGGCAAGTTGATTGTTGGCACGAAGCACAGGACCCAGCGCACCTACAACCTGCATGGAATGGTGATTGAGGCAGGAACGGTGCAGTACGGATCATCCTGGTTTGACATGGGGTTGGCCAATCACGAGATTGCCTTCGCAGGGCCGACGGCATGTCTGCTCCTGGGCACCAACCAGACGTTCCAGAGCGTGAACCTGTACGAGACCAACGGCCTGACGGTAGGCTCGCATCGCATTGACGCCGCGAGTCCGTGGCAGGCCAAATTCACCGGCACGCCCGTGCGGCAGCCAACCGTCTTCACCGGCTGCCTGACGCGCAAGGCGGGCATCAACTGGGCGCCCGACAGCGCGTCCAGCACGTTCGTGTTCTCCAACGCCACCTCGGCCACCGAGGGAACGCTTACGGTGACGAAGGGGTCTGTGCGCCTTGCGGGCGGCGCGACGTTCGCCATGCTCGGCGCGCTGGTCGTGGCGGCGGACGGCACGTTCGAGGTTGAGAGCGGCAGCGGCGGCAGCTTCCGCGTGGGGGCTGTGACGGCGGCGAGCGGCGCCACGCTCTCGCTGGGCGACGGCGTGGTAATCCAGGCCGCCGCCGCCTCGTTCGGCGGCAACGCGCTGACGGAAGGCGTCTACACGGCGGCGGACAACATCGGCATCACGGGCAACGGCCGGTTGGTGGTCATCACGCCGGGAAGCGAGCCTGCGGCGGCAACCTGGACGGGCGGCGGCACAACGGCCACGGTGATGGATCCCGCCAACTGGGGCGCGGAAACGCTTCCCGCCATCTCCAACGGCACGCTCGTCGCCACCTTCGCAAGTGGCGGCTCGTCCGCATTGCTGGGCGTTGGCGACGTCCTGAACTTCGGCGGCTGGACGCTTGCGGGCGGCTTCTCGTTCACGGCGGCGGAAGGCGCCGGCCTGAACTACGTCGGACTGAGCGATGGCGGCATGGCGGCGGCGGACGCAGGGTCCGCCACAACGTACAACCTCGGCTGGCCGCTTGCGCTCGCCGGCACGCAGCAGTGGACGCTTGGGCAGAACAACACGCTGAACGTGAACGCGCCCATCGCCGGCGCGGGGAGCCTAACGGTGAACGGCAAGGCGCGAGTCAACTTCAACACGCCATCCTCGTATGCGGGCGATGTGACGCTCACGAACGGCACGTTCTACATCACGGCCACGAACGCCGTCGGCGGCCCGGGCGGCACGCTCTACTTCACCCTCGCATACGGAACGCTGCACTTTGCCGGAGACGTTGCGATAGACCGGCCGGTTACCTTTCCCGACACGAACGACAACAACTACAAGCCATTCTACATAGACGCGAACTCCACGGTGGACTTCAACCGCAAGGTCTATCTGCCCAGCAAGCAGCGGTCGATTAACGTGGAGGCTGGATCGATTGCTCGGTTCCACGGTGGTTTCGCGGCGAGCACGTGCTTCCGGTTCAGCGGCACCGGCACGGTCGTCTTCGACACGGAACCGCTGAACATGGGAGACCGCTTCTATGCATATGGTCCGACGATCGAGCTGAACGTGGCCTACAACAGGATCAACGGCAACGTAGGCAACTGGAGTTCGGGAACGATCAAGACGGGCGTACCCTACGCGCTCTGCCACAAGGTTCCGCTCGGCGGCGACACGTACCAGCGCATCCTGCTTAACGGCGCGACGATCGACCTGTGCGGCAACGACCAGTCCATCGGCGTCCTCGGCTGCAACAGCGGCAAGATCACGAGTGCCACGCCCGCCACATTCCATCTGGTGGACGACTACGTGAACACGGAGACTCAGTTCGGCAGCGGCCGGCAGACGAACAACGTGCCGTTCGAGGGGTGCGTGAGCTTCGCGAAGGAGGGCAACCTGAACTACTGGCTGAAGAAGGTCAGCCCGACATACGGCGACCTCTCGGTGACGAACGGCACGCTCACGGTGATGTCCACCGCCTCATGGGCGAACGCCTCGAACGTGACGGCGTCATGCGCGGGTGTCCTGAAGGTGCAGAACAAGGACGCATTCGGACGGCAGGCGGTCGTCCATATCGACGGCGCGGACGCGCGGATGCTCCTGGACTACTCCGGCAGCATGAAGGTGTACGAGCTCTACATCGACGGGCAGCGGCAGCCCCTTGGCACCTACGGCGGCACGGCTTCGGGCGCCGCCAAGAAACTTGCCTGCTTCGGCGATACGGGCACGGGCCAGCTGGCCGTCCTCGGCGACGGCATCGGCATGACGATCATCTTCCGCTGAATGTTGCCAATGTGAGAATGTTGCCAAGAGCCAATACCAATTCCCAATTTGAAACTCGCAAGGTCAAGGTTCAATCGCTCTAAATCTTACCCGGATGCGACGATTTAGAGCGATTGAACTTGCCATCTTGACTAAATCGCAGAAAAATGATAGGATTTAGCGCGATTGAAACAGGAGCATCATAATGATAGGCAGAAAAAGAGAACTCAGCGCAATCAGGGACTGCGTTGAGGCCGACAGATCGCGCCTGATTGTCGTCTACGGTCGTAGACGCGTCGGGAAGACGTTTCTCATTCGTGAGTCGTTTGACTATCGGTTCACGTTTACGCACACGGGACTTGAGAAGGGCGGGTACCGCGAACAGCTTTCGGAATTCTGGAGCTCGCTCAAAAGACAATGGAAAACAGATTGCAGGATACCGACAAGCTGGTCTGATGCATTTGAGCTGCTGAAGGATGCCGTCTCGGAAAGCAAAGATGCGCGCAAGACGATCTTCATTGACGAGCTGCCGTGGATGGATACGCGGAATTCTGGTTTTGTCAGAGCCGTCGAGGGATTCTGGAACGGCTGGGCTAGCGCCAGGAAGGACGTGGTGATGGTCGTTTGCGGGAGCGCGGCCGCGTGGATGACAAAAAAGGTATTGCAGAACAAGGGCGGGCTGTTCAACAGGGCGAACAGGACAATCTACCTGGAGCCTTTCACGCTGGCGGAATGCGAGGCGTATGTGAAGGCGGAAGGGCTGATCATGGATCGCAAGGACATCGTATCCGCCTACATGGTATTCGGCGGAGCGCCCTACTACTGGAGTCTGCTTGACAGGGGCGAGAGCCTTTCCCAGAACATCGATCGGCTTTTTTTCGGGACGCGGCCTGAACTGGCGGAAGAGTTCCAGCGGCTGTACAAGTCCGTGTTTACGAACCCAGAGCCGTACATCGCCGTGGTAACTGCGCTTGGAAAGAAGAAGTGCGGCATGACGCGGGAGGAAATCGTGGCCGCCGTTCCGGCGTCCGACAACAACGGGACGCTCACGGCCGTGCTGCGGAACCTGGAGACGAGCGGTTTCGTCCGCAGATACGTCGAGACGGGCAACGTGAAGAAGGGAAGCGTGTACCAGCTGATCGACAACTACACGCTCTTCTACTTCCAGTTCGTAAAGGGGTATGCCGGCCGCGACGCGCATCGCTGGTCCAACATGGTGCATGACCAAAGGCGTGTGGCATGGGAGGGCTTGGCGTTTGAACGGGTCTGCCTGCTGCATTCCCGGCAGATCAAGGCCGCGCTGGGGATATCCGGTGTCGAGACGAGCGAGTCTTCGTGGCGGTGCGTATCGCGCGATCCCGATGTCAGAGGCGCCCAGATCGACCTCGTGATCGAACGCGGCGACCGGGTCGTCAACCTCTGCGAGATGAAATTCGCTTCGGAGAAATATGCGATTGACGCGGCATACGCGGCGAAACTCCGCGAGAAGGTCGGGGCATTCAGGCGCGAATCGGGCACGCGCGGCAACTGCCATCTCACGTTCGTGACGACATACGGACTGCGCAGGAACGGCAACAGCGGCGTGGTCCAGTCCGAGGTCACGCTCGACGACCTGTTCAAGGATTGATTTGACATCATTTCAAATCTCGACTTGATGAAAAAGGCCAAGGTGTGATATGATAGCCGCACGTCCTTTGTCCTTAAACAAGTGTGAAAGGTAAGCCAATGAAAAAGATGATGCTGATTGCGGCGGTTGCCGTCGCAGGGGCCGCTGTGGCGGCGGGGCTCGGTCCGCAGAACTACGTGCAGAACGGGCTCGTGACGCACTTCGACGCCATCGACAACGAGGGTACCGGCACGCACAACCCGTCGGCCACCACGTGGCGCGACCTCAAGGGCTCGGCGTACATCACCGTGCTGACCGGCGCGAGCTGGACGGACCGCTACTTCGACTCCACGGCGACTATGCATACGATCAATACCATGCCCGGCTACGATCGCACCTCGCTCACCATGGAGGCGCCGGTCAACGTCATCTCCAATGGCGCGTCGGGGAAATATCCGCGCATCTTTTCCAACGGCGAGAGCTTCAGCATC
>CACXPT010000083.1 GCA_902769585.1 uncultured bacterium
GTGGTCTGCGAGCGGTCGGCGAACCAGTCGTGCGCCGCACCCTCGCGCCACCCATAGAGACACGGCTCGTGAATCCAATGGTAGTCCTGCCTGCCGAGGACGAGCGAGTTCTTTTTCCAGATGAGGCATTGCCTCACGCGCAGCCCCACGTCGAAGCACGCGCCACGGAAGTTGTAGCCCTCCGAGTCGGCGTGGAAGATGTAGAACGAGCCGCCGGGCTTGAGCGCCTTTTCTGCATGGCCGAAGGCCGTGCGCAGGAACTCGCGGAACTTCGTGTCCTCCATCGAATCGTTCTGGATCGACTGCCCGTCCGAGCCGTGGTAGTCCACGTTGTACGGCGGATCGGTAAGCCAGAGGTCGGCCTCGTCCTCGCCGCACACCTTGGCGACGTCCTCCGCCTTGGTCGAGTCGCCGCACACGAGGAGGTGCTTTCCGAGGACGTACACCTCGCCGGACTTCGACACGGCCACCTCCGGGACTTCGGGGGCGGCGTCAGGCTCGGTCTCGCCGTGCGTCCCGATCTCTCCGCCCAGCAGCTCGTCGAGTTCGTCGTCCTGGAAGGCGAGAAGCGAGAGGTCGAATCCGGCCTCCTGCAAGGCGGCGAGCTCGACCTTGAGCTTGTCCTCGTCCCACTCCGCGATCTCGGCGATCTTGTTGTCGGCGATGCGGAGCGCCTGCTCCTGTTCCGGCGTGAGGTCGGTTGCGATGATGCACGGCATAGTCTCCCAGCCGAGCTTCTTCACGGCGAGCAGGCGCGTGTGGCCTTCGATTATCACCTTGTCCTTGTTGAGGACGGCGGGGTTCCGAAAGCCGAACTGCTCGATGATCTTGGCGAGCTGCTCGACCGCACCCTCGTTGACGCGGGGGTTGTTCTCGTATGGCGTGATCTCGTCCAGCGGGACGTTCACGACCTTCATCCTATTCGTTTCCATTTCTGGTCTCCTTGTCGTGTTCCTGTATCCTCTGCGCGATCCAGCGGGCGCAGTTCACCGCCCAGCCGTTGCCCAGCGCCTTGTAGCGCGGCGTGTCCGGGCACTCGTCCGGCGGCTTGCCGCGATACGGTATTTTCGTGTATCCGTCCGGAAGCCCCTGGAGACGCTCGCACTCGAGCGGGGTGAGGCGGCGGACGATGTAGTCCACCGTCGCGACGGCGGGGCGGTTGTCGCCCATGTCCGCCCGGAGCGTGGACGCCACCTCGTCGGAGAAGCGGTGCCCCTCGCCCTCGCGCTTCGCAAGCCCCGGCTCGAACGACACGGCTCCGCCGATGGCGACGCCGCACTTGTGGCAGGCGGCGAGCGTCTCGCCGAGGTTGTCCTTCGGCATGTGGTCGTGCGTCCCGGCCTCGCAGTTGAAGCCGATGCACACCGCGTGGGGGTCCGTGCCGTGCTGCGCGAGGACGGTGGGCGAGACACCGCTCGTGTCCGTGCCGGCACCGGTCTTGCGCGCGCCCATGTCGAACACGCCGATCACCTCGGCGGCGACCGCGACCTTGTTGCCGCTCTCGCCCTGCGTCCGCATGAGCGTCGGCGACACCTCCTCCTCGGCGGCGACCGACCGCGCCTTGCCGGAGTTGCCGGGCAGGAACGCCACGACCGCCGTGCCGCCCTGGTGCTTCACCGGCGCGGGATCGACGGTCGTGAGCGTCGGGGCGCACTCGACCTCGCGGCAGCCGCTCTTCGGGTTCTTCGACTTCATCGCGTTCGACCCCATCGAGTCGATGGCGTATGCGACGGCGTGCTGGTCGCGGGCGGTGAGCGTGTAGGACGCGCCTTTCTCCGAGACGCCGAATCCCGCGCCGCCCTTGCGGACGGGCTTGTCGGCGTTCGTGGGCTTGTTCTTGTCCATGTCGATGGCCACGACCTCGCCCTCCGGCTTGGGCTGGACGACGACCTCCTGCGTCCGCGCCTCGCTGTTCGAGAACGTGTTTCTCGTCTCGGCGACCTCGATCTTCGCGTACTTCTCCCCGTCGCCGTCCTTGTTCACGGCGTGGGCGACCTTGCCGAACACGTCGGCCGGCGCGACCACGAGCGGGTTGTTGTTCGACGCCTGCGCGTTGCGGGACGCGCCCATCGTAGGTGCCACATCCGCCTCCGTTGTGCGGGCGTCCGTCTGGTGGTTCTCGAAGCAGACCGCGTTATGGAAGCCGGGCGAGGAGCCGTTCACCAACGCTCCGCTCACCTCCCGGCTTGCCGACTTTACGCCGCCCGGCTCGTATGGGTCGAAGCCGCTCGGCGAAATCACGTAGCCTCCCGACTTCTCGGCCTGCCCCGTCAGGCGGGCCTCGAGGTCGCGGGAGGTCAGGGCGGGCATCACGTCGCCGCCGTTCGAGTTCGTAGGAAGCGGGCGATCTGCGCCTTCAGCGCCGCCGCCAGCTCAAACAGTACTTCCGCAGGTGTTCGCCAGTCGTCTCCAAGATGTCCGACAAGCCACACACGCCGTCTTCGCTGGGGAACCCCTCGGGGCAACCCGTCCACTCGCACCCATTGAGCGTCCAGAACCCTGTAGGCAAGAGAATACCCGCATTCCCCAACCGCCCTGGCGAAGTGCGCGAAGTCCCGCCCTCCGTTGGAGGTGAGAACTCCCGGAACGTTCTCCCACAGCACCCATCTGGGCTGTAGCTCTCTGCAAAGTCTCGCAAAGTGGAAGGCAAGGCTGGAGCGGGTCCCGCTTCCCTCCGCCATCCCCGCGCGCTTCCCCGCGACCGACACGTCCTGGCACGGCGTGCCGCCGGCGAGGCATCCGAGACGCCCGGCAAGTTCAACTGCATCTGTTCCATTCGTGATCCTCCATTTCTCCTCGCCGATCTTCTCGGCCTTGATTTTCGTCATGTCCCCGAGGTTCGGAACCGTCGGGTAGCGGTGCTTCAGCAGCGCGCACGGGAACGGCTCGATCTCGCTGAAGAACACCGGCCTCCAGCCGCCGAGCGGCGCGACCGCCGCGCTCATGCACTCGATCCCGCTGCACACCGTCGCATACGTCAGTTCGCATTCGTCCGTTGGCATTTATGCTCCTCCGATTTTGTTTTTCGCCTGAAAGAAAGTCTGCCCTGGAGCCTCGCTCCTTCCCGCGCCCTGCCTTCGAGAGGGGGTGGGGGAGGAACCGTGGCCTTCGGGGCGGGGATCGCGCCCCGTCCCGCCGGGCGGCTCGAAATGCCGCCCGATCCGTCTGATTTGTTTTTCGCCGAACAAATCAGAATCGCCGGCCGGGGCGTTCTGTTTTGATTTGATTTTTTTATCGCCCCTAAAGGGGGGCGAAAAAATCAAATCAAAATCAGATCAGAACGCCCTTGGTGAATTCTGATTTGGTTGATTTGTTTTTGGCGGAAAAATCAATCAGAATCATCGTCCGAACCGTCCATCCGAACATCTCCTTTCACGATGAATTTTGCTGCGTGCTGGCCCTCCGGCGGATGGGCGAGCCGTTCGCACTTGACATACCCCTCGGCGATTGCGCCTTCGACCGCGAGCTTCGCCGTCTTCTGCGTGATGCCGTAGAACGTCGGGGTTGAGGGAATCGTCCCTTTCCCAGAGCGGCCAGTTCCAGCGGAGGCACACCGCCCCTACGGACGGGAAGGAGCGCACCACCGACTCCATGACGACGCATCCCTGCTCCTTGTGCCGGCGAAGGATGACGTGCGTGTCGGACGCGCGGCTCTGCGAGCCGGCTCCCGCGCCCACGTCCGTCACCGCCTTGAGCGACTGGTTGCCCTTGCTCGTGTGGTGGATGAGGACGAATGCGCAGTCGAGGGCGGCGGCGTACTTGTCGATGAGGTTATAGATGCCCGCCACCGTCCCGTTGTCGTTCTCGTCCGTCCCCTTGGGCATCGCCCGGTAGAAGGCGTCGATGATGACCAGCCTGAAGCCGTAGGGCTTGAGCGTCTCGATGCGGTTGGCCAGATCCTCTATGTTGCCGAGCCTCCCGCGCTGGTTCTCGACGTAGATGTCATTTCGCACCTTCTTGATGTCGATCCCCCGCGCCGCGACCACCTTCGGGATGCGGTTCGCCGAGGTCTCGGGGTGCAGCTCGTTGTCGATGATGAGGACTTTCCCTTTTTCGCACGGGAAGCCGAACCACGGCGTCCCGGTCGCCACCGAGAGCGCAAGGTCGGTGACGAGCCACGACTTTCCCGTCTTCGGCGGCGCGATGATGTTCATCGTCTCGCCCCTGCGCAGGAAGCCGTGTATCAGCACGGGCTTCATCTTCGGATACCGTTCCACAAGCTCGCCGAGCGGCAGGATGGCCGGTACGTTCGCATCCGTCCGCCCCTGTCCGCCTACGGTGGCGGACAGCCCGCTGAAATCAACGGGCTTTTCGGGCAAGGACTGCCCGTAGCCCTTGCCCAGCAGCTCCCGCGCAGCCCGCGTGTAGTCCCCGCCGCATTCCAGCGTGGCGTACACCTGGAAACGGCTGTAGCCGCGCTCGCTCTCGAAGGGAGCGGCATTCGACGAAAACACATAAAACACATTGCCGTCAAACGTCGCCGAGTGTCCGCCTGACTCCTTGCCTGGTCGCCTCCACAGCTCGTTTCCGTCGGGCTTGCTGCCGAGAAACTGCCAGCCGTGGGACTCAAGGATCGGGCGTATCTCGCCTCTCTGGCAGAAGTCGTCGCCCGGACGGGTGAGGAAATCGCCGCCGTCGCCCGACACGGCCCCTGGGTTCGCTCCGGCGGCCGGAGCCGGCTGGTCGCCCGCCCCGCCCCCTGAAACGCCGCACGGGGCGGATTTCGGGGCTTCCCGCGCCTCGTTGAGTTCGCGCGCCGCCGAGAGGAGTTGTTCGCGTTCCACCTCGGACAACGTGGGGATGTGTGCAAACTCGCCCTGTATCGCAGTGTATCCTGAAGTCGGAGAGCAGAGGAAAAGTCCTCCTTCTCCGCGAGTTTCGATCAAAGTCGCAAGTTTTGCGTTCCTCTCTCCTCTCGCCAGCTTCAGGTTGCCCTCTATCTTCGCTGCGGATCTATACAGGACATGGTACCCGCCCGACGGCGTGGTCTCCACGACGAGCCGGGAGAAGAGGCCGGGATCGACCTTTGCCTTCCAGCCCTCGTACAGCTCGCCGTGGTTGTCGAAGTCCATGCACTCGAGGTTGCCCGACACCGATCCGGCGACGATGCACACCCCGTCCGGGTGATTCCCGAACCACGCCTTGACCTCGTACTCGCTCGGCAGCCTCCCCGCCCACGTCTTCCATGCGCCGACCGACGGACGCTTCTCCGCCCTGATGGCGGGAAGGACGCTCAGTCCGGCGGCGAGGTACGCCATAGCCGTCTCGACCGTGATCATCTCTCGCCCCCCCGTCCGCCCTCATGCATCATCCTCTCGCAGATGATGGAGAACTGGTCCTGTGCCTTGCCGCCGGAATGACGCGCCACGAACATGAGAATCGCAAAAATGACGATGGTTCCGACTATAAGGCCAACAATATACGGAATGGCGCGGTACAGCCGGTCACGCAGTTCTGTTTTTCCCATTGTCTTTTCCTCCGTCTCCTTCTTACGGAAAAAATCCCCGCTTCAACCAAAAATCTGGCGCGAGGAAGAATTTTGATTTTTTTGGTTGAAACCGATTTTCTTGCCGTAAGATGAGGATGCGAGAGCGGGACGCGCAATCTGCCCCGCAAGATCAGTCAAGGAATACACCATGAAGCAATACCCGTTCATCGTCGACATTCCGGCCGACGAGTACCACGAGGCCGCACGGCGCGGCGAGTTCCTGTCGAGCCATCTGCTCGGCGACTTCCGGGCGTGTCCGCGCCTGTACAGGAAGAGGATGTCCGGCGAGATCGAGCCGACGGACACGGCTGCGTACCAGACGGGACGCGCCCTGCACACGCTCATCCTCGAAGGACGGGCGAAGTTCGACGCCGAGTACCTCATCAGCTCCGGCCCGACGAACCCCAAGACCGGCGAGCCGTTCGGCAAGACCACCAAGGCTTACCGCGAGTGGCTGGCGTCGCAGAAGCGCCCCATCGTCTCCAGCGAGGACTTCGGCTGGATGCTGAAGCTCCAGCAGAGCGTAGCCCTGCACCCCGTCGCCAACGCGCTCCTCGAACACGGACGCGCCGAGGGGACGGTCCGCATCGCCCTCAACGGAGAGCCGTGCCAGATCCGGATGGACTGGTTCAACCCCGACTTCGAGGGCAGGCCTGTCATCGTCGACCTCAAGACGTGCGACAACCTCTCCTTCTTCGAGCGGGACGCCCGCAAGTACGGATACCCGGAGCAGCTCGCGTTCTACCGCGAAGTGTTCAAGGCGGCTTCCGACGGCGTCGCGCCCGACACGTACATCGTCGGCATCGAGAAGCGCGAACCCTACCGCTGCGGCGTGTGGAAGCTCACCGACGGGCTGCTCGACCAGTCTGCGGCCACCAACCAGATGGCGATGTCGCTCCTCAAGGAGTGCCGCTGCAGGAACGAGTGGCCGACGGGATACGAGGCGCTTCGCATCTTCGACACGATCTGACAGCAGCAAACAGGCATCTTCGGAAATCCCGTCGGCCAGCCGCCGGCGGGATTTCCTTTACACACAAAACCAAAACAAACCGAAAGGACAATGACAATGGCATTATTGCAGAACGTCATCAAGGGCAGGCAGCCCGTTCCGCCCCGCCTCATGATCTACGGATCGGAGGGCGTGGGCAAGTCGACCTTCGCGGCGAACGCCCCGAAGGCCGTGTTCGTCCAGACAGAGGACGGGCTCTCCGAGATCGACTGCGCGAGGCTTCCGCTCGTCGGGTCGTTCGACGAGCTTCTCACGCAGCTCAAGGCGATACGCGACGAGGAACACGACTACCAGACGCTGTGCCTCGACTCGCTCGACTGGACGGAGCGGCTCGTGTGGGACCGCGTCTGCGCGGACTACGGCGTGAAGTGCATCGAGAAGGCCGACGGCGGCTACGGCAAGGGCTACACACACGCCCTCACGTACTGGCGGCAGATCATCGCGCTCCTGAACGAGATCCGCGCCAAGCGAAACATGGCGGTCGTCCTCATCGCGCACTCGAAGGTGGAGCGCTTCGAGGATCCGGAACACGCCTCCTACGACCGCTACACGCCGCGCCTCCACAAGGCCGCGTGCTCGCTCGTCTGCGAGTGGGTGGACGCCGTCCTCTTCGCCACGCGCCGGATGCGCGTCGACTCGACGACGGGCAAGGCTGCGCCAGTCGGCGCGGACGGAGGCGAACGCATCCTCCGCACGAACGGCTCCCCGGCCTGCATCGCGAAGAACCGGTACGGGCTTCCGACGGAGCTCGCGCTCTCCTGGACGGCATTCGTGGAATGCCTCGGCAACAACGGCAAATAACATCAACGAAAGGCAAACCAATCATGGCAACGATATCATTCAACGCGGCCGAAGTCGAGCCGTCGTCATTCGACGTCCTTCCTGCGGGCACCTACGAGGCGGTCATCGCCAACTCCGAGGCGAAGCCGATGAAGTCCGGCAACGGGATGGGCTTCAACTTCGAGTTCGAGATCATCTCGGGCGACTGCAAGGGGCGCAAGGTGTTCGCGTGGATCACGTTCGAGCATCGCACCAGCCCGGACGCGCAGCGCATCGGGCGCGAGCAGCTCTCGGCGATCTGCCGCGCCGTCGGCGTGACGCAGCTGAACGACACGGTCCAGCTCCACAACCTCCCGATGATGATCACGGTCGCGCTCGACAAGAACGACCCGACACGCAACGTCATCAAGTCGTACAAGCCCAGGAAAGGCGGCGACGGACAGGGCGCGGGGAGCGGGACACAGCCCGCCCCGGCGGCTTCGGGGACGGCTCCGTGGGCGCGGACGTGAAGTTCGAGCTGCCCTGGCCTCCAAGCGTGAACCGGTACTACCGCAACGTCGGCCCCCGTGTGCTTATCAGCCGCGAGGGCCGGCGTTTCCGCAGGATGTGCGTCTCGCGCCTTGCGGGGCAGTTCCGGAAGCTGGCCGGGAAAGTGAGGCTCGTCGGCGAGTTCTACCCTCCGGACTCGCGAAGGCGCGATCTCGACAACGTCCTCAAATGCACGCTCGACTCGCTCGTACACGCGGGTCTCATGGAGGACGATTCGCAGATCAAGCACATCGACGTGCGGATGTGCGATCCCGTCCCGCCGGAGGGGCTTGTGTACATCGAACTCGAAGAGATGAACGAAACCGACGAAAAGAACGGAAAACGCATATGCTTGAATTGAGAGACTACCAGTCGGACGCGAAGGCCGCGCTGTACGACTACCTCCGCCGGAAGGACGGCAACCCGTGCGTCGTCATCCCCACCGCCGGAGGCAAGTCGATCTGCATCGCATCGGTCGCTGCGGACGCCGTCAACCTCTGGCACGGGCGCGTGCTCATCCTCGCGCACGTCAAGGAGCTGGTGGAGCAGAACAGCAAAGAGCTCAAGGGGCTTTGTCCCGACCTGCCCGTCGGCGTGTATTCCGCCGGACTTGACAGGCGCGACACGAAGGAGCCGGTCATCGTGGCCGGCATCCAGTCAATCTACAACAAGATCGACCTCTTCGAGCCTTTCGACCTCGTCATGGTGGACGAGGTCCACATGGTGCCGCCGGACGGCGAGGGGCGCTACCAGACGTTCCTCAACGCCGCGAAGGCCAGGAACCCGAACGTCCGCATGGTCGGATGGACGGCGACGCCGTTCAGGACGCAGGGCGGACTCATCTGCCGCCCCGAAAACCTCTTCAACGAGGTGTGCTACGAGGCGAACGTCAAGGACCTGATCGACGCGGGATGGCTGTCGAAGATCACGGCGAAGGCGGGCGTCGCCAACGCCGACCTCGACCACCTGCACATCCGCGCCGGCGAGTTCGTCGCGGAGGACGTGGAGAAGGCGATGGGCGAAGACCGCCTCGTCGCCACGGCATGCCGCGAGATCGTGGAGAAGACGAAAGACCGCAAGGCCTGCCTCGTGTTCTGCACGTCGGTCGAGCATTGCAGGAAGGTCGCCGAGCAGATTTCGCGCTTCTCCGGCGAGGAGTGCGCGGTGGTGACCGGGGACACACCGTCCGAGAAGCGCGACGAGATCATCCGCCGGCTCAAGGGCGAGTCAATCGCCACGGACCTTTTCGGCGGGACGCTGCCGCCGCTCAAATACTGCTGCAACGTGTCGGTCATGACGACGGGTACGAACATCCGCCGCCTCGACACGATTGCCCTCCTGCGCCCCACGGCGAGCGCGGGGCTGTACATCCAGATGGTCGGGCGCGGATTCCGCCTCTCGCCGGAGACAGGCAAGACGGAATGCCTCGTACTCGACTACGGGAAGAACGTGGAGAGGTTCGGCCCCATAGATGCGATACGCATCACCGAGCCGCCGTCCGGCGGGAACCGCGAGCCCTTGGCAAAAGTGTGTCCCCAATGCCGGTCGCTCGTACCGCTCTCGGTCATGCTCTGCAAGGAGTGCGGGTACCAGTTCCCGCGCCAGGAGGCGGAGCGGAGGACGCACGAGGCGCACGCCGACAACGCGGCGATCCTCTCCGGCGAGGTCACGCTCGAGACGCACGACGTCACGGATGTCCTCTTCCAGGTGTGGACCAAGCGAGATGCGCAACCAGACGATCCTCACACCGTGCGCGTCACCTACCGTTGCGAGGCGGAGGGCGGATCGCTCTACGATGCGCGAGGATGCAACTTCTCGGAATGGGTATGCCCGGAACACACGGGCTACGCCCGCTCGAAGTTCGAGAAGTGGTGGGCCGCGCGGGCGTCAAGCGACTTCCCGATGCCCAACAAGGCCGAGGACGTGTGCGAGGCGGACTTCATGGGGATGCTGCGCACGGTCAAGCGCATCACCGTCAAGCGCGTCGCTGGGAAGCATTACCCGGAGATCGTCGGATACGAGCTCGGGGACTTCCCCGAGAACAGCCCCGTCAACGGGTCTGGCGGCGTCACGGAGGAGTTCGAGGACATCGACGACCTCCCGTTCTAACCGCGACAGAATCAATCCTCTGCTTTTGCGAGACCTTAAAAGATGGTATAATATGCCGTTTCAAGGAAAGTATGAAAGAAAAGAAAAACAACAATAAAGGCGACAAGCCGAAGAAGTCGCCTTTGTGGCTGATGATCCGACAGATAACGCTGCCGGATCTCCAGCAGTTCATATTCGAGAAGGTCGCAAAGGCGTACAAGATTGACTGGGGGAAGATCGAGTACAGGAATCTCGACCTCCGCGCCGACCAGATACACGCGGAGATCCTGGAACTCCAGAAGCAGTACCCGTCCTGCTATCTCGACCTTTACAGCTCGCTGCGCATCATAAACCTTGCTGCGGTGTCGAAAAACATCATGAAGATCGTCACCCACCTTACGGAGATCGATCCCGCCAAGAAATACTTTTTTACGGACATGTTCAACCTCGAACACGGCGGACAGGCGAGCATTACGCATCCTGCCAACCGCGTGGCGTGGTTCTGCGCCAGGCAGGACAAGCTGGAAAGCGAATGGGGCAAGATCGTGGATCTCGCCGTCAACGAGGAGCAGAAGAACTCGTCATGGTCCTACTACACGATAGAGCCAGCGAAAAACACGGAGCAGGAGGAAATCGACCAAGGCATCGAGAGTTTCAAGGAGAAGTTCGGCAAGGCGATGGAAGACTCCAAGAAGATGCCGTTCCCCGTCGAAGTCCATCCGTTCCCTTCCACGGGGAAGTACGTCCGCTACGCGATCACGGTGCCCAAGGACCCGTTCAAGACATATCTGTGCGACCAGCACAACGTGACGGTCGGACTCGATCCAACGATGCACACCTTCTACCTCGACCACTATATCGCGGAACCCACCATCCGTCTCACGTGGCCGGTTGTCTGCGACGAGAGAGTCGTGGCGGATTTCTTCGTCGAACACGTCCTCGGCACAAAGATCGTCGACGAGCCGACGATGTATTTCACCAAGCCGCTCCGCACCTTCACCTCGTCGCGGACTTCCGAGGAGGCGATGAAAGTCGACGGCGACGACGAGAAGGAGCAGATACACAGCATCTTCATCAGCTCCGTAGACTTCACCTACGCCGAGAGCGAAAGCGAGGCGGAGAAAGTCCGCCGACTGCGCGAGAACAAGAAACGGGCAAAGAGAGGCGAGGAGCAGAGGCCGGCGTTCCGCTGCTACAACTACAAGGGGAACCGCATCTGGGCGTACCTTGACGAACACTTCAACCCGACTCGCTACAAGCCGGAATGGCGCGATATCCTTTCCATCACCTTTACCGTTCGGCTGTTCAAGGTCGTGGTGGCGAACAACGTCAAGATCTACGACCGCGAGAAGACCCGCGACTTCAAGATTGTCTGCAAGCCCGACAAGCTGACATACTCGCCTCGGATGCAGGACATTGTGGAGCCAGAATACAAGGCGACGCTACGCTACATCGTCGAGAAGAAGCTGAAGCTCATCGGCGAGCCGCTCGCCGCACACGTTGCGGACGCAAGGGAGGAGGGCACGGATGGAAGCATACTGTAAATGCCCGAAGTTCGGATGCGCCTACCCCGGATGCGACCGGCTGATGAAGATCATGGATCGCGTACTGTCAGACCGCTTCGGCAATCAGACGTACACGGCCTGCTGCGACAAGGTGGGAGAGGTCATTTCCGGCATCCGCGAAAGCGAAATCATCCGCCCGCCGGAACGGAAGGACGCCGACGTTGAGAAGGTTGAGGAAATCATAAAAGGCTGCGCGTCTGCGATAGGAGAATCTGTCGCTGCCTTCAAGTCCAACGGGAAAGACCGCTACCTCGCGCTTGACCCCAACCAGTTCCCGCTTCTCACGTCGCTCGCATCGCTGACCGAGGATTTCGTATTGTCATCGGCAACTGACGCGGAATGGCATTTGATGAAATGCCATCGCAGGGTATACCATGAATGGATGTGCCGTTTCGATCCGGTGCGCACGGGTTTTGGAGACCTTTTTGAGGTGGTTAACGCCGAGTTTCCCAACGCCATTGAATGTGCGGACGCTGAACGCAAATGCCTCTCCTTGTTTGACCGCATTTACTATCATGGTTGCGAAAATTACATCGGCTCCCAGAAGGTACTCGACAAGCGGAGCATCACTGACTTCTACAAGGACTTCATCGACGCGCTCTCGCGGCTGTCATATTTCGTGAAGTCGGAGGACAAGCCTTTCACCAAGAGCGGACACAAGGTGCGCAAGCCTCCGAAGCAGAAACGCGGCCCGAAGATCACGTCGGAACAAGAGGCGCAGATTGCAAGCGGGCTGAATTATTGCATAGACCATCCGGGGAAATGGGCTGAAGCGGCAAGACACGCGCTCACTATCGAGGCGGCAAAGGTGAACAACAAAGCGAAAACCGACGGCTACATCGCCCACTCGGGCGACCAAGAAAAGGCAGCCGCCTCGCTTGCCCGAGCCATCGAGAGGGCTGCGAAATCCAAGCCGAAGCGATAACGCTCCCGACAGATTATTGAAGAACGCCGACAATTAATTGTCGGCGTTTTTTATTGTCCCACGGCTCTGCCGTGGTTTTTTTGTCACGACAATTTCGGCCAATAAAATCAATGGTCGCGTGGCGTTTCGCGATCTTCGGCAAGGCGATTTTTCTTGCGCCCTTTTATGTTATTTTTCAATTGTCGCGACGCGGTGGGCACGGCCCGCCGCAGGATCGGCCAACGAAAAAACAAAGGAAACGAAAAATGAAAAACCGCAAGCGCCGCCACAACGGCGAACGTCACGCTGAACGCGAGTTCGGCGACATCTGCAATGGCGCGGAGTATTTCCGCAGCCACGGCAAACGCTACGGCTACAAGAAGCCGCGCGTCTGGACACAGGAGAAGCGTCGCCTGTACCGCGAGGGCATGAGAATGCTCGACGACGGATTCCACATCGAAGTCGTGGTCAACGTGATCCGGGAGGTCAGCCGTGGCTAAAAGCTTCAGACACGACCCCCGCGACGATTTCGACGAGGACTTCGAGGGCGGGAAGAAACGCAAAGGCAAGCAGCGCAGGAAACGCCGCCGCGAACCGCCGCCGGCGCAGCGCACGAACGATGACATCGAATACGTCGATGTTCCGGAGTGGCGGCAGCTGGACATCCTTGCGAAGCTGCAGGGATACTTCCGCAAGCGGTCGTTCCAGGCGATGTCGTATGGCGCGCTGCAGGAGTGCGACAGGGACTTCTTCGAGTCGAGGATGGGGTCTGCGGCAATCGCCGCCCTGCCCTACTTCGACCGCTCGAAGGGGGTCAAGCTCACCACCTACCTGATACAGGCCGTCGAGAACTTCATCATCGACGACACCCGCCAGCAAAACTCCGCAAAGCGCAAGGCCGTCACGGTCCCCATCGGCCAGGACGACTACCGCGCCGCCGTCGACAAGGGCCTGATATCCGAGGAGTCCCTCTCGGACGGCATGCGCGGAATCCGCAAGACCATTTTCGAGATGGACTACGAGGCGTTCCAGAAAGCGCTCACGCCTGACCAGCGTTACTGGCTTGAACTGCGGATGCAGGACGTCAGCTATGCGCAGATAGCGGAATGGGCGGGCTATCCACTCACCACGTTCATGCGCAACGAATGGTCGAAGGTGCAGGATCTCGCCCGTGAATACGGCTTCGGCCAATCACCTGCCCGCCTTTGCTGACGGTTCGCGGCTCGGACAGTTCCCCGCCGCCTCGGCAGACGGGCCGACGGGGCATCCGGCCTTCAACTTCACCCCAGATTTCAATTCGCAAAAACAATGAAAATACCACATTGCTATTCACAGGGCATTACGGCATCATGTGTCCCGATAACTGATGCGGAAGATGGAACCATGAGCAGAAACGACGACAAGGCAAAGCTCAGAGCGGAGATCGACGCCTTGCGGGACTACGATCCCGAAAGGCTGCGCCGCCGCTATCATGAGCTGACAGGCGTGGACGCCGCCACCTTCGGCGCGCGGTTCCTCCAGCGCCGGTGCGCCCATCGTCTTCAGGAGCTTGCGTTCGGCGGCCTGACGGCGGCGGAACTCGAGACCCTTGCCTACATCGCCGACCACGACCCGCAGATCAACAAGTCGCTCCGCGAAGCCCCGCGCTCGGCGAACGACTCGCGGGGCGTGACCTACCGCCGCGAGTACCACGGGGAGATTTACGAGATGCGCTCGCTCGGCGGCGGAAGGTACGAATACGCCGGCAAGATCTACACCTCGCCAACAGCAATCGTCCGCGCCATCACAGGCAAGAGCCACTACAACGGCGTCGCATGGTGGGGACTCAAACCGCGAAAGGACTGAAGGACATGGAAAGAGCCAACAGACCGGTTCGCGTCGCAATCTACACGCGCAAGTCCGTCGAGGACGCGGAGGACAAGCAGTTCAACTCAATCGACGCCCAGCGCCAGATGTGCGAGAGCTTCATCGCCGCCAAGGCTGCCGAAGGATGGATCGCCCTGCCGGAGCGGTTCGATGACTACGGCTACAGCGGCGGCGATCTCAACCGCCCCGCCTACCGTCGGCTGATCAGCCAGTGCGAACAGGGGTTGATCGACAAGATCATCGTGTTCCGCATCGACCGCATGACCCGAAGCACAAAGGACTTCTGCGAGTTCGACGAGAAGATGAAGAAGCTCGGAATCGGGTTCACCTCCGTTTCGGAACCGTTCGTCGACACCTCGTCGCCGATGGGCGAGCTCGTCGTGAACCTCATCGTCTCCTTCGGGCAATGGGAACGCAAGACGATCCAAGAGCGCATCCAGCGGCACTTCCGAACGGCGCTCGACCAAGGCTACTTCGTCGGGGGAATCCCTCCATACGGCTACAAGGTCGAGAACCAGAACCTCGTACCGGATCCCGACACGGCGAAGAACGTCCCACGCATCTTCAAGCTCTTCCTGCAGCACAGATCGGCGAAGAAGGTGGCGGCGCAACTCCAGTCGGAGGGAATCGAGCGTTTCCCCGGAAGGCCGTGGACGGTCCAGTCGATCCACAACTGCCTCCGCAACGTCCGCTACGTCGGCGATGCGAACAGCCACGGGAAAATCGTCAAGGGACGCCAGCAGCCGCTGATAACGCGGGACCTCTGGGACAAGGTTAACGGAGTGCTCAAGGTCTCGGCGAACCAGCCCGCCAAGCGTTCGGCCTGCCCCGAAACGGCGATCTTCCAGGGGCTTGTCTTCTGCGGCCATTGCAAGCGCCCCATGTCGTACCGCTGGAGCAAGAAGAACACCCTGGGGGTTCGGAAGTACTCCTACTTCGTCTGCCAGCAGGACATGCGCAAGGGCGTCTCCACCTGCCCAATCCGCCACGTCAGCGTCACGACGGTGCAGGATGCCGTCGAACAGGAGCTGGAGGCGGTCATGCTTGCTTCCACGGCGATGCTCGTGGCGGCGGCGAACGCCACGTCGTTCACGCCGGAGCAGATCGTGGCGGGATTCCGGCGGCACACGTTCTGGCAAGGCCTCTCCTCGGCGGACAGGCAGATCATCTACAGGCTCTTCCTGCGGTCCATCACCGTGTTCAGGTCGAGCCTCGAACTTCGGATGAACCTTCCCGTGCCCGGCGTAGCCGACGAGCTGAAAAGGACGCACTACATTCCGACGAACGCCCAGCCGGACGGCGACATCCACCTTGAGGAGGCGGAATGCCTGTTCGTGAAGGTACCGGTTGCGTTCCGGACGATATCCGGGCGCAAGCAGATCGTCAAGGATGGCGTTTCCGTAGCGCCGGCGAAGCCGACCCAGCAACAGCTCAACACGACGATGGCGCAGGGAACCGTTCTGAAGTCGTTTGCGAAGGCGATAGCGTGGATGAAGATGATTGACGAGGGCAAGGCCGCGTCAATCAGCCAGCTCGCGGAACTCGTCGGAACGGACAGGCGCTACGTCCTCTACACGATCCGTCTGGCGACGCTTTCGCCAAGGATAATCCGCGCCGCGCTGTCGGGCGACCTGCCGGACGGCTTCTCGCTCCAGAAGGTGCGCAAGATCGAAACGGACGACTGGGAAGAGCAGGAAAGGCTCCTGGGCTTCCCGCCGACCACATGACGAAAGGAAAGACGATGAAGGTACAGAGAAACCCCGAATGCATGATTGTGAACTGCGCGCCGCCGATTGAACTGGTGGCCAAGGTTCGGACGGCGATTGCCGGGCGGATGGTTCCGTGGTGGACGCGGGCCGGACACAAGCCCAGCAAGCGGCAACGGCAGATGGGTGTTTCGACGTTCTTCATCGAGGCCGTCGCCAAGGCTGTGGAGGGCGTGGTCCCCTCGCCGGAGAACCTTGCATGGGCGGAGGAGATGCGGGCGAAGGGGCGCGAAAACCACGCCATCGCCACGCGGGAACGCTGGGAGAGACGCCGTGCCAAACGGACGTAGCGCAGACGCCTTAAAACCCACCGTGTCAAACATAGGGTGTCCGAATCCGACACCCCGGTCCTAAAAAAACGGCCGAGTGTGTCACTTGCACACTCGGCCGTTTTTTCGTCATAAAAACTTCTCCCTTGCACCTTGCGACGGAGAATTTCGGGGTGTGACGAGGGGGGTGTGACGGGGTCACATCCATCAACCCCGTCTCACTCTGGAGAAGTTTTTATGCGAGGGCGGAAATCGAAAAGCCCCTGTTTATTGGGCGTTTTCCGCGTGTCAGTTTGAGAGACGAGAAAAGGGAGAAGCGGACTTCTCCCTTTCGGAAACAACCCTTGGTGGGCGGTGAGGGATTCGGACCCCCGACCTAATGCGTGTAAAGCACTCGCTCTAACCAACTGAGCTAACCGCCCGAAGCAAACGGCAGTCGGCAGTTATTATACCATAAATTGCCTGCCACTCCGCGAGGATCAAGGATGATCCTGCACATGATCGAATGTCTCGACCACGACGGACGGTGGCGTGCCGGTGTACTTCTCGAGGTCGGCAGGCGTCGTCTCGCCAGAGAGGACGCACACGAAGTCGACGCCCGCGTTGTCCGCGATCGCCTTGTCCGTGTAGAGGCGGTCGCCAACGACGGCGATCTCCTCCGGCTTGAACTTCGCGAGCACGGGCGCGAGGAGCGTCGGTGAAGGCTTGCCGAACACGTGGCTCGGCTTCATGCCGTTCGTGATCTCGAGAAACTTCATCATGCCGCCGATGTCGGGGATCGGACCGCGCTCGCTCGGGCAGCAGTTGTCGGGATGCGTGGCCACGAAGTCGACGGGCGTCTGGTTCTTCGTGCGAATCGGGCACATCGGGCCCGGCGGGCAGTTGCGCATGTTCCAGAGGCTCGTCGCGTCCGCCAGCTTCGCGTAAGTGAGCTCCTTGTCGTAGGTGAGCGCGATCAGCTCGTTGGCCTCGGGATCGTAGTCGAGCGAGACGCCCGCGTCCGCAAGGCGCTCCGCCATGTGCGCCTTCACCTTCTCGCTGGAGATGAGGTAGACGGACTTGTACCCCTTCTCGCGGATGTACGACTCCAGCGTGATGAGCGGCGTGAGGATCTGTTCCGGCACCACGGGAATCGCCGCGCCCGCGATCTTCTTCATGTACTCCTCGGGGCACTTCGACGTGTTGTTCGTCAAGTAGAAGAACGAGAACCGTCCGCTGTTGGTGTTGTCGATGACGAACTTGACGGCCGGCACGATTGGGTGGGGCCCCATGAACAGCGTGCCGTCCAGGTCGCAGACGAACGCCTTCTTCTTCTTCAACTCAAATGACATCAGTTTCTCCTTGCTTTAGCGACATTCGACATTCGACAACCGACATCCCACCTTTCACCCTTCACCTTTCACCCTTCACTCTTCACGCCGAAGGCTGCCCGCGCGAACGCGTCCATCTGGCCGGTGCGGTAGGTGAAGTCGAGCGAGTTGTAGCGGTCGCGCATGTGAGCGGCCACGATCACGTTGGCGCACGAGTCCTCGCGCGTGGTTCCGATCTCCTCGGGATAGACAGGCGCGCCGACGACGCGCAGCCGGCGCGCCACTTCGGCGGATGGCAGGAGCTGCTTCTCGAGGCGAGCCTTGATCTCTGGCCAGCGCGTCTTCGCGATCATGAGCTGCGCGCGAAGGCCGTCCTTGTCGAGGTACTTCGCCTTCGTGGAGGTGACGCCCACGTCGGGGAACTTCGTGCCCGCGAAGAGCTTGCGGGCGAGCGCCTCCTCGGTCGGCCAGTCGGGCCACGCGGCCACGCACGCGTCAACGTCGAGCTTCGTGTAGTCGAAAGCGAGGATCTGCTCGAAGAACTTCGTCATGAAGTGCGTGTACACGCCCACCTGGATGCCGTGCGGCACGATGTCGCCCTTGTAGGTGTGGTCGCGCATCTCGAGGATGTGGCTGAACATGTGCTCCGCGCCGGAGGCCGGGCGCGAGCTCTGCATGTCCTGCATCGCGAAACCGCCGAGCATCAAGCCCTCCACGAACTTGCGCATCGGCTCGGTCTCCATCGCCGCCACGCCCTCGGGGTTCGCCAGCGCGTCCGGCAGGCCGTCCTGCACGGTGTGCCACGCTCGGTCGTGCCATTCGCAGGCGCCGAGCTCGTAGGCGAGAATCCAGTCCGCGCCCGCCGGCACCTTCGCGAGCAGGTCGGCGAAGCCGCTCGCGGCCATCCACTTAGGAGCCGTGCGCATCACGTTCAGGTCGGCCACGATGGCGCGCGGCGCAGGGCAGGCGTACGTCTTCTTCGCGCCCTCCGGTGAGCGGATCGCCGCGCCGAAGCTGGAGTAGCCGTCCACGCTCGCAGCCGTGGCGCAGACGAGGTAGGGCACCTTCAGGTCGCCGGAAGCGAGCTTCACGAGATCGTTCACCACGCCGGAACCGGCCGCCACGGGCACGAGGTCGCCATTTTCCGCGCCAGCCGCCGCGAGCGCATCGCGCACCTCCACCGCATAGTGGTAGTCGGCATGGAACATCTTGCCGTCGGGTTCCAGGATGTACCGCTCCGCCGGGATTCCCGCCGCCGCGAGGAGGGTGCTCACGTGCTCGCCCGCCGCCGCCCACGTGCGCGGGTCGGCCACCACCAGCGCGCGCGTCGCCGACGGGAAGTGCTTCCGCACGAGGGCCGGCACCAGGTCGAGGATGTCCTCGCCGATCACGCACGCCTGCGTGTCGCAGGCCGATTTCAACGCTTCTTCCAATCTAGACATGCTGTTCTCCTTGGTTCGCCGGATATTATACTATAAATTGGCCCGTCCTGTCAGCGGCGCGAGGCGCGCCGCAAACGTTTCCGCCGCGCCTCGCGGCGGAATGGGGAATGCCACTGGAAGTTGGCGGGCCGCCCGCAAGGAGTGCCGCTTCCAGTTGGCGGGCCGCCCGCAAGGAATTTCATTGGAAGGTGGGCGGGCCAAGACACCCAGGACACCCAAGACTCCCAGGACTGTGGCAGGGTTAGCTTGCGCGCAAGGCTTGCGCTCCAAGTAGCGCTGTCTTGGGTGTCTTGGGTGTCCTGGGTGTCCTGGCCAAGGCGCTGGAGCGCGAAGCGGCCAAGTGCCTGCCTGGCCACCGGCCCGCCGCCAAGAGCGCGAAGCGGCCAAGTGCCTGCCTGGCCACCGGCCCGCCGCCAAGAGCGCGAAGCGGTCAAGTGCCTGCCTGGCCACCGGCGGGCCGCCAAGAGCGCGGCGCGAAGCACCCCGGGGATTGACGCATGAGAGACCCAAATGGTAAAATGCGACCAACTCCCCTTTTTAAGAGAAAGTCGTGCAAATGAAAAAGCAGGTACAAGTTCTCAGACTGATAGCGTTTGTGGTTCTTACTGTCGTGTGTTTTGGCGCGTGGGGCGCACCGCTCCTGCGAGTCATGCCGCTGGGCGACTCGATCACCAACGGCACGGGGTCGAACGACACCGCCGGCTACCGGGGGTTCCTCTGGACGTTCCTGAAGAACGCGGGATACGACGTGGACTTCGTCGGCTCCGCCACCTCTAATCCGGGTACCGTGGAGGGCATGGACGTCGACCACGAGGGCCACGGCGGGTGGAAGATCGACGACCGCTACAGCAGCAACGGGAAGGGCATCTACGAGATGCTGCCCACCTGGTGTGGCATGTTCGAGGCGCCGAACGTCATCCTCCTCCACCTCGGCACGAACGACTCCGGCGCCGACTCGCTCACCAACATGTGGCGCACGACGGAGTTCCTCGACCGCCTCCACGAGTTCGAGCCGTCCGCCCACGTGATCGCCTCCACGCTCATGTGGCGCAAGACTGCGGCGAATTACGCACGCATCCAGGCGTACAACTCCTACCTGACCAACGTCGTCCAGCAGCAGCAGGCGAAGGGACAGAAGATCTCCATCCTCGACATGCACGCGGCGGTTCCCGGCGACGACCGGCTCGAAGAGGGGCAGACGACCTACTTCGACGATGGTCTCCACCCGAATGCGGCCGGCTACGAGTTGATGGCGAACGCCTGGCTTGGTGCGATCCAGGAACTCTACCCCGATACCAACAACTTCGACAACGCCACGATCCCCGTTGCGCTGAACGCGACGGCGGAGGCGACAGCGAACCAGCTCACGGTCACCGTCGCCTTCAACAAGTCCATCGTCCCCGACGACCTGGCGACGGCGGCGAACTACGTGGTGAGCGGCGCGACGCTAGGAACGCCGACCATCCTCACCAACAGCCAGGTGGCGACGCTCTACTATCCGGGCGACCACCGTGGCACGAGTTTCACGCTCATTGTGAGCGGCATGAGGGCGGCCGATGACGGGCAAACGGCCGCGAGCCGCACGTTTACCCTCTCCACCCCAGGGGTGGTCGTTGCCGGTCCGGAAAACCATGTCCCCGCATCCGAACTGAACAAGTACCGCCTTGTCTACGACCTGAACGTGCCGACGAACCTGCCCCACAAGGGCTGGTACGTGCAGGCGGTCCCCTACGCCGTCAACAACGCGAAGAGCGTGGCGAAG
>CACXPT010000084.1 GCA_902769585.1 uncultured bacterium
GTCCGTTGACTTGTTGTGTCATGTGTTTCCTTTTCTCGACAAAAAGGAAACACTGACGTCATTTACTGCCGTGTCTCAAATCCGGGGAATAGTGCAGCCAGAAGCGGCATTGCGAGGTAGGGCAAATCTCCCTACACGGAGGCGGCGGTCTCCCTACACGGAGGGTCGCGTCTCCCTACGTGGAGGGTTTGAGTTCCCTACGTGGAGGGTTGGGATTCCCTACGTGGAGGGTTTGGGTTTCCTACGTGGAGTGAGCGGGGGCGCTGTAGGGGCGGGAGTTAGTGGGTGCTGGAGTGGCTGGCCATGCGCTTGGCGATTGTGGCCTCGTAGCCCTGGTCGGAAGGGAAGTAGTAGCGTTCAGGAATGCGCAGGTAGGACTGCTCCACCCACGCTTCCTTGTACGAGTGCGGGTATTTGTAGCCGCTGTCCTCTTCCGCGCCGATGGCCTTCACGTGGACGTTCTTGAGATGTTCGGGAACGGGCTGCACTGCACCGGTCTCCACGTCGTGCCAAGCCTTCTCCAGCGCGTCGTACGAACGGTTCGACTTCGGCGCGGTGGCTAGGTAGGTTGTCGCCTGCGCGAGGGATATGCGAGCCTCGGGCATGCCGACGAACTCGACGGCGTGGAGCGCGGCCACCGCCACCGTGATGCCGCGGGGGTCGGCGTTGCCGATGTCCTCTGAGGCGAGGATCACTAGCCGGCGCGCGATGAAGCGGGGGTCTTCGCCGGCCACGAGCATCTTCGCGAGCCAGTAGATGGCGGCGTCGGGGTCGGAGCCGCGCACGGACTTGATGAAGGCGGAGATCGTGTCGTAGTGGCCGTCCTCCTTCTTGTCGTACTGCACGATGCGGCGCTGGACGCACTCTTGGATTACGTCGAGGGAGAGGCGGATCGTGCCGTCGTCGTCGGGCGGCGTGGAGCGGACGGCCACCTCGAGCGCGGTGAGAGCGTGGCGGCCGTCGCCGTCGCATATCTCGGACAGGAAGCGCTTGGCCTCGGGATCGAACTCGATGGCGAGGTCGCCGTAGCCGCGCTCCTTGTCGGTGAGCGCACGGTCGAGGAGTGCGCTGACGTCGGCAGGGGAAAGTGGATGCAGCTGGAAGACGAGAGAGCGGGACGTGAGCGGCGTGTTGACGAACATGGACGGGTTGTGCGTCGTGGCGCCGATGAGGACGACGGTGCCGTCCTCCACGTACGGCAGGAGGACGTCCTGCTGCGCCTTGTTGAAGCGGTGTATCTCGTCGACGAAGAGGATCGTGCCCATGCCGCCCAGCTCGGTGCGCGCCCGCTCGCAGACCTTGCGGATCTCGGCGACGTTGGAGATGACGCCGGAGCAGCGCACGAAGTTGCGCTCGGTCGTCTTGGCGATGACCTCTGCGAGGGTGGTCTTGCCGCATCCGGGCGGACCGAACAGGATGATGTTCGTGAGGCGGTCCGCCTCGATCACGCGCCGAAGCAGCTTGCCGGGCCCGAGTATGTGCTCCTGGCCCGCCACCTCGCCGAGCGTGCGCGGTCTCATCCGCGCCGCCAGCGGCTCTGAGTTCCCGTATTTCACGTCAATGATTATAGCATATTGTGGGATTTGCGGATGGAGGAGGTTTTGGTAGAATGTCGGCATGCAAACGAAAGCCTTCATATTGTGCGTGTTGTCGCTCGTGGCCGGTGCGTGCGTTGCGGCCGACTACTTCCCGCGCACGGCTACGGCTGGCCAGGACGGAACGGCTGCGCATCCATACGAGATAGCCGACGTGGACGATCTTGTCGCCCTCAAGGATGCTGTGGCGGCAGGCGTCGGCGCGGGCTTCTGCTACCGTCAGACGGCGGACATCGACATGTCGTCGGCAGGTCCCTTTGCCGGCATTGGCACTTATGCGGCCAATCTCAACTCCGGCGTTGCGTTCACGGGCACGTACGACGGCAGTGGGCACAGGATCTCGAACGTCGACTTCACGCAGCGCAACTATGGCGGCGTCTTCAATCAGGTGAAGGGCGGCACGATCAAGAACCTGACGGTCTCGAACATCACATGCAGCACGTTCAGCTCGTCTGCAAATTCAGGGGAGTGGGGATGTTCCATCGTAGGCAACGCGGGCATGGGCGCGACGCTCCAGAACCTGATGGCCGAGGGTTCCTTCGGCACTGCGGCGGTTCCATGCACGCACAACGTGGCAGGCATAGCGATTCGCGTATGCGGCGGTGCCAACAATGTCGTCAACGGCGTTGCGAAGCTTGAGACGCTGGTGAAGGACTGTAAGAACAACGCGACGCTCTACGGCTCTTACACGAAGGCCGCGGGCATTTCGGCTCTCACCCAGGACCAGAATGGCGTAACGGACGATTACGTGCTGTACGACGGCTGCGTCAACAACGCCAACATCGCCATGGTGACAGGCAAGGGGACGGAAGGTCGCGATGGCCTCGCGGGTATCGTAGGATATGTGTGCGACGGCACGAAGATGCGCGATTGCGTGAATTTGGGAACGCTCACATCTCCATTGCCTACGGCGAAGATTGGCGGGCTGGTGGGATGGGCGAACAGCAAGTTTCTGGATGACTTGGGTGGCAATGCCGTTCTCGTAGGGCAGAAGATGATCGGAGATCGGTCCGGGTCAACAATCTCTGGATTCGAGGAAGTCGTGTCGGGCGCGGCATCGTTCAGCGTGACGCCATACGTGCAACATCCGGCAACGAACGCGATGAGCGTGATCTGGTTCGCGAAGGGCGGTTCCGGCGAGGCGGCCACGATTTCGTGGCGTCCGGCGGCGGGCGGTACGACGCGGTCCCAGTCCGTGACGGGCGCGTGGGCTGTGGCGCTTACGAACAACATCGCCTCGAGAAGCGATTCCGCCGTCCATGGCAGCCAATACAAGTACCGGTATCGCATTACTGGTCTGACGTCGGGCACTGCGTACAACTATACGGTCACGCTGTCGGGCGGGGCCGCGTACTCGAACACGTTCCGCACGGTGCCGGGGCCGGACTCGCCAGTCCGCTTTATCTACTACAACGACAGCGAGACGGAGCCGGGATCAACGGGTGCGTACGAGTCGTGGGACGTGTCGGACTCGGTGATCGTTTCGAACACGCTCACGGGCGCGACGAGTTCGCGGACGAGCCGTCCGGACGGCGCGTCGAGGTACTACGTGGACCAGACGGTGGGCTATGCCTCCAACATCGTGCGTATGGTCGAGCGACAGCCGGATCTCTTTGTGATCGCGGGCGACCTCGCGGCGCAGGGCGGCAAGCAGCAGAACTGGGACGAATTCTGGCGGCACAACGCGGGCGAGTACAACGACCCCGCCGGCTCCATCCCGATCCTCGCCGCAATCGGCAACCACGACTTGCAGGACGCTACGCCGAAGCCCGCTGGCTGTACCGTCAACTGCGAGAACGCGTCTGGCGGCGAAGTGGGCCTGGAGAAGTATCTCTCCTACTTCGAGGTGGAGCCGAACGGAGTGGACTTCTCCGACGTGGACGCGCGCGACCGCAGCCAGATGTTCCACCGCGTGGATTACGGTCCCGTGACGCTCATTTTCCTCGACACGAACAACGGCGACGACTATGACCTGGAGAAGGACACGAACATCTGGCTGTTCCGGGACGCCAACTGCCCCTCCAACCGCTGGGACCTGCCGTCAGGCCGTTCGCCCGACTTCAACCCCGGTTCGCGTCAGTACACGTGGCTCACGAACAACCTCGCCGATGCGCAGCGGAAGTCGAAGTTCACCTTCGTGGTGAACCACCACTGCCCGTATTCCGTGGGCTACCACAACCGCACGAACCTGACGGAGAGCAGCGAATGGCTGTCCGCCCGCGCCGTTCGCGTCCTGACCGACACGATGCTCAAGTATGGCGTGGCTGGCTGGTTGTGTGGACACGACGAAATCATGGAGCACTCGCGCGTCTCCGGGACAGAAACGTTGCCCGACGGCACGACGCGTCCCGTCCAGTTGAACATCTTCGACATGGGCACGGCCGGCGACGGCCTGCGCGGCAAGCCGATTGCCAAGGAACCCAACCGGTACGAGGTGTTCCGCGCGCAGAAGGACGCGCCTGAGATCTACGACCAGAACAACATTCTCTTGGATGGCGGCAAGCACTACGGGCACATGGAGGTGAACGTGCGGGAAGAGGAGCCGGGTCTCTGGAAGGCGACGCTGGAGCCTGTCTACATATTCGTCCACAAAGACGCCAACGGCAAGGCGGCCGGTTTCGAGCGGCGAGTGTACGACGACGTGGTAGTCCTTACGAAGGATCTTCGTCCATGCAGATGCCTCTTTCTGATCCGGTAGCGCTTACGTGATGTCGACATGTCCAATGCCTTTGAGGGAAAGGTGTGCCTTTTCTTGAAGGTGGGCATGGAGTTGGCGCAGCGGTTTTGGTAGAATGTGGGCATGCAAACTAGAGCAATAATCTTGTGCGCGCTGTCGCTGGCGGCAGGCGCATGCGCGGCGGCCGGTGCAGAGGCCGCGCCCCGCCCAGTCGCCACGAACGCGGTGGCGCAGGCCGCGAAGCCCGTGGAACTACCTCCGTACCTGACCGAGGACTTCAATGTCGCATGCGAGAAGGCGAAGAAGGAAGTGCGGCTTGTATTCGTCTCCATCGGACGCGAGATCTGCGGACGCTGCCAGAAGTTCTACGGATTCGTGAAGGATGGCAAGGTGAAGATCGACGAGAAGAAGTACGTCTTCATCCGCCTTGACATCGACAACTACGAGCACCGCGAATACTTCTACTCCACCTTCGATCCGCCTGATCGCAAGCTACCGTTCGTCGGCGTGATGGACGGCGACCGCACGGCGGTGAAGGAGGCGCTCTCTGGCGGGCATACGCCGGAGGAGTACCAGAAGTTGATGAGTGACGACAAGTGATTGTTGCCAATGTGGAAGTGTTGCCAATGTTGCCAGTGTTGCCAATGTGGAAGTGTGGACAATGTTGCCAATGTGGAAGTGTTGCCAATTCCCAATGTTGCCAGTTGAGTTTTGGGCGTGAGGAGGTCTGAGACATGAGAAGTGAGATGGTGAAGTTGTTCGGTTTGGCCTGTGCGGGGGTGTTGGCAGGGGCGGCGGCAGCCTCGGTGGCGATTCCACCGCAGGCGTTCGACGCGGGCGGATGGAGCCTCGACGCGCAGTTCATGGACGTGATGGGTTCGCCATACCTTCTCGCGCACGGGCTTGGCGTGCCGGTGGCGGACGCAACGGCGACGGCATCCGTGCCGACGGCCGGAACATACCGCGTGTGGGCGCGCACGCGCAACTGGGCGCCGGGTTCGCCGGGACGATTCCGCATCGCGGTGAACGGCAAGACGCTTGACAAGACCTTTGGAGCAGGGAAGGATGTCTGGGATTGGGAAGACGGCGGCGTGGTGGAGCTGGCCTCTGGGCGCGTGACGGTGGCCTTGCGCGATTTGACCGGGTTTGACGGACGGTGCGCGGGGATTGTGCTTGATGCGGACGCGCGGGAGCGCGTCCCTCCCGTTGGGGCGGTTGCGGACGCGCGCGTGGGGGCGGTTGCGGACGCGCAGGAGCGCGTCCCTCCCGAGACTGTCGAGGCCGATCTAGTGGTGGTCGGCGGCGGGTTGCCGGGAACGTGCGCGGCGGTGGCGGCTGCGCGGCGGGGCCTTAGGACGGTACTCGTGCAGGACCGTCCGGTGCTGGGCGGCAACGCCTCGGCAGAGATACGCGTGTGGTGCGCGGGCGAGGCGAGGTACGACCTGGTGCGCGAGCTGCGCGGCACGTTCATGAACCGTGCGGCGGCAAGCGCGCATTCCGACGCGCGGCGGATGCGCATCGTGCGCGAGACGCCAAACCTCGAGGGGCGGGTCTCCACGCGCGCGTTCGGGGTGGAGAAGCGCGCGGACGGCGGCATCGCCGCCGTGAAGGCGCTAGACCTCGCGCGCAACCGCGTGGTGCGTTTTGCGGCACCGCTTTTCGTGGACTCCACGGGGGACGGCTGGGTCGGCTTCTGGGCCGGCGCGGACTTCCGCATGGGCCGCGAGGCGAAGGGCGAGTTCAACGAGACGTTCGCGCCTGACGCGGCCGACAGCGACACGCTAGGCGCATCGCTCATGTGGACTAGCGAGGACGGCAACGCGCCCGTTCCGTTCTCTGCGTCGTGGGCGGAGCCTTTCGCGCAGGGCGAGGAGGCCGTGAACGGCGAGTGGAACTGGGAGTACGGCATCCACCGCGACATGATCGCCGAGGGCGAGGCGATACGCGACCGCCTGCTGCTCGCCATCTACGGGGCGTTCTCTCGCGCGAAGAAGCGGAAGGTGAACGCGAACCGCGTGCTGGACTTCTGTCCGTACCTGCTTGGGAAGCGGGAGTCGCGTCGGCTCATGGGTGACTGGGTGCTTAGCGAGAGGGACGTGACGGAGAAGCGCATGTTCCCGGACGCGATCGCAGCAGGCTCTTGGAGCGTGGACCTGCACTACGACGACTTCAAGAAGGGCGTAGACTTCCTCACCACTTGCCGCCAGCCGCACTACGGCCGGTACTGGATCCCGTATCGCTCGATCTACTCGCGCAACGTGCCCAACCTGTTCATGGCGGGGCGGTGCTTCAGCTGCACGCACGTGGGGCTGGGGAGTCCGCGCGTGATCTGCACTCTCGCGCAGCTGGGCGTCGCGGCGGGCGAAGCCGCCGCACTTTGCAAAATGCGAGGGTGCGGCCCGCGTGGCATCTGGGAGAAGGGGCTTGTGCGTGAGCTGCAGGATCGCTTGGGCGGCGACTGGCCTGACAGGCCTGCGCCAGAGCGCGCGAACTGGGTGATCGTCGACGACGAGACGCCGGGCGTCATCCTCGGGAAGGGTTGGCGGCAGATGTGGTGCCCGAACGGCGAGCAGGTCGGCGACTGGGCGCATGTGATCGGCGCGGGGCGCGGCGGGGTCGACCCCAAGTCGCCGAAGGCGCTCGCGAAGATGGAGCCTGCGGTCTATCCGCTGCCAGTCAAGACGGCTGGGCGCTACGCGATCCACTTCAAGGTGCCGTACCTGTGGTGGGCCAAGCCTGGATCGTCCACGGCGCTTGACGTCACGTCCGGCGGCAAGACCGTGCGCGCGACGATCGACCAGGGCTACGCCATGGGGTTGTGGCAGAAGGTGGGCGACTTCGACCTCTCGCCTGGAGCGACACTGTCCATCATCCCGTCCGAGTCGCGCGGGAGCGTCTTCGCCGACGGTTTTGCAATCGAACCGGTGCATTGAAATGTGGAAGTTCATGTTTCAGGTGATTCCCGTGCTGGCATGGTGCGTGGCCATGCTGGCTGGGGTGTTGCCGCTCAAGTTCAGGCGTAGGACGGCCTTGCTGATAGCTGCCGCGCTCGCGGTCGCGTTCGGAAAGTTCGCGTTCTTCGCGCTGGTTGGAGGCGATGCGTTCGTGCCCGACCTGCCGACTGGCGTGATCTGGACGTACGGCGGGGTGTACGGCGCGGCGATGTTCTTTGCGGCGTATGCGTTTGCGGCGCGCGCGTTCGATTTCGCGGCCGCGTCATTCCGCAGGCCGGTTGCCCTGCGGACGAAGCGCGTGCGCGCGGTCGTTTTGGCGGCATTGGCTGTCGCCACTGCGACTTGGGGCATGTACGAGGGCGTCCGGTGTCCCGATGTCGTACGCGTAGAGGTCGCATGGGAAGATCTGCCGCCGGCGTTCGACGGCTACAGGATCGTCCACTTGAGCGACCTCCACTGCTCGACGGCGGCGCGGCGCTGGCGCATGGCGGAGATCGTCGAGCGCGTAAACTCGCTCGATGCCGACCTGGTGGCGATCACCGGCGACTTCGTGGACGGCCGCGTGGCCGACCGCGGGCATGACCTCGAGCCGCTTGCCGACCTTAAGGCGAAGGATGGCGTGGTGGGCTGCACGGGCAATCACGAGGCGTACTGGGAGTGGGGTGCATGGCGCGCGAAGTTCCGCGAATGGAACGTGGACATGCTCGCGGAGGGGCATCCTCGCGTCGTCAGGCGTGGCGACGATTCGCTCGCGCTGGGCGGTCTGCACGACCCGGCGTTCCGCATGCCGCGCCGGACTGCGCTTCGTGCGCGAGAAGCGTTCCATGGGACGCCGGGCACCGCGTTCCGCATACTGCTCTTCCATCGTCCGGTCACGGACCTGATCGGTTCGGAGGAGGCGGACGTGCGACTGCAGCTCTCTGGCCACACGCACGGTGGCGCGTTCCCTGTGCTCCACTGGCTTGTGGCGTACGCGAACGAGGGACATACGCGCGGGCTCTACGAGTTCGCGCCTGGGCGCTACCTCTACAACTCGCCAGGCACGGGCCAGTGGGCCGGGTTCCCGATCCGGCTGTTCAACTCCACCGAGGTCACCGAGATAACGCTCCGCCGCATCCCTGAATAAGTATGGTATACTGTTGCCAGCCATGAAAGCACGTTCGATATCGGTAGGCCTTGTCGCGCTCGGCTGCGCCAAGAACACGGTCGACCTCCAGGTGATGGCGGGCCATCTCCTGAAGGCCGGGTGCGTGCTCGCTCCGCAGCCCGACGACGCGGACGTGATCTTGGTGAACACGTGCGCGTTCATCGAGGCCGCGCGAGAGGAGGCGGTGGAGGAGATTCTCCGCGCATGCGAGCTGAAGCGTGCTGGGCGCTGCCGGGCCGTGGTCGTATCAGGATGTTTTGCGCAGCGCTACGGCGACAGGCTGACGGAGGCGTTTCCGGACGTGGACGCGTTTCTCGGCATCGACGCGCTCGACAAGATTGCGGGCATCGTCCATCGCGCGCTTGAAAAGACTAAGGCGAATGTCACAGTGCCGCCGGGAATGCCGAAGAAGATTTTTTCTCCGCCGGTTCCCGCCCTGCGCCTCACGGGATCGGCGTTCGCCTACCTGAAGATCGCGGAAGGGTGTGCGCACCGCTGCGCATACTGCGCCATTCCTGCGATTCGGGGACAGTACCGCTCGCGGCCGCTGCGCTCGATCGTGGCGGAGGCGCGCGCGCTGCTGGCGACCGGCGTGAAGGAGCTGAACGTCATCGCGCAGGATCCGCTGCTCTACGGAGTGGACTTCAAGGACGACACCGACATCGTAAAGCTGTTGCGCGCGCTCGACAGGCTGAAGGGCGACTTCTGGCTGCGCGTCCTCTACGCCTATCCGAGCGAGATATCCGACGGGTTCATAGACTGGATGAACACGTCGTCGCACGCGGTCAAGTACATAGACGTGCCGATCCAGCACACCGACCCGCAGATACTCAAGGCGATGGCCCGCGGTTCTGCCGTGGCGGCGACGCTCTCGGCCGCCGAACGCCTGCGTGCGGCAGTGCCTGGCGTGACGCTGCGGACCACCGTGCTCACAGGCTTCCCGGGCGAGACGAACGACTCGTTCGCGAAGCTGCTGATGGACGTGAAGCGCATGAAGTTCGACCATCTGGGCGCGTTCGCGTTCTCGCCGGAGGAGGGCACGGCCGCAGCGGAGATGGACGGATGCCCGCCGCCGGCTGTCGCGGCCAAGCGCGCGCGAACGGTGATGTCCGCGCAGCGCAAGGTGTGGGTCGAGAAGGCGAAGGGGTACGTCGGCAAGACCTTCCGCGCGCTCGTGGTTGCACCAGGTATCGCCCGCCTCGAAAGCCAGGCGCCTGATGTTGACGGCATCGTCCGTTTCAAGGGCAAGGCCGAGATCGGCACCTTCGCGAACATGCGTATCGAGAAGGCCGACGGCTTCGATTTCATCGCAACTGTCTAACTACCAAACCATCTAACCATGAAAAGACGAGACTTCCTGAGACTGGCGGCGGCAGGCGTGCCCGCGTTCAACATCGGAACCTTGCTGGCCGCGCCGCTTGCGCGGCGCATCGCGCAGGGCGGACGCATCCGCGTGGCGCTCATCGGCTGCGGCGCGCAGATGACTGGGCTAATCCGCCGAATGGGCGGCGAGCAGAACGTGCAGGTGGTGGCGCTCGTCGACCCGCTGCCATCGGGCATAAGGGCCGTCAAGGCGTCCGCGAAGAAGTTCTACGGATCCTTCGACTTCACGGGCGCGTGGGAAGGGGCGGACTACCGCGAGATGTTCGAGAAGGTGGGCGACAAGATCGACGCGGCGTTCATCGCGACGCCCAACCACCACCACGCGATTCCCGCCCTGATGGCCATCCGGCGCGGCATCCACGTGTTCGTGGAGAAGCCGCTCGCGCTCACGCTGGAGGAGGTGTCCCTCCTCGCGCGCGAGGCGAAGAAGTACGGTGTCGTGACGCAGGTGGGCAACTACGGCCACTCCACCAAGGCGATGAAGATGTGCGTGGATGCGGTGAGGAACGGCGTGATTGGCGACGTGACGGAGGTGTACAGCTACTCCGACCGCGTTAACTCGATGTTCTTCCGTCCGCCGGCCGCGCCGCCGCCGGAGGGCATGGACTGGAACATCTGGTGCGGTCCCGCGCCGGTGTGCGAGTTCTACGGTCCGCACGAGGGACGCACCGGCCTCCACCCGCACGACTGGCACAGCTGGATCGGCTACGGCAACGGCTCGATCGGCAACATGGGCACGCACATCATGGACGCGCCGTTCTGGGCGCTCGACCTGGGGAAGACGGGCCCCGAGAGCGTGGAGGCGAAGGAGGTGGCGTGGGGATGCCCCGGCGCCTGGGCGTACCGCGACACGCACGTTGCACTGGTACGACGGCATCCGCGACGGCGTGCCGATCGCGGTGAGTCACATGGAGCGCTGCTACAACATCCTCAAGAAGCGGTCGGACCTCAACTTCCCGCCCGCGCTCCTCGAGTTCGAGAAGAAGTACAACCTGGAGAAGGCGCCGCTCGCGTTCATGGGCAGCGTGTTCATCGGTACGAAGGGTGCGATCTGGCACTGCTTCCACAGCTCGCTCCGGTTCTTCCCGAAGGGGATCGGCAAGGATTTCATCAAGAACAAGGCCGGCTACCAGGCGAACGAGCACGTGATGGAGTTCCTGAACGCCGTGCGCGAGAACCGCGAGGCGAACACCTGCTTCGACTACTCGGTACCGCTCGCGCAGACCGTGCTGCTCGGCAACGTGGCCGCGCGCGCCGGGAAGAAGAAACTTCTCTGGGACGGTTCTCGGATCATCAACGACGAGTCGGCGAACGCCTATCTCAAGACGACATACCGCAAGGGCTGGGAGCTGCCATGCTGAGAAAGGCGATTTTCCTCATTTGCTGTGCGGCTGCTGCGGCGTACGGAGATGCTGACATCTTCAAGGGCGGGCTCTGGAAGGAGTTCACGTACGACAAGCCGTCGAAGGCGCCTGTCTTCTTCTGCGGCATGAGCCGCAGCACTGGTGCTTGCGCGCCCGACTACTGCATCTACCTCGACATTTGGTACGACGACGGTACGCCCGTATGGGGCGTGCGCGCGAATTGGACGCAGGGCACGCACGACTGGGAGCGGACGGCTGGTGCGTTCATGCCGGCGAAGCCGATCAAGAAGATCCAGATGTTTGCGTTCCTCCGCAAGGGGACTGGACACGCCGAGTTCAAGGACCTCGCGCTCGAGCGGCGCGATGGAATGGGCGACGTGCTGGGCGTGACGCGCATGACGGACGTGCCGTATTCGACGAGCGACCAGCTCACGCTCAAGCTCTTCATAGGACGGAAAGTAGTCACGAAGATTGTGGACGTGCCGGGTCCTGCGAGTCCGGTGGCGAGTCCGCTGCGCCCCAACGAGGTGGCAGTGTGGCCGTGCGACTCGATGCGCCGCGTGACGCCGCTTACGTTCCCGTCCGTCGCCGAACGCGAGACAAAGACGGTGTCGCTGGAGCTCGCGCGCCGAGAGCGCGAGAGTTTCCAGATACAGATTTCGACGGGCGCGAATGCCGAATGGAAGACGGGCGGCGTGACGCTGCCGGTTCTCCGCAACGCGAAGGGCGAGCCGCTGAAGGGTGCGTTCACTTGGCAGCGCGTGGGATACGTGGCCCGCGAGCCGGGCTACTACCCGCATCCCGACGGCGTGCCGAATATCGAGAAGTGGCTGCCAGACCCGCTTCTGCCGCCCGCGCCCTATCGCGTGCGCGCCGGCGCCACGCAGGGGTTGTGGTTCACGGTCCACGCCGCGTCCGACGCCGCGCCCGGCGAGTACGCGGGCGACGTGACGCTCACCGAAGCCGGGCGTCCGCAGGCGACGGTGCGCGTGACGGTGCGCGTGCGCGGCTTCGCGCAGCCCGAGACGTTCGGCATGCCCACGGCCTTCTGCGTGATGGACGGCTTCACACGCGCGCAATACGCAGGCCGCTATGAGGAGATGCGCCGCCAGAGCTGGGACGTGATGCTCGACCACCGCCTCAACCCAGACGACATCTCGCGCACCTCGCCGCCGCCGATCGACGACCTCCTGCACGCCCGCGCGCGCGGGATGAACCGCTTCAACATCCTCAACATCGTGCCGCCGCCGAAGGACCCACGTGCGCTCTGGGTGTGCTACACGCCGCCGTCTGCCACCGAGGATCCCGCGTTCTATCCCGCGTTCAAGGCGCGGCTTGATCCGTACGTGGCCGAACTGCGCAAGCACGGACTTCAGAAGTTCGCCTACCTCTACGGCTTCGACGAACGGCAGAAGGAATACTACAAGGGCATCGACGACCTCTGGCGCAAGCTGAAGGCGGACTTCCCCGACATTCCCGTGATGACGACGGCGATGATGTACCGCGACATGGCGAAGAACCCCACGAACCCGCCGCCGTATACCCTCACGACGGACTGGTACTGTCCGCTCACGAGCGTCTACAAGCCCGAGCTCTCGGAGAAGCTTCGCAAGCAGGGCAAACAGGTGTGGTGGTACACGTGCTGCGGGCCGACGCATCCCTACGCGAACATGGCCTCGCTCGAGTATCCGTGGATCGAGGGGCGCATCCTCGGCTGGATGACGCACCTCTACCGTTCTGACGGCCTGCTCTTCTGGCACGTCAACTACTGGCACGGCAATCCGTGTCTGGACGAGACCGACACGTTCTTCCCGACCTGGCACACGTACAGCGGACTGCACATGCCGGGAGACGGAATCTTCCTCTATCCGGGCAAGGAGCACGTCCTGTCCTCGATCCGTCTCGCGCAGGTGCGCGACGGTGTGGAGGACTACGAATGGCTCCAGCTGGCGGCTGCGAAGGCCGGCGCGGCGAAGGCCGACGCCGAGAGCCGCAAGCTGGTCGAGTCGATGACGAAGTTCACGCGCGACCCGGCGGCGCTCCGCGCGGCCCGCACGCGTCTCGCGGAGCTCATCGAGTCCCGCTGACCTCTCATACGAAATCTTTCAATGGCAATTGGCAAGCCTGCGGGGTTGTGGTATACTTGCCGTTGCAAGGAGAACAAGTGTCTTCGTGAAATATGTTTTGGCAACAACTTTCGCCCTAGTGGCGTTTGCGGCTACGGCTTTCAACAGCGAGCAGTGGCTGGAGGAGCGTTCGGACGATTCCGACATGGTGCGTCTGCGCGTGGCCTACCGCGAATGCGTGTCGAAGATAGAGTCACCCGCCGAGAACGTCTCGTTCCCGCTGGAGACCTTCCCTGACGGATCCGTGAAGTCGCGTCTGACGGCCGCACGCGCGCAGATGTTCCCCGACACCGGGTACATCTGGGGCGAGAAGATTCGCGTGGAGCAGTACAAGAACCCCGGCGCCACGAACGTATGGGCCAATCTGGTGGCCGAGAACTGCATCGTCGACCGCAAGACGAAGTCAGGTTGGGTGGAGGGAGACGCTATGATGGTCTATGGCGATTCCACCGTGAAGGGGAGGGGCATCTACTTCTCTCTCCCGCGCGAATTCATCAAGATCCTTTCAAAGTGTGAAATCCGTACCAAAGGGGCCAAGATTGACCCAAGGAGCCTTCTAAAGTGAAGTTCACCACCAGAACGTTCGTTGCTTCGGTCGTGTTTCTGACGACGGCACTGCTGTCAGTCGTCGCATCTGCGGCCACGCAACCGTCTCGACAGTCGTCCGGACAGCAATCCGGAATCAGTCTCGCGGACCTCTTGAATCCAGATGACGTGATGTTGCGCAAGCCGTCAGTACCGTCGGTACAGCAGTCTCGCAAGGCGGCCGAAGAAAAGGCTGCCGCGGAGAAGGCTCGCAGGGAGGCTGCGGAAAAGGAGGCAGCCGCGAAGGCGCGTAGCGAGGCTGAGGAAAAGGCGGCTGCCGAGAAGGCACGCAAGGAAGCGGAGGCCAGGGCAACGGCTGCGGAGCGGGCTCGCAGAGAAGCGGAGGCCAGGGCTGCTGCGGCGGAGAAGGCGCGCATTGCGATCGAGGAAAAGGCAGCTGCGGAGAAGGCTCGCAAGGAGGCAGAGGAAAGGGCTGCTGCGGAACAGGCTCGCAAGGAAGCGGAAGCTAGGGCCGCTGCCGCCGAGCAGGCGCGCAAGGAAGCGGAGGAAAAGGCGGCTGCTGCGGAGCAGGCGCGCAAGAAGGCAGAGGCCAAGGCTGCCGCAGAGGAGAAGGCTCGCAGGGAGGCCGAGGAAAAAGCAGCCGCCGAGCAGGCGCGCCAGGAAGCGGAGGCCAGGGCGGCGGCGGATCGTGCCCGCAAGGAAGCCGAGGAGAAGGCTGCTGCGGAGAAGGCACGCAGGGAGGCCGAGGAAAAAGCAGCTGCGGAGGAAAAGGCTCGCAGGGAGGCCGAGGAAAGGGCAGCCGCAGAGCAGGAGCGCAAGGAAGCCGAGGCCAAGGCTGCGGCGGAGAAGGCTCGCAAGGAGGCCGAGGCGAAGACTCCAAAGCTCGTGCCGCCGCCTGCGCGTGGGGCTGATGCGGGCAAGGATGGGCAGAATGCCGGGAATACGGCACAGAAAAAGCAGAAGCAGAAGAAGCAGTCAGGGCGCGACGCCGTCATCACGGCGGAGCGTACGGACTATGACCGCAAGGAAGGCGTTATCCTTTTCGACCGGAACGTGTATGTCGACGACGAGCAGTACCAGCTGCATGCGGACAGGCTCTTCCTCTTCATGGACGGCACGAACGACCTGAAGCGGCTGGTCGCCCTTGGCAACGTGGCCATAACCAACGAGGAGAAGAACGCCTCCTGCTCGCGCGCGGTGTACGTGAAGAAGCTCTCGAAGATCGTGATGTACGGGTCCGATGCCGCGCCTGCGCGGCTGTACCAGGGCGGCAAGAAGGCCAGCACCGTGGTTGGCGAGCGCATCACCTTCTGGCTGAATTCGGAGCAGGTCGAGATCGAGAAGCCCGTCGTTACGGTTCCCGGCGGGTCGTTCAAGGGAGGCGACGGAAAGGACTTCCTCAAGAACCTTAAGCAGTGAGCGTGACGATGGACGATCCCGTGATGAAAGCCATGGCCGAGATGGCCAGCGAGAATGAGCGGCAGGCGCCAGATCTGGTCGCCACCGGGCTCGTCAAGTCATATGGCGACAGGACGGTCGTGAACGGCATGTCGATGAACGTGCGCTGCGGCGAGATCGTCGGGCTGCTGGGGCCTAACGGCGCCGGCAAGACGACGACGTTCTACATGATAGTGGGCCTCGTGAGGCCGAACGAGGGGAAGGTCGAGTTCCGCGGGCACGACCTCACCAAGATGCCGGTGTTCATGCGCGCTCGGCGCGGACTCGGCTATCTTGCGCAGGAGCCGTCCATCTTCCGCAAGCTGAGCGTGTGGAACAACGTGATGGCGATCCTCGAGACGCTAGGCATCTCGCGCCGGGAGCGCAAGGAGCGGTGCGAGGAGCTGCTGTCCTCGCTCGACCTCATGAAGGTGGCGAAGCAGCCTGCGTACACGCTCTCCGGCGGCGAGCGGCGCAAGCTGGAGATCGCGCGCGCGCTCGTGCGCAAGCCGTCCATCCTCATGCTCGACGAGCCGTTCGCGGGCGTCGACCCGCTCGCCGTGCACGACATCCAGGAGATCGTGCGCTCGCTCCGCGACCAAGGGCTCGGGATAATCATCACCGACCACAACGTGCGGGAGACGCTGAACGTGGTCGACCGCGCGTATCTGGTGTACGACGGCAGGCTGCTGTGCGAGGGAACGAGCGAGTACCTCGTCAACGACGAGGAAGTGCGGCGCCTGTATCTCGGCGAGGATTTTCGGATGTAGTCATTTTTCATCAACAACAAGCAACAGGAGGTAATAAACATGTCAATAGAAGTGACAATGCGCCACAGCGACGTCAGGATCGAATCGCTCAAGGAGTATGCGCAGAAGCGCATGGAGAAGCTTCAGGCCGGGTTCCCGAAGGTCACCAAGATCTCGATCGTGATCGACGTGGACGCGAAGAAGCATATGTACATGGCCGAAGTGGTGGCGAACCGCCTCGGCGAGACAGCCGTTGGGGCGAAGGAGTTCAGCGAGTCCGCCAAGAGCGTCATCGACGCAGCGGCGGCGCGCGCGGAGCGCCAGCTCCTCAAGATGCGCGTGAAGGCGCGCAAGGGCAACGTGCGCGCTGCGCGCGCCGGCTCGCCGCGCAACTAGCCCGAAGGAAGGTCGTCGCACCATGGCCGACGCCGTCAGAGACCAGGACGCAACGCCGTTCACCCTCCGCCAGTTCGTGGAGGAGGGCGGCGAGCGTCTGCGCATGACGGTGGCGGCCGGGGGACGTGGCCTGGAGCGGGAGGTGCTCGAGCCGATGACAAACCGGCCCGGCCTCGCGCTCACAGGCTACTACGGCGACTTTGCCTGGCGCCGTCTGCAGGTGATCGGGCAGGCCGAACAGGGATACCTGGACAGCCTCTCGCCAGAGGTTCGCCTGGAACGCATAAAGGCGCTCTTCGACCGGCAGGCCTACTGCCTCATCTACACGTGCGGCACGGACATCTCCCCCGACATCGCGGAGTTGGCCGAGGCCGCCGGTGCCGTCATACTCAAGACCGAGATGCTCACGCGCGTCTTCTCGCACCAGTGCACGTTCGTGCTGGAGCGGCTGGGCGCGCCGAAGATCCGCCTGTACGGCACGACGGTGGAGGTGGCTGGCCTCGGCGTGATGCTGGAAGGCGCTCCGGGCCTCGGCAAGAGCGAAACTGCGCTCGGCCTCATCAAGCGCGGCAACGCGCTCGTGGCCGACGACTTCACGTGCCTGCGCAAGGACGTGGCGACCAACACGCTCTTCGCATCCGCTGCCGATGCCACGCGCAACCACATGGAGATACGCGGCATCGGGATCATACACGTGCCGAGCGTGTTCGGCGTCACTGCCGTCTGCCCGGAGAAGCGGCTTGACCTCGTGATCACCTTCAAGAGCATGAAGGAAACGGAGGGCGAGCTAGACCGCACAGGGCAGGACCGCATGAAGCGCACGATCCTAGGCGTGGAGATCCCGCAGCTGATCATCCCCGTCGCTGCCGGACGCGACCTCGTCAATCTCGTCGAGACCGCCGCCCAGCAGTACAAGCTGATCGCCGCCGGCTACGATGCCGTAGCCGAGCTGGACGCTCGTTTGCGCGCCCGCGCCATTGCACTTGCGGGCAAACAGAAAAAGTGATAAAATCTTGCGAGAGGAAAACTAGACATGGCCGACATGACGCTCAAGAAGGAACTGGTTCTGCTGAACAAGTACGGTCTCCACGTGAGGCCTGCAGGGCTTTTCGCGAAGGTCGCCTCGCGGTTCAATGCCGACGTGGAAGTGGAAAAGGACGGCAATGTCGTCAGCGGCAAATCCATCATGGCGCTGATGACGCTCGAGGCCGTCTGCGGCACCAAGCTCGTCGTGACCGCTACCGGTCCACAGGCTGCCGAGGTGCTTGAGGAGCTCGAGGCGCTTGTCGCTCGCCGCTTCGACATCCCCGACGAGCAGTAGTCGGGATGCGGCTGTGGGCGTATGAAGAGGAAGCGCAAAGACCTGAAGATTCCTTATGGCGTTTCGGATTTCAGGAGAATCCGAAACGAGGGGTTCTATTATGTCGACAAGACGCGCTACCTGGCCTTGATGGAGGAGCGCGACAGCTTCATCTTCTTCGTTCGTCCAAGGCGCTTCGGAAAGTCCCTCTTCCTCTCGATGATGGAGTGCTACTACGACCTCAACGCCAAGAAGGATTTCAAGAAGCTCTTCGGCGAGCTTTGGCTTGGGAAGCACCCTACGGAGAACGCCAATCGCTTCATGATCCTGAAGCTCGACTTCTCCAAGGTCGCCGGAGTTGGCAAGGCTCTGGAGCAGGCGTTTGAGAAGCATATCGGCAAGCGGTTGGACGACATGGTGTCGCGGTATCCGGCATGTTTCGACGCGGGGTTCTGTGCGCGGTTCTGGGATCAGGACGCAGAGGGCAAGTTCGCCGATGTCGTGAACCGTTCCCATCTTGTCGGAATTCCCCTCTACCTCATCATCGACGAGTACGACAACTTCACGAACCAGATGATTTGCGCCACGGGCGTGAACGACTACCGTGACATCACGCACGGCGCGGGATTCTACCGCAACTGGTTCAAGAAGTTCAAGGGCGAGTTCGACCGCATCTTCATGACCGGCGTGTCGCCCGTGACCATGGACGACCTGACAAGCGGTTTCAATATCGCCGCGAACCTGACGCTCGACTCGGACTTCAACGCCGCGCTCGGATTCTCCGAGGCGGAAGTGCTGCGGATGTATTCCGACTTCAAGGGAACCGGCAAGTTCACATCCGGCAACCCGAAAGGGATCGTCAGCTCCATCAAGCCGTGGTACGACGGCTACTGCTTCGCGAAGAAGAAGGTGGGCGTGGAGTGCGTGTTCAACTCCGACATGACCCTCTACCACCTCAAGCACCTTGTGGCCAAGGGCGAGCCGCCGGAGAACATGGTGGACGCCAACATAAAGACGGACTACGAGAAGCTAAAGACGATCGCGGATCTCCAGCGGACCGTTCTGCGCATCGAGGGGTCGAACGCCCTGCCAGTGACGGAGAGCCTGATGCTTTCAGGCGGGATACAGTTTGAACTTGTCGATTCGTTCCCGGTAGAGTCGATCATCAAGCCGACGAACTTCAAGTCGCTTTTCTTCTACTACGGACTTCTCTCGATGACGGCGAAGAGCCATGGCGATCCCGTGTTCGGGGTGCCGAACGCCTCGGTGGAGAAGCAGATGTGCGAATATCTTCGCGAGGCGTATTTCCCGCCGGAAAAGGACTGGTCGGAATGGGAGGCCGCCGCGCGCGGCTTCGCCTACGAGGGCGCGTGGCGGCGTTTCGTCGGCATGGTTGCCGCCGACTACGAGACTAGCGTGCCTGTGCGCGGCTCTCTTGGCGGCGAATACCGCATACAGGGGTTTCATCAGGCGGAGTTCGGGCACGTCAAGTTCTTTCTGGCCAGCTCGGAGCTTGAGCTTTCCCGTGGATTCTGCGACTTCTTCCTTTTCCCCGACAAGACCCGGTTTCCAGACGTGCGACACAGCTACATCGTCGAGTTCAAGCACCTCAAGAAGGGCGCAAAGAAGGCGGATCAGGAATCGCAGCGCAAAGAGGGTATCGCGCAGCTCAAGAAATACGCGAAGGACAAGAAGGTCCCGGCTCTCGCGAAAGGCACGACACTTCACCTAATTCTCGTCCAGTACCGCGGGCCGAAGATGGTCAACTGCGAACTCGTCGCGGAAGAATCGATGTGAATCTCAAAGGAAAGAAGGAAACGTCATGTTCCTTCCCACAACGGCCGATGAGATGAGACGGCTCGGCTGGGACGAGGTAGATGTGGTCCTCGTTTCAGGCGACGCCTATGTGGACTCTCCGTACTCCGGCATCGCCGTGATCGGGCAGGTGTTGCTGAAGGCCGGTTTCCGCGTGGCTGTCCTGTCCCAGCCTCCTACTGGCGATCCGGCGGCGTTCCGCGAGTTCGGGCCGCCGCGCCTCTTCTGGGGCATATCCGCTGGGTGCGTCGACTCGATGGTGGCGAACTACACCGCATCGGGCAAACGTCGCCGCCAGGACGACTTCACGCCGGGTGGCGAGAACGTCAGGCGTCCCGACCGCGCGACGATCGTCTATGCCAACCTGGCGCGCGCGGCGTACCGTCCTGCCCGTCCGATCGTGCTGGGGGGCATCGAGGCGTCGCTGCGGCGCGTGGCGCACTACGACTTCTGGAGCGACAAGGTCCGCCGCCCCGTGATCTGCGACGCGAAGGCGGACATCCTCTGCTACGGCATGGGCGAGCGCGCGATGACCGCGCTTGCGGAGGCGATGCGCGACGGGAAGGACTGGCACGGCATCCGCGGCATCTGCTATCTGGCGAGCGAGGCTGCGGTTCCTGCGCGGACGCTCGCGACAGCAGTCCGCCTTCCGTCATTCGCCGAGGTGTCCGCGCCAACCGACGAGGGCCGACGCGCGTTTCTAGCGGCGTTCAACATGTTCTCGGCCGAGCAGGACGCCGTGACGGCTCGGCCGCTGCTGCAGCAGGTCGATACGCGCTTCCTCGTTCACAACCCGCCAGCGCTGCCGCTTGAGCCCGGAGAGCTGGACGCCGTCCACGACATTCCGTACATGCTCGATGCGCCGCCGTCCATCCGCGCGCAGGGGGCGATACGCGCGCTGGACACAATCCGGTTCGCCGTGACGACGCATCGAGGCTGCTATGGCAACTGTCGGTTTTGCGCGATTGCTGTCCACCAGGGGCGGCGCGTGGTGAGCCGCTCGCCCGACTCCATTGCGGGCGAAGTGGCACGATTTGCGCGCCATCCGCGCTTTCGCGGCACGGTATCGGACGTGGGTGGGCCGACGGCCAACATGTACGGAATCGACTGCGGACGAAAGAAGGAGAAGGGGGCGTGTCCCGGGAAGGACTGCCTGTTCCCGTCCGTGTGCCCTGCGCTGAAACCGGACCACTCGGCACAGCTTGCGCTGCTGAGGCGGCTGCGTGGCCTGCCGGGCGTGAAGCACGTGTTCGTGGCCTCGGGCATTCGGCCGGACATCGTGGACGCAGACAGGGCACACGGGTGCGCCTACATTGACGAGCTGGCGCGGCATCATGTCTCCGGGCAGCTGAAGCTTGCGCCAGAGCACGTGTCCGACCGGGTGCTGGCGGCGATGGGCAAGCCTGGCGTGGAGTCGCTGCTGCGCTTCAAGGAGAGGTTCGACGCCGCGTCGCGGCGTTGCGGGAAGCGCCAGTTCCTCACCTACTATTTCATCGCGGCGCATCCAGGCTGCACGGAGGGGGACATGCGGGAGCTGAAGCGGTTTGCGCTCTCGAGGCTCAACCTGCGTCCAGAGCAGGTGCAGATATTCACGCCAACGCCGCTCACCGCGGCGACGGCCATGTACTACACAGGCCTCGATCCGGCCACGGGCAGACCGATCTTCTGCGCCAGATCCTTCCGCGACCGCCAGCGCCAGAAGGATGTAATCGCTCCGTAGGCAATCCCGCCCAGGTGTTCTGGGAGGGAGAATTTCGTGCTTGTGCGCGGGGGCGTAATTATGGTATCATTTGCGCGTGAAAGGCCCATCTCCAGATTGGCGGAAATCCGCATGCGATGAAAAACGGCGTCCTTGTGAACGCAGAAGCCATCTGGCGAACTGTAAAGGAGCAAAACCAATGAAGAACACCATTCAAACCGGAACGTCGTATGTGGCAGTATTGACCATGTCATGTGCAATGCTTGCTTCGCAGGCCTTGTTAGCAACGGACTTCGTGCCTGCGGGACACGATTCGCATACGATCCTGTTCTATCCCCTGACGGGATACGAGAACGGCACGCGCTGGACCGTTCCGGCGGGGCAGGAACTCACGTACACGAACACGACGTATGGGGCGAGCGCGCCGCTTCTAAAGAGCGCGATCAACAACGATTATGCGATTACGCCCAGGCTGGCCCAGAAGGGCTACGTGACCGTCACGAACGAAACGCCGGGGCGCTACCTGTTCGCGAACAAGAACGCGAAGGCGCCGCTGGTTTCGGATTACATGAGCATTCGTGCCGTCACCAGCCCGGAGGTGTGGGGCAAGTACGGGTCCTGGTTTGAGATTTCGGGTTTCGGCAAGAAGATGTCGCAGGCGGCGGAGACGACGGGCGCCTTCACGGTTGAGTTCTTCCTCAAGCCGAGCGATCCCATGTGCTGTGGCAACGCAGCTTGGTTTGACATCGGCAACGGCGACGGGTGTCATCGTATCCAAGTTCAGATTCCGCTCGCGACCGACGTCACCTTGATTCGTGCGGTATCATCCTCGACGGTCAGTTCGTCGTATCGTTCCGACATCCGGTTTCCGCGTGACGCGCGGGATTCCCAGTGGCACCACGTCGCGATCGTCTACGAACAACCGGACAATACCGCCGACGGCTATGTGCGCATCTACTTCGATTATCAGGCCGCCTCTCAGGTCGCATACGTGCAGCGTGACACGACGGCGGGCAGCATCCGCTTTGGCGAGCGCGGGTACGACAAAGGCTGGCCGGGTCTGTTCTCGGCTATACGCGTCTCGGACAAGGCGTTGACGCCGGACGAGATGCTGCGGGCCTCGGACGACATCGGCGGCGTGCGGGATGCGGAGACGATATGTTTCTATCCGTTGACCGAGATGCCGAACGGACACTGGTTCGACCTCTCCAATTGCGACACGCGCACCGACGCCGAGCGCACCTATTGGTCGGGCGTGTACACGAACCGGGCGAAAGTCGTAGGGTACGCCTGTTCCGGCAAGACCGTCACGCTGGGCGTGAAGCAAACAAAGAACACCGATCCCAACGCCAGCTTCTATTCGACGAACGACGTTCCTGCCCGATACGTCTACGCCGGCGTCGATGCCACGGCACCCCTGTGTGAATTGCAGACCTCGCTGTGCGAGCTTGGCAAGGCCAAGGCGGGCGGCACGACCCTCTCCGACTGGATGTCCATCGCGGGGCTTGCCGCAGATTTCTACAATCAGGACGAGTACACGCTGGAGTTCTTCGTGAGGTTCCTTACAACACCGGGCACATTTGGATTCTTCGATCAGGGGCCGGTGGAGGAAAACCGTGTGATTTTTCAAAGAAACGCTGCAAACCTGAGAGCCGCGTTCGGCGTGAAAACCAACGGGAGCACGGTGTACAGTTACAGCACCGCCACCTACCCTGACGTGGACTGGTCGACCGGAACTGACGGCAAGTGGCATCATGTGGCGCTCGTCTACGACGGGAGCGACATTCGGCTTTTCTGCGACTACACGCTTGCAGGCGATGCCGTCGCGCTCGTGAAGGGAGCGTCAATCGCTTCCGGGCAGCTTGTTCGGCTTGGCGAAGGAAACCAGTGGGCGCACTATTCGTGCATCCGTGCCACGGCAAAGGCCCTTGATCCCACGGAGTTTCTGTACGCCAGCAACGAGGCGAACGGCGTTCTGCCGTCCGCCGACTGGAGCTGGCGTCTCGACGGCACTGTCGGCACTGCCGTTTCAAGCGCTGGCGGCACGGCGTCCCTGCTGGATGCCGCCCAGTATCTCTTCAAGGACGCGCACGGGTTCACCGGCATGCCGGTTGGCAGCGGCTCGCTGACATACGTCGATCCGGCATTTTTCGGCGGGCGCACCGTCGACGGCGTTGATGCGGGAAAGAATCTCTCCGCCGCGCGAGTGGACGGGACGTATCTTTCCGCCGTTTCAGAAGGGCCGCTGTGCGCGCCGGGCTTGGTATTTACGGCAGAGGCCCTGGTGGACGCCGCTGCTCCGGCAAGCGGTTCGGCGACTGTGTTCGGCGCTGAAAACGTTGCGGGCGGCTCGGCATGGAACCTGTCTGTGGATTCTGTGGGCGCGCTCTACCTCAACTACACGCTTCAGGATGGCACGGCGGCATCCTCTAAGGTTGTGGATGGCTTTGCGGGTTCAGCGCACCACGTCGCTCTCGTGGCCGACATGCCCAACCGCGCACTCGCGGTTTACGTTGACTATGCCGAGTCGCTGTCTTTGACTTCGGCGGATGTCGCGCAACCGCTGTCGTCCGACGGGTTGCACTTCGTGGCCGGCGGCGGGTGCGGCAACGCGGTTCTGTCCGGGACGGTTGACGAGATTTGCCTGACGC
>CACXPT010000085.1 GCA_902769585.1 uncultured bacterium
AAAACGCCCCGCACGCGCAAAAAACACCTCAATGCTTCAAAATCCCGGGGTACGGCGAAACGAAGTGAAGCCGTAAGCCGGGATTTTTGGAATGTCTGATGGCGCAGGCTCTGTTCTGGACCATGCAAACGGAGATCTGCTATATTGGGGTTTTCAGCGGCGTTCCAATCTTATCCATGTTTACGACCGTGGCCTCTTGAAGTTAAAAACCGGCATTGCGCTTGGCAACGGCACCTCGTCGGTCGACAACTGTCTTTTGATAGACAACTGCGCGACAGGGATAGTTCCGATAGTACGATACAGGGGGCATGACAATAGCGTAATCGTGTCGAACGCCACTTTCACGGCCGGGTCTGGATTCTATCTTGCCTTTGCTAATTCTGCGTCAAACAACCTTTTCCGGGCCTACGGGCCTGACACGGTGCTGAATTTGCCAATGCCAACGACGACGTCGCAGCTGGCGACTCGGTCTGATCTTTTCGGATCCTGGAACAACAGCATGACGGTGACGGGGCGCTGGAACACCGTTTCGCTGGAAGGCGGCGTGAAATTGGACTGCGGAAACCGAGACGTGATGATGGCGACCTCGCACAATTCGACGTTCCAGTTGATCGGTGCCGGCACAACTCTGTACAGCACCAACGATTCGTCTTTCTGCCTGGGATACAAGGGAAGCAACGCCCGTCAGACGAGCTGCATCAGCAACCGCCTTGCGATACTCGACGGGGCGACGTTCAACGCGAAGCAGCTGCTGATAACCGGAATCGCCAACGAAATCTGCATCTCAAACGCAACGCTAAATCTTGCCAACGACACGGCGGGCCTCCGCGTCGGATACGATGCCTATACTACGAACTGCATGCTTGTGATGAAGGGCCAGACACCCAAGGTGAAGAGCGCGGCAACCGGCTATTCATGCGTGTTCGGCGACGGCGCAAAACTACGATTCGAGATACCCCGCGACGGTTACGCCGCGGACTACGTTCCGTTCGACTTGTCGTGCCAGCTTGCTTTTAACTCCACCGCCAGCCTTGAGATCGATTGCAACGAGTTCGTCGCCCACACCGGCGGAAAGTTGCATCTCATACACGCAAGGTCGATCAACGAAGCTACGGCCAATCGGTTGAAGGCTTGTTCGTTGCCGGAGAAATGCTCGATCATAGTTGATGGCGGCGACGTATATCTAAAGTCGAAGTCAATGAAGGGCTGCATCCTTATATTCCACTGAAAGCCATGAACTGCAATCTTTTGGCTGCAGCCGCCGGCGTGATGGCGTGTGTCTACGCGTGTACTCCTGTGTCCCCCGCGAAAAGACTTGTGGTTCGGACGGACTACGACGTGCCGGCTGCGTGGACGCTGCCCAAGTTCCTTGGGCGCGACTTCCATCCGCTGTTCAAGCCGGACCACTGGTCGTGTCCAGACGCCCCTGAATGGGCGGCGAATCCGTTGGGGCTCGAGGATCCGCCCCTGCCGCTTTACTCCGAATCGGGCCTGATGCACGACGGCGTGAAGCGCATACTGAACGAAGTCGTTCGCGAGCCCGGGTTCGTGTTGAAGCGCGGGCCAGGCGACTACAGGAAGCCTGTGAAGCTTGGCGACTTCTTCGAACGCCCGGCGCGGAAGAAGACTCTCTATTCCAACCCACGGCCTGACAAGCCCGTGTTTCTCGAAATCCAGAACGCACGTCCCGCGTTTCTGCTCAAGGACAAGTACGACCTCGACTTGGCTGACTACGCCGCATGGAAGGCCGCGCACACGAACTTCGTGGGACTGCGCTGCATGGCGGAGGTCGACAACGACTTCCACCAGTACAACCAGAAGGCGCGCCGGGAGGCCCGCGAGAAGGCCGATCCCGTACTTGCCGCGGAGATCGACGCCAAGTTCCCTCCGCCCAAGACGCAGTACGACTGGCTGGATATAGCGCGTCGCCAGGTTAAGCAGTCCGAGGCGCTCCGTTTCGGCGAGACGAACTTCTGGACGATGCATTCCGCCAGTTTTTCCACAGCCCACCAGATGGCGGACGCGGGGGCGGCGGGGCTCTTCTACGAGGCGACGTCGGAGCAGTGCGGACGCTGGCAGATCGCCGGCGCGTTCCTGCGCGGCGCGTGCCGCCAGTTCTCCGTGCCGATGGGCTGGTACACAGCCACCTGGTGCACTGGCTTCACGCGCGACGGGGAGATGACGCACTGCGCCAACTCTATGCCCGCGATGGCGGACAAGATGCACCGCCCGCTCATGGGTGCTGGGCGAAACTCGACGTGCCGCCAGATCAACTACGCCTATCTCATCGGTACTTCGTTCATCGAGACCGAGGGCTACTACCGCACGCACTATTGCCGGGATGACGATTCCAAGCCGCCGACGAAGCCATCGGGCTACGCGCACGACCTGAACGACCTCTACCTGTCGTCGTCCAATTCCTGGCGCGGGGTTGTGTACTCGCCGTGCGCGATTTTGTTCCCGTTGTCGGAGCTATACCTGGCGAGCGGAGTCATGGTGTTCGGCGGCGAGCCGTTCGCGCTCAATTCGTTCTTCTACACGCTCGCGCCTATCTATTCGGCGGACGTGCTTCAGCGCGACCTGCGGCGGCGCGGGCTCCAGAGCTGCCTGTTCAATTCCGAATTCGGCGAGTTCTACGATGTCCTTGCGGGTGACTCGCGCCTTTCCACGGAGCGCTTTGCCAAGGCGCTTTCGCCGTACAAGTGCGCGTTCCTTGCCGGGGTGTACCGCAAACAGGACGTCGACGTGTCCGCGTTTGAGGCGTACGTCCGAGGCGGTGGCACTCTGTTCGTTTCGGCCGATCAGGTGTCGGCGGGAATCGTGCCGGAATCGCTGAGCGGCGTCGCGTTCGGAACTGAGCGGGAGCCGTCCGGCGAGTATCTGCTGGATGACCGCGGCGGACGTTTCCCGCTCAAGGACGCGTACTCGTGGATGAAGCCGCAGCCCGGCGGCGCGGCACGTCCGGCATGGCGCGACGAGAAGGGGAACGTGGCTGTGTTCGCGAACGATGTCGGCAGGGGGCGCGTCTTTACCGTCGCGTGCCGTCTGATGATGCCGGCCGAGTACGAGGACGCTTCGCGGAAGATACTGCGCGATAACGACTTGCAGCTGCGGAACAAGGTGATGTGCGGAATCACCTCGGGAACGCGGACGTTCGAGCTGATACGCCGCCTGCTCTTGCGTGTGCAGGATGAGACGTTGCCGGTGGCGGTGGAAGGGGATGTCCAGTGGGGCGTAAATCGCACGAAAGAGGGGTGGCTCGTGTGGTTGTTCAACAACGACGGCGTGACGAAGTTCTCGCTGGAGGACGAGCAGTTCGACCAGTCGAAGGCCTCGAAGGTGAGGGTGAGGCAGCTTTCCACCGGCGAAACGCGTGAAGCCGTCGTGCCGCCCGGCGGAATCCGATTCGTCCGCTTTCGAAGCGCTGGCAGGACGAAGTGATTGAGCGCCACAGGTTGCGGTAGGAGATATAGAAGCGATGAAAGCCATGAACATGAACAGAAAGTCATTCATCACATTTGCAGCAGGCGCGGCGGGTGCGTCGGCAATGGGGAACTGGAAGGCGGCGTTCGCCGCCGGAACGAGAAACGAGGCCGTCGGCAAGGCATGGAAAGGATGGAATGCAGGGGATTTCCAAGTGCATTTCATCTACACGGGCGTCGGGGAGTCGATGTTCATCATCTTCCCCGATTCTACGACGATGCTTCTCGACTGCGGCGACCACGCCGCTGTCACGCGGCTCGATCTCGCCGTGCCGGTTCTTCCGAATCCAGGGCGTCTCGCAGGCGACTGGGTGGGGCGCTATGTCCGTCGCGTGAACCCAAACGGCGACAAGGTGGACTACATGGTTACGTCGCATTTCCACCAGGACCACACGGGCACTCCGTGCTGGCAGTCGCGCAGGGTGCTGAAGGATGGAGAGAAAAGCACAGGTTGCTGGCGCAGTGGCTTCGGCCTCGCAATAGAGCATCTTCATTTCCATAAGGCTGTGGATCGCGGCTGGCCGAACTACGACGACCCGATTCCTTTCGTCGATTCGGAATGGAAGCCTCTTGAGCACATGAAGCGCATCTACGCCTATCTCGCGAAGCGCGACGGACTGGAGGTCGAAAAGTTCCGCCTCGGGGCCACCGACCAGTTCGTTCCGCTCCGCGATCCCGCGGCGGCGGAGGGGTTCTCGGTGCGCAACCTCTGCGCGAACGGGCGCATCGCGCATCCCGACGGGCGCATCCGCGACGTCTGCGCCGAGAGCCGCGTGTACGAAAGCCTGGGGCGTCTCAATTTCGAAGGCAGCGGGTACATCACGCACAGCTACCTCGAAAACATGATGAGCCTTGGCATGGTGTTCTCTTACGGGAAGTTCCGCTTCTACACGGCCGGCGACTTCTCGGGTCCGCCGGAATTCCCCGAGGTGGAGAAGGCGATCGGCGCGGCGGCCGGAAAGGTGGACGTGGCGAAAATCAACCACCACGGATGCCATTCCATGCCGCTTGAGTGCGTACGCGACCTTGCGGCACGGGTTTACGTCGCGTGCATCTGGGACCAACTGCACGTCATGGACGACACGATGACGCGGCTGGCCGACCGCACCGCGTATCCAGACGACCGGCTGATCTGTCCGGGCGTGATGACGGCGGAGCGCCGCCGCGCGGAAGATAGAAGGCCGTGGATGAAGGACGTGCCGGAGGCCGTGTACGAAGGGGCGCACATCGCGCTCTCCGTGCCGCCCGGCGGCGAAAGCTATTCGCTCTCCTTCTTGGATGCCAGAGACGAGAACATGACAGTCAAGAGCGTGATCCGGCTCGCCGCCGCCCACCGGGAATGAAGCGATGGACAACAATGAAGCGAAAAACGCCCTTGCCGTCATGATCTCCTGCGCGGTGTCGTTTGCGAGCCTTGCGGCGGAATGGATCGCCGGATCGTACGTGCCGCCGGCTGAATCGGACACAGAAGCGTTTTTCGCGCCGGCGCGAAACGACGTCGTGGAGCGTGAGTTCAGAACGCGCGACGTCGAGATATCCAGCGCGGTATGGCGCGTGGCCGCGCCGGGGATGCGCGACCTTTTCGTGAACGGCGAACGCGTGTCGCCGACCGCCCTGCCGCCGTTTACGCCGTACCGCAAGCGAGTTCTCGAGGAGTCGTTCGACGTTACGGCGCAAGTGCGGAAGGGGGCGGACAATCTACTGCGCGTCGAACTTGGGAACGGCTGGTACAATCCTCTGCCGCTGAAGATGTGGTATGTCGACAGATACAATTTGCGCGACCATTTGGCCATTGGCACGCCGTGCGTCAAGGCGACTCTGGAGATCGCGTATGCGGACGGAGTGCGTGAGACGGTGATGACCGACGGATCGTGGCGAGCGGCGCGGGGGCAGGTCGTCCACAACAGCATCTACCTTGGCGTGGTGGAGGATCGGCGGCTTTCAATGGACTTCACGCAGAAAGCCCGTGTAGTCAAGGGACCGCAAGGGAAAGTCGTGCCGTCTGGTGCGTTTCCGAAGGTCGTCATATACGACAAGTGGACGGCGAAGAGCGTGACGCAGTTGTCGAACAACGTCTGGCTCGTCGACATGGGCGTCAATGCTACGGGCACGCTCAAGGCCAGGCTTCGCGGCGTTCCAAAAGGGGAAAAGGTGCGTTTTAGACAGGGTGAGCGCGTATGGCCGGACGGAACCGTCAATGTTATGACATCCGTTGCGGGGCAGATAAAGGATCCCAAGAAGGGGCCGCTTTTCGCGATAGCCGAGCAGCGCGACAGCGTGATCGGCGACGGTTCGCCGGAGTTCGTCTTCGAGCCGCGCTTCACGTTCCACGTCTTCCGCTACGTGCAGGTGGAGGGGCCGTGCGCCGCGCCGCGGTCGGAGGATTTCGAGATGTGCGCGTGGTCGGCGGACGTGAAGGAGCGTTCGCATTTCACGTGCTCGAACGAAAAGCTCAACAAGCTGCACGAAGTGTGCCGTCGCACGTTCCGCGCGAATCTTCAGAGCGTGCAGTCTGACTGTCCGGGCCGCGAGAAGTTCGGCTACGGCGGCGACATAGCCTGTACCGCCGACGCTTTCTGGCTGAACTACGACATGGCGGAATTCTACCGAAAGACGCTTCATGACTTTCTGAACGAAGCGGAGGACGACGGGCTTTTCACGGAGACGGCGCCGTATGTTGGCATCGCCTCCAAGTCCGTTTATCCCGCCGCCGGACAGACGCCGAATTCGATAATAGCCGAGGGTGGTACTCGCGCAGGGTCGATCGGCTGGGCCGTCGGTGTGCCAGTCCTCGTCGATTCGCTTGTGCGCTATGATGGCGACCTCGATTCCGCGCGCCTTGCATATCCGGCGCTCGTCCGCTACATCGATCTTGTCGCGAAACGCTATCCCTCGAATGACATCCCAGAATGTCTGGGCGACCATGTCGCCGTGGCGGGGGAGAAGCACTATTGGAAGCTGACGAGTCTTGCGCATTGGCACCAGTTCGTGGCGCTCACGGTGAAGTTCGCGCGTATTCTTGGAAAGACGGCCGATGCCGAGAGGCTGACGGAACTTGCAGGGCGAATCGCCGCCAAGTTCCGCGCCGACTATGTGCATGAAGGCGGGCGGGTCGGTTCCGGCCTTCAGGGGGAGCAGCTTTTCGCGCTCTACCACGGTCTGATTGAGCCCGGGGACGTGCCGGCGGCGTACGAGCTGCTGAAGAAGGACGTGCGCGTGAACGGCGATGCGCTGACGACCGGCATATTTGCGACCAAGTACATGCTTGAATACCTGCCGTTGCACGGCGACGCGGCGCTTGCGGCGCGCGTGGTGATGCACGATGGATTTCCGGGCTGGTTTAACATGCTGGATTGCGGCGCGACGACGCTCTGGCAGCAGTGGTCAGCGGAAAAGTGCCAGAGTGTCAGCAGCAACTGCCATCCGATGTTCGGCTCGGTGGACGAGTGGTTGATTAGGCATGTGCTTGGGATATCGATCTGCGATGATGCCGTTGGATGCGACAAGGTACGCATCGACCCTCAGCCGATTCCAGGCGTAACCTCGGCGTCGGGATGGCTCGACACCCCGAAGGGCCGCATTTCCGTCTCGTGGAAACTCATGGATGGAAAGATTGACGTTGATTTCAGTCTGCCAGACGGTACGATACGCGTGGGTGCTAAGGCTAGCGCGCTTGTCCGGAGAGGCGCTGCAGGACTGATCGTCGACAACAGAATTCCGCAGGGCAACATTTTCGTTGCGGGGATCAAGGGCGATACTGTCGAACTGCACAACGAAGTACGCGATACGGTCGGATGGTGGTTCTGGTGGGCGTTCCGAGTTCGGGGCGCGGAGGGCCGGACGCTCAAGTTCAAGTTCCGCCCCGATCCGCTGACGGGCTGGCGGGAATATGTCTCTAATCGCGGCGCGGTCGTCTCGACTGATTGTGGGGCGACATGGAGCTATACCGAAAAAGAACCCTTCACGCCGAGCGAGTTCACCTACACTTTCGGCAAAGGTGAGAAAGAGGTCTGGTTCGCCATGTGCCTGCCGCATGGCCTGCGTGAATGGAACGCACTTGTAGCACGTCATGCCGATGACGCGGGGCATTTCCGCGTCGGTACGCTCTGCCAGACGAAGAAAGGCCGTTCGGTTCCATTCGCGCGGCTGGGACGCATAGACGGCCGCGGGAGGTTTCGGATAGTGACGACTGCACGCCACCACGCCGCCGAGAATATCGCCAGCTATATGCATGAGGGACTTGTTGACGAGATCCTTGCCGATACGGAGACCGGTCGCTGGTTCCGCGAAAATGTCGAGGTGCTGTTGGTCCCGTTCGTCGATCTGGACGGCGTCGTCGACGGCGATCAGGGCAAGAACCGCTTCCCGCACGATCCGGCGCGTGACTATTGCAACTGGATATACCCGTCGACTGGTGCGTTGCGCGACTGGATTAGGAATGAGTGGAAGGGGCGTATTGACGTTGCGCTTGACATCCACTGCCCTCACTACAACAATCCTCTGATGCATCAGATTCTACTTGCTCCTGGGAAAAACGAGGTGCGGCAGCGTCGTATGGCCCAGATCGTATATGAGAACTGCCTGGGACTCAAGTATCTCCCGAAGAATGACGTCGCCTGGAACACGCCTTGGAATTGCACGGGTTACATGCGTGCTGGGCAAACCTTTCCGCAGTGGGTGTTGGCGAATTTCGAGACACGCCTGGCTACGACATGGGAGATACCTTTCGCTCACACGGCCGAGAGCGTGAACGGCCCGTTTGCGCCGGTGACGGTCGACACAGCCCGGGAGTTCGGGCGGGGGTTCGCCGCTGCGCTTAGTCAGTTCCTGAGGGAGCCAGACCCTGTAATCAAAACACCGGCGGTAAGATGTCTCGGCAAGTTCGAAACAGGCGAGCCGGTAGGCTCTGCATCCAGGGACTGGTCGGTTGACAATGTGCGCTTTGACCATGACGTATGGGGTAGGGCTTACACTTTCTTCGACGGAGATGTCCATAAGCTTGAGAAGGGCGAGAAGCATATCGCCGGACGTCGCATCGCATACGTGAAGTACGAGCGCGAGTCCACTCCGGTCCTGGTTGTCCGCCAGACGGGATTGCTTATGCTTGCGAACATGGAAATCGACCTTTCTTCGCTGATGTCCATACGCAAGGACTATGCGTATGTCGATTTGGCCTCTGGAAACATATACGAACTGCCGGACATCAAGAAAGCGCCTGTGGGGACTGATCCGGGACTGATCCTGCCGACTTATCTGCTGCGTCGTCAATCCGCCAGGTAAAAGGGACCGTATTGGCGTAAGGATGGGAGGGTCTGTCCCCGCCCTCCATTGTTTGCCACTCACGCCGTACCGCTTGCAGAACCTCTACAGGAGTCGCGGTATTCGCGCATGGACATGTTGTAGCGGCGCTTGAAGAGGTTCTTGAGCGCGTTTGCGTTCTTGAACCCGCACGTTTCCTGGATGGTGGCGATGGAAAGCCTTGTCTCGCGCAGCTTTCGGGCGACTTCTGAAAGTCTTGTTTCCGTGATGAGGCGTCCCACCGAGGTATTCTGCGTCTCGCGGAAGCGAAGGTCGAGAAGGGGACGCGAGACGCCGAGGTGGGATGCGACGTCTCCGGGCGATATGCCGTCCGTTGCGTGCTTGTCGAAGAACTCCTTGGCTCTTGCAACGAGACTTTCCGCCAGCGGCATGCGCGGCATGGACTCCCGCATGACGACTCGCTTTACGCCGAAGAAGAGATGCCGCGCACTTTTCGGCATGCGGCTCTGCATCATCTTGTCGAGAAGTTCCGCAGCCGCCGCGCCCTCTGCATGGAAGTCCGGCTTGATGCTGGACAGGGCGGGCGAACCGCTGTCGCAGACATACGGATCGTTGTCTATCCCAAGTACCGCAAGTTTTCCGGAAACAATGTGGGGTCAAGTATGTATTGCGTCAAGGGGGAAAGTGAAAAAACTTTGCATGGAAGTGAACGCGGGCACTAGCGCGGATGTATCCATCCGCGCTCTGCGGGGTTCAGGGGGACTCAAGTCCCCCTGATGGGGGCTGGGGCAAAGCCCCAGTGTTGCTATGGAATCTGGCGCGCGCCGACGATGGGCGGAACCGGGCGCGCGCCGCTCGTTGCATCAGTTCGACTCGGTTTCCTGAGATGCCGCGCCGCACGATGCGGCAGACTCCGGCAACGAGCCGTATACGAGCTTCGCCTGGGCGTCGGCGAACTGCTCGCGCGTGCCGTGTCCGAGCTCGTGCATCCGCCCGGCTCCTATCTTCTGGTGGAGTCCGCGCATCTTGCGCTTGAAGAGCTCCTCGTTGTCGCGGTTGGGCGTCGGGTCTCCGCGCATAACGCCGCAGGGTCTGACCCCATTGGTGGGGTAGGGAGTGGTGGAGTAGTGGAGTTGTGCCTAACCTTTCCACTTTTCCACCATTCCACTCTTCCACTTTTCCACTCTTCCACTCACATCGCAACGGGCAAGATGCCCGTTGTCCCAGTCGCACACCGCATGCCGATAGGGGCGCTGATGACGGGTTTTGAGACGCCGCCGCCGACCGCGCCGAACGTCGAGAAGGGAGCGGACGATGTGGTTTTTCGGTCCTCAGACGGGGCTTTTTCTGTCCATTGGATGCAATCGCAAACTACAATCCGATTGACGCGCGGAAGCGCATCCGATTGACGCATGAACTTCAATCGGATGGAAGTTGTCGTGTCAATCGGATGCGCCCTCGCGTTTCAATCCGTTGCGCTTTCACGTTTCAATCCATTGAAACTTTCTTCGGCTTCCTGACATAGTTTTTTGGCCCAAAGGGCAAAGTCGACGCCAATGTCTTTCGTAGTCTCGGGAATCCCCCCGGGACGTTCAACGAAAGGCACAAGGCATGGACCAGAAAACCGTCGCCTTCGCCCGCAGCTGGGCGAGACGCTATGTTCGCACGAAGCACCCACATGGACTCAACGAGGAAGATGTCGGAAACCGCATCCTGGAGTCCCTGTATTATAATAAGGATAAGGAGACGGCTCTCTCTAAGGCGCTGAACTCCGTCCAGAACGAGAGCCGCAGCAATCTGCGGGCACTCCGCCCTTGGCAGGTGCGCAACGCGGAACCGCACCTTGAGGCGCAGGCATACCGCAACCTCGCCCGCGACATGCGCCGTCTGCGCATCCGGCAGAACGTCCGCGAGAACGACCGGCGGAACGTTCGCATTACCCTTGGCATGCTGTCGTCGGATGATCGACGGCTTGCGGACGAGTTCATGGCTCTTGGCAGCTGGCGCAGGGTCGCCGCAAGCCGTCGCATGGCGTGGAGCACGTTCAGGTACGGCGTGCTTTCGGGGTTCAAGGCCAGGTTCAAGGAGGCGTGGAGAAAAGTCTGCTGAGGTTTGGCCCAAAGGCCATTCCCGACGCCAATGCATTGTGGCGGGGGATGACGCGGCCGCGTGGCCGTGCGTTTCCCCGCCAATCAATGCAAAAAGGAAAACACTCAATGAAAAGCAAGGCTAAGAACAAGCTGGTCGCCTTCGTCAAGGAGGCGATATGGGCCGCAGTCGCGGCCATAATGGGCGTCGCGGGCGCGGCGCTTGCGGGATGCACTGCCGTCACGACCCCGGCGGAATCCTCGCACACCATCGGGGTCGTTGGGTTCGGGGTGCCGTTCGGCATCCAGGTGAACAAGTGAAAGGAGTAAAGCAATGGACAACATCATATTCTCGTTGAGCAAGGTACCCGATGCGATCACGGATCGCACGGTATATACGGCGCATGTCCAGACCAACGGTACGCTTGGGCGCGACGAGCTCGCGGAGCGGCTGGCCGAGCGCACCAAGCAGGACGTGTCGCTCTGGAAGTACTTCCTGGACGCGCTCTCGGAGGAGATCGGCATCCAGCTGATCGCGGGCTAACGCATCAACCTCGGACAGCTCACCACGGGTTTCGCGATACGCGGCGCGTTCATGAGCGAGGACGAGGCGTTCGATCCCGATCGGCACCAGCTGATCGCCACCGTACGCACGCTCGACCCGCTCAGGAGCGCGATGTCGGCGGTGCTGCTGGAGAACGTCACCCTCGGCCTCACCTGCACCGTGGCCGCCGTGATGGACGCCGTCACGAAGCGTCTCTCGGAGATCACCGGCACCGACCGCGTGCTCATCCAGGGACAGAAGCTCGGCATCTCGCCGGACAACCCGGACGAGGGCGTATGGCTCGTCAACGCCAAGACGGGCGAGATCGTCGCCACGGCGACGGTGGAGCGGAGCGACAGCCAGACCATCGACTGCGTATTCGCCGAACCGCCGGAGCCGGGCACCTACACGCTCGTCGTGAGCTGCCGCAACGGGATGCGCGAATCGCTGAAGCCGGCGACCGCCAAGGTGAAGAGCGTCGTAGTCAAGGCGGAATAAAAGAAAGGAGAAAATATCATGTCAACAAAGACGATGAGAGTCGGCTACCGCCTCGTGCGGAACGCCACATCCACGGCGGACAGGGCCCCGTACCTCGGGGTCGCGGTCCCGATTGGCTCGCTCGCCTACGACAACATCCTCCAGCGGATGCGCGAAAGGGGCACGTTCATGACCCGCGCTACGGCGCAGTACTTCCTGAACGAGTTCTACGAGTACGCCGCTAAGGTCATATCGGACGACATTGTGCGCATCAACATGGGCGCGGTGTCGATCTACCCGATGATCGGCGGTTCGTTCGACAGCGAGGACGACGAGTTCCGCGCGCCGCGCAACACGCTCTACGTCGGGGCGACGCTCTCGCAGGAGATACGCGAGGCGGTCTCCGGCATGTCGCCCACGAGCCTCGGGGCGGGAGCGGTGAGCGGCACCGTGAAGATCAGCTCGGTCATGGACCTCGCGTCCGAGACCTACCGCCTGATCGACGGGCTCAAGGAGTTCCGTATCGTGGGCATCGACCTCACGGTGCCCGACGGTGAGGACGAATCCCTGTCGCTCGTCGCGGCGGATGGGCTGACCAAGGTCGCGGACATCACGGTGGTCTCCACCCAGGACGGACAGCGGATCGTCTGCACGCTCGCCTCGGCGGTTCCTGCGGGGACGTACCACGTGCGGCTCGTCTCGCACGGACTCGACCCCACGGCACCGCTCGTCACCGCGCTGTACAAGGTCACGGTCAAGGCGGCGGCACCCAGACCGGATCCCGAACCCATTGCAGTGTCGAGCGATGGCGTCGTCAAGGTGATGTCCATCACCGACAGCGAAACCGGTGACACGTTCACATGCGGCAACGACTGGATCATACAGGGCGAAAACCTCAAGGACAGCGTTCCGGGCTGGAGGGTAGAAGCCGTCCATCTCGTCACCGCGTCGGGAGCAAATCCGATAGGCGTGGTCATCGACTCGACCAGTGCCACGGAATGCGTGGTACATGTTGATCCGGTAGATAAGCCCGAGGTGGGAGACTACCCGAATGCGGTACTTATGCTCGACATGTCGAACACGGAGAGTGGTTCTCTGATTGCCGAGACGCTTGAGCTGCCGATCCATATGATTGCGGAATAGCGGCGGCGGTCAGAGGCTGAGCGCCCTGCCGGCGGGAGGGACGGCGGAAACGCCGCCCCTCCTCTTTTTTCTTTTGGTTAGTTGGTTGGTGGGATTGGTAGGTAGTTGGTTGGGTTTTGGGTTGGTAATCAGTGGTTGACAATGTTGGTTTGTGGTTGTCGGTTCACCGTTCGGTGGATAGTGCTTCATCCATCTTTCCTTGTCATTCCATTC
>CACXPT010000086.1 GCA_902769585.1 uncultured bacterium
GTGGTGGACTCCGCGCACGGCCACACGAAGGGCATCATGAACATGACCACGTGGATCACGAAGCACTATCCCAACGTGGACGTGATCGCGGGCAACATCGCGACGGGAGAGGCCGCCGTCGCGCTCGCGAAGGCCGGCGCGCACGCGGTGAAGGTGGGCATCGGTCCCGGCTCGATCTGCACGACGCGCGTGGTGTGCGGCGTCGGCATCCCGCAGCTGACGGCGGTGTACAACGCGGCGAAGGCGCTGCGTGGCACGGGAGTCCCGGTGATCGCCGACGGCGGCATCAAGCTTTCCGGCGACGTGCCGAAGGCGCTCGCGGCTGGCGCGTCGAGCGTGATGCTCGGCAGCGTGCTCGCGGGCACGGAGGAGAGCCCGGGCGAGAAGATCTACGCCAACGGGCGGCAGTACGTCGTGTACCGCGGCATGGGCTCCATGGCGGCCCTCAAGAACGGCAAGGGATCGCGCGCGCGCTATTTCCAGGACAACGAGGCGGACGACGACCTGGTGCCGCAGGGCATCGAGGGGATGGTTCCGTACTCGGGGCATGTCCACTCCATCATGACGCAGTTCTGCGGTGGACTTCGCGCTTCGCTTGGCTACTGCGGCACGAAGACGATCGCCGAGCTGCAGGCGCGTGGCAAGTTCTACCGCGTGACGGCGGCCGGCCAGCGCGAGGCGCGTCCGCACGACATCACGATCACCAAGGAAGCGCCGAATTACAGGACTTAGTGCTTGGTGCCTAGTGCTTGGTGCCTAGTGCCTAGTGCTTAGTGCCTAGTGCTTGGTGCTTAGTGCTTGGTGCGGGAGTGAGGGGTGGTGATGAAGGTGCTGTTACATGTGTGCTGCGGGCCGTGCGCGAGCGCGTGCGTGCCTGCGCTGCGCGACCTCGGCAACGGGGTCGTCTTGTTTTACTCCAACTCCAACATCGACACCGCCGAGGAGTTCGAAAAGCGGCTCGCGAATGCGCGCAAGCTGGCGGAAGCAGAAGGTGTGGAGCTGGTGGCGGACGCCTACGACCACGCGGACTGGTACGAGCAGGTGGCGAAGGGGTTCGAGGACGAGCCGGAAAAGGGCGCACGCTGTGCGCGCTGCTTCCGCTACAACCTATCTCGCGCTGCGGCATTTGCGTCCGCGCACGGCTACGAGGCGTTCACCACGTCGCTCACCGTAAGCCCGCACAAGGTGAGTCAGATGGTGTTTGAGGCGGGGGAGGACGCCGCCTGGACCGTGTCCGCCAAGGACTGCGGAGGCTCGGCCGCCGCCACGCCGAGCTTCCTGCCTGTGGACTTCAAGAAGAAGGACGGCTTCCTGCGCTCGCTCCGACGCACGGCCGAGCTGGGGCTGTACAGGCAGTCGTACTGCGGCTGCGAGTTCAGTCGCCGCCAGGACGGTGGCTCTCAATAGCGCCATTGGCAAACGGAATGGGATTTGGTAGACTACACGCAACAGCCATGAAATACAAAGTCAAGGACATCAAGCTGGCCGACCTCGGCCGGAAACTCATAGAGACCGAAGAGCCGGAGATGCCCGGACTCATGCAGACGCGCGCCAAGTACGGCCCGAAGAAGCCGCTGAGGGGCGCGCGGATCATGGGTTCGCTCCACATGACGGTGGAGACGGCAATCCTCATAGAGACGCTCAAGGAGCTTGGCGCAGACGTGCGCTGGGCGAGCTGCAACATCTTCTCGACGAACGACGCGGCCGCAGCCGCCATCGCCAAGACGGGCACGCCCGTATTCGCCTGGAAGGGCGAGACGGTGGAGGAGTACTGGTGGTGCACGAAGGAGGCGATGACGTGGCCTGACGGCAAGGGGCCGGACCTCATCGTGGACGACGGCGGCGACGCGACGCTGCTTATCCACAAGGGACTTGAGGCAGAGCGTCGGTTCGCTGCCGTTAAGGAGCCTAAGGTCGTTAAGGAGACTAAGGGTGCTACGGATCTTAAATGCCCTAAAGATCCTAAAGACCTTAAGGACTTTAAAGACCTTAAAGATTTTAAGGACTTTAAGGCCATCATGGGCCTTGAGGACCTCTCTGCGGAAGAGACCGCGCTGTATTTCACCATCTTCACCACCATCAAGAAGAATCCGCGCTGGTTCAGCGAGGCCGCCGCGCGCGTGAAGGGCGTGAGCGAGGAGACGACGACCGGCGTCCACCGCCTCTACCAGCTTGAGGCGAAGGGCGAGCTGCTTTTCCCGGCCGTGAACGTGAACGACAGCGTCACGAAGAGCAAGTTCGACAACATCTACGGCTGCCGCGAGTCGCTCGTGGACGGCATCAAGCGCGCGACGGACGTGATGCTCGCCGGCAAGAACGCGTTCGTTTGCGGCTACGGGGACGTCGGCAAGGGATGCGCGGAGTCGCTGCGCGAGAACCACTGCCGCGTTCGCGTGAGCGAGGTTGACCCCATCTGCGCGCTGCAGGCTTGCATGGCGGGATTCGACGTGGGCACCGTGGAGGACGCGCTCAGGTGGGCGAACATCTTCGTCACCACCACGGGAAACGTGGACATCATCACGGCGGAGCACATGGCGAAGATGCGCGACCGCACGATCGTCTGCAACATCGGCCACTTCGACGACGAGATCCAGGTGGCGCGCCTAATGTCGTGGCCGGGCGTGAAGCGCACGAACATCAAGCCGCAGGTGGACAAGTTCACGTTCCCTGACGGACATTCCATCTACCTGCTCGCCGAGGGACGGCTAGTGAACCTCGGCTGCGCCACCGGCCATCCCGGCTTCGTGATGTCGAACAGCTTCACGAACCAGTGCCTCGCGCAGATGAAGCTCTGGAAGGAACGCGCGTCGGCGAAGCCGCAGGTGGTGCGTCTGCCGAAGGAGCTGGACGAAGAGGTGGCTCGGCTGCACCTCGCCGCGTGCGGTGCCAAGCTCACTAAGCTGACGAAGCGCCAGGCCGACTACATCGGCGTGAACGTGAACGGGCCGTTCAAGCCCGACTACTATCGCTACTGAGGAGGATGTCATGGATGCATTCTTCAGGCACGTGCCGGTCCTGCTAGTATTTCTTACGTTGTCGGGAGCCGCTTGGTTGCACGGCGGCAAGATTGCGGATACGATGCTTCCGGTCATTCCGTGGCTGTGGGCACTGCTGTTCGAGGTGCTGCTGTTCTTCCCGCAGAGACGCCCGTACGAGGATCCTGTGTCTGCGCGCCGTCGCGTGTGCCACAATCTTGGGCGAGATCCCCTGCTGTACGTGACGCTAGCGTTCATCTTGCTATTGGTTGTTCCGCTTCTGAACCGAGGTCTGTGCCCAGTTTGCGACTATCCAGAGATCATGAAAGGGCGGTCGCCGGATCCGAGCATCCCGTTCGCGCCTTTCTGCGTGGACCTTGCAGAGCATTTCAACGTCATGTTGTGGTTCGTGCCCGCCCTGACAGCGATGCTTGCGGCGCGGCACGCGCTCTCGCATGGCGGCAAGCGCATGCTGATGGAGATGCTGGTGTGGAATGCCGCCGCCCTTGCCGTGCTGGGTTTCATACAGCAGGCGTCCGGCGCCGAGGCGCCACTCTGGGACAAGCGCCCGCCTAAAGGGCAGTTCTTCTCCACATTCGGCTACATCAACATGGGCGGAGCGTATTTTGCGATGATGTTCGCGTTTGCGGTCGGGGCCTGGCTGACGCGCGTGGCGGAGGTCGCTAAGCTCCCGCCCATCGACAAGGGGCTGTCCATAGCGCAGCAACTGATCTCTCGGTTCATACGAGCGCATTATCTGCTTATACCTGCCGCACTAATCATGTATGCCGTGCTGGCGACGCTCTGCCGGGCCGCCATGCTCTGCATGATAGTCCTTGCCTCTCTGGCATTCCTCTATTACGAGTGCGCGCTGTTCTTCTCCCGGAGCAACCGCGCGGCTAACGTGAAGAAGGCATCCTTCGGTCTTGTGGGTGGCACGATTGTCGTCATTTCCATGTTCATCTTCGGCCCGAAGGGGTGGACCCGCGAACTTGATACGGTTACATCGCATGCATTGCTCGACCGCGTTACTGGGAAGGCGCAGTACCATTCGCGCGTGGCTGCCGAGATATTCCGGGAATATCCGCTCTTCGGTGTCGGCGGATGGGGATACCGGCACCTTTGCACGAAATACATGACCGATGAGGAGATGAAAGAGTTGCAGACTGTTGGCGGCGCCAACGTGCACAACGACTTCCTCCAGTTCCTTTGCGAGCATGGGCTTGTAGGGTTCGGTTTGCTCGTCGTGATCTTCCTGATGCTTGTCGCGCCGCTGTTCCGCAGATGGATCACGCTATACCGGGCTGCCCGTTTTTTGCGTGCCGAGGCATTGCCGCCCAGTCCGCGAGCGCTGTATTGCCTTCCAGCAGGGACCTTTTGGATAATATTGGGCGATTTCGCGCTGCTGATCTGCGCCAGCGGAGACAGCCCGATGAGGTCACTGTCCGTCCTTTCGGCGTTCTTCGTCTCGCTTGCCGCCGCAGATGGCTATCTGCCGCGCGAAAAGGAGGGTAGATGATAACCCGGCGTACGGGCGCGCATGGTGAACAGGTTAGCCTTCTGGGCTATGGCGCCATGCGCTACCCGACGGTCGACGGTGGCCATGCCGCCATGTCTCGCGGCGGCTCGAACGCGGCGATCGACACTGCCGCCGTGCAGCAGCACATCGACTACTGCATCGAGCACGGCGTGAACTACTTCGACACGTCGCCCGCCTACTGCCGCGGAGAGTCCGAGAAGGTGCTGGGCGACGCGCTCGCCAAACACCCGCGCGACAAGTGGTTCGTGGCCACAAAGCTCTCCAACTTCGCCGCCAAGACCCATCCATTCGAGGCGTCGCGCACGATGTACGAGGAGTCGCGCCGACTGCTCCGCACCGACGTCATCGACTTCTATCTACTCCACTCCATCGGCGGCGGCGGCAAGAATTCGATGAAGCTCTTCAACTCGCGATTCATCGACAACGGCATGCTCGACTTTCTCCTGAAGGAGCGCGAGGCCGGACGCATCCGCAACCTGGGCTATTCCTTCCATGGCGACGAGGCCGTCTTCCGCCACGCCCTCTCGATGCACGACAAGGTCCACTGGGACTTCATACAGATCCAGCTCAACTGGGTGGACTGGCATCACGCCAAGGAGGTGAACCCTCGCAACGTCAACGCGGAGACGCTGTACAACCTCCTTGCCGAGCGCAAGATACCTGCCGTCATCATGGAGCCGCTTCTTGGCGGACGCCTCGCACGGCTCAACGACACCATCTCGCGCAGGCTTGCCCGCCTCGATCCCAAAGCGACGCCGGCGAGCTGGTCGTTCCGCTTCGCAGGCTCTCTCCCAGGCGTGCTGACCGTCCTGAGCGGCATGACGTACCTGAAGTACATCGAGGAGAACGTGCGGACGTACTCGCCGCTAAAGCCGCTTAATGCGGACGAGCTCGCTACTCTCGAGCGCTCCGCCAAGACGTTCCTTTCCGACGACAACGTTCCATGCACAGCGTGCGACTACTGCATGCCTTGCCCGTACGGGTTGGACATCCCCGGCATCTTCTCTCTCTGGAACCAGGCCGTGGTCGAGGATCGCTTGCCTGACGAGCCTAGTGATCCTGGATACGCGCAGAACCGCCGCCGCTTCCTGATAGACTACGAGCGCGCCATTCCGCGCCTGCGCGAGGCGCAGCGGTGCATCGGCTGCGGCCGATGCGCGCCGCACTGTCCGCAATCTATCGACATACCGGCAATGCTGCGGAAGGTTGACGACCTTGTCGAGAAGCTCAGGAGGAACGGCCGTGCGTAAGCTCCGCATCATCCGCATCGTCCTCGCGACGTTCTTCCTGCTCGCCGTGACGGCATGCTTCCTCGACTTCACCGGCACTGCCGCGAAGTGGTTCGGCTGGACAGTGAAGATCCAGCTGATGCCGGCCGCACTTGCGCTGAGCCTTGCCGCCGTCGCGATTCTCTGCGTGACGCTTCTTTTCGGACGCATATACTGCTCGATCGTGTGCCCGCTCGGCATATTGCAGGACATCGTCATCTTTTTCCGGCGAAAGATATTTCCATTTGGGAGGGACGCGCTCCCGCGCGTCCGCATGGTCGTCCGCCTGTCGATTGCCGTCGCCTTCTTTGCGGGCGGTTTCCTTGGCCTGCACTTCACATGGCTTGAGCCGTACGCGATCTATGGGCGGATGGCGACAGGCCTTGCGGCGCCGCTCGTCAGGCTCGGCAACAACCACCTTGCGGCGTGGGCCGAACGGCATGGCAGCTACGCGTTCCACGCTGTGGAGGTTGTCGCGCCGCCGCTCTTCCTCGTCATCCTCTCAGCCGCGCTGCTGGTGCTGATTCTCGCGTTGGCTGCATGGAAGGGGAGGTTCTGGTGCAACATGGTTTGTCCTGTGGGAACAGTGCTGGGGTGCCTGTCGAAGGTGTCGCTGCTCAAGCCGAAGATCGATCTGTCGAAGTGCGTGAAGTGCGGAATGTGCGAGCGGGCATGCAAGGCGCAGTCCATCTGTATCGCGAGCGGCACGATCGACCGCACGACATGCGTCGCGTGCTTCGATTGCGGAGCTGTCTGCAAGAAGGGAGCGCTGACATGGTCGAGGTGAACAGGAGGGTGTTCCTTTCGGCCGCGGCGACGGCTGCGGCCGGAGTACTGGCCGACGACGACAAGCTTACCGACGGCGGCTACGCCGAGGTTTCGCCGCCGGGAATGCCTGTGCGCAAGACGCCGCTTGTGCCCCCGGGTGCAAAAGGGCTTGGCAACTTTGGCCGCAGGTGCGTCGGCTGCCAGCTGTGCGTGGCGCAGTGCCCGAACCAGGTGCTTCGCCCGCTGAAGGCGCGCCATCCGGGCGCACCGCTTGAGGTGCTTCAGCCAGTGATGGGGTTTGAGCGCGGCTATTGCCGTCCTGAATGCACGACGTGCGGCGATGTGTGTCCGGCCGGCGCCATCGGCCGCGTCACGCCGCAGGAGAAGAAGAAGCACCATGTCGGCCATGCCGTCTGGAACAGCGAGCTGTGCCTCGCTGCGTCGGAGGACGTCACGTGCCACGCCTGCGAGCGCCACTGCCCTGTGGGCGCGATCAAGCTGGTGCCTACGGTAGCGGCTGACAAAAAGTCGCCGAAGGTGCCGCAGATCGACGAGACGAAGTGCATCGGTTGCGGCGCATGCGAGCACCTCTGCCCGGCTCGCCCTCTTCCGGCGATCGTTGTGGAAGGCTTCGAGCAGCACCGCATCACGCCTTGAAGTGCTCGCGGCGGTACTGTGTGTGCGTCTGGCGGCGCAGGCGCGGCACCATGGATCGAACAGATAAAGCATGGGAGAAGGAATCTTTCCGTTTGAATTTGGAATGCTCATGAAGGTGGGCGTATGAAGAAGGTATTGTTGGTGGTGATGATGTTCTGGGAAGCGGCGCTATCGCCGCTTCTTGGAGATGGAAGCGACAGGAGTGTCGCTTCTCCTAAGTGGCTGCTGCTTGAAGAAATTGTCGCATGCGATATGGCGGCGGACGACGCCGTGGCGGCAATCCGCACGCCCGAGGAGCTGGCGGCGAAGCAACGCGCGTGGCGCGCGTGGTGGCTCGACGCGCTCGGCGAGATGCCGGCGCGTACGCCGCTCAACGCGCGCGTGGTGGGGCGTTCCGAGTTTGACGGCTTCCGTCTTGAGAACATCATCTTCGAATCGCAACCCGGCGTGTACGTGACGGCCCACCTGGCGTTGCCGATGCGGCCGCGCGGGAGCGCGGCCCTCCCGCATGGGGAGTCGCCACGGGAGGGACGCGCTCCTGCGCGTCCGCCCTATCCTGTTGTGCTGATGCCTCTTGGGCACTCGGACGCCGGCATCCTCAACCCACGCTATGCGGCGCACCTTGCTATGGCGGCGCGCGCGGGCTTCGCAGCGTTCGCGTGGGATCCGATCTCGCAGGGTGAGCGCCGACAGGCGACCGACAGGAAATACGACTACACGGACAACTGCTCCACCGAGCACACGCGCCTCGGCGCGCGCGGCTGGCTCGTGGGCTGGAACTACGCGCGCTTCCGTATCTGGGACGCGGTGCGGGCCATCGACTACGTGGAGTCGCGCGCAGACCTCGACTGCTCGAAGCTCGGCATCATGGGCACGTCGGGCGGCGGCACTATGAGCGCCTACATGCAGGCATTCGACCCGCGCATCAAGGTGGCGTTCCCGAATTGCTACGTCTCGTCTCTGCGCGAGGTGATCGGTGCGCGCGGCTGCCACGACGCGGAGCAGTTCTTCTGGAACATGCTGCCGAACGGCTTCAACCACGCGGCGATCCTCGCGATGGGACAGCCCCGCGTGGCGCTCGCGACGGGGAGCCGCTGGAAGGACTACTTCCCGCACGCGGGCGCCGTCGCCACGTTCGCCGTGTTCACGAACATGACGGCGCGCCTTGGATTTGCCGGCCCCTACTGGCACTTCAGCTGCGATGGGCCACATGGCTTGCCGCCCTCGACGCGTGCGGCGCAGATCGACTGGATGCGCCACTGCATCCTGGGCGCATCCGCGCCGAAGCCGCTTGGCGACTATCACGTCCTTGACCGGGTGGGGACTGACGCGAAAGATCCCTGCCACGCCGCGCTCCCGTTCCCGGCGGAGGCGACGTTCTGCACGCCGACGCACCAGGTGCGCGACCTGTCCGGCTTCAAGAGCGTTTACGCGCTCATCGCGGACGAGGCGCGGCGTCGCGCAAAGGAGCGCAAGCCGCGTACGCGCGAAGAACTGCGCGAGATCGTGCGCCGCCGCGCAGGGATACGTCCGCTCGCCGACCTTCCCGCCACCGTGCAGAAGCCGTTCGACCACCCGAAGTTCGGTTGGTGGTACTTGAAAGGCGTATACGGCACGCGCCGCGAGAACGAGGCGGCGATGCTCGCCACGCTCGGACGGAGCGTGGTGGGACGCGACGCGGAGAACATTATCATCAAGGCGGCAGCGCAGGTGAAGGCGAACGGCGGCAAGCCCGTGCCGCTGGAGGCGAAGGGCTGGGACTGCATTGTCGCCGCCCATGCATACGCCGCCGAACCGCAGCTCTTTTCGGAAGTCCGTTTCTCCGAACCGCCGCCGTCCTGGACAGAACTGGTTACGAATCCCGATCCAGCGCGCGACTCCTACGCCATCGCCGTGTGGGGCGCCTTGAAGGACTACGACTGGCCCGACCTCATTCACTAATACCTGACCCAATCTCCAACCCCCAAAGCTAAAAGCTAGAAGCTAGAAGCTAAAACCTAAAACCTGAAAGCAGGAACCTATGAAGAAACTAGTGCTGGCAGCAATGGTATCGCTCGCATGCGGAATGCAGGCGGCGGATGTCGTGGCGTGGAGAGGCGCGGAGATGTCCGCGTGGACGAACCACATCTCGCGGTTCGCAAACCCGCGGATGACCGCGGAGGGGATTGCGGTGGAGGCGGTAGACCGCGACCCGCAGATCAGCGTAAAGACCCCCGTGCCGTTCGCTGGGGCGTGCAACCATTACGTTGAGATCACGGTGCGGAGTGGCGTGCCCGGACGGCACCAGCTCTTCTGGAGCTCCGAGAAGAACGGTAACTTCACGGCGGAGCGGCACGCCGACTTCAACGTGAAACGCGCGGGCGAATGGGAGACGCACACGGTGCGTCCGGGCTGGATCGGCGAAGGGCGCATCACCCGTCTGCGCATTGATCCGCCGGACAGCCTGCGCGGCACGTTCGAGCTCAAGTCCGTGCGCGTGTTTGCGGAGGGCGATGCGCGCGGAATCGACACGCGGAAGGTGACCGGCGTCGTGTTCGACGCGGCGTCGCCGGCGCAGGAGTACGCCTCGATCACATGGTACTCATCCTCTATGCCGGGGCGGAGGCTGCTCGGCTTCACCACGTCGCCGGACGGCGCGCGGCATACGTACTGGTTCGACTTCACGCATCCGCACAACCTCAAGTACAGGTACGCAGGCAAGACGTCCTGGTCCGGCACGTCCTACGCGCTCGCGGTGGAGCAGGTGCTGTCCGGCAGGAAGTTCCCCGTCGAGAACCTGCGCCTCGTCTCGGGGCGGCCCGACCTGCCGCCAGACATCGGCGTGACGTACGCGGGCCCCGAGCTCGCCATTCCGCGCGCGGGGCGTCCGCTCGCGCTTGAGCTCATCCTGCGCAACTACGGCACGGCGCCGGCGCGGAACGTGCGGTTCGCCCTCGATGGACTGTCGGCCAACTGCCGCGTGCTGAATGCGAGCGACCTCGCACCGTCCGGCGAGATCGGCGCGTGCGAGGGCTGGGACAGCGTGGGCGACGACTGGGCGAGCGGACAGCTTCCCAACGAGCGGCGGTTCCGCGTGACGCTCAGTGACCCCGGCGCGGGGCGACACGCGTTCGGTCTTACCATCTCGGCCGACGGCATGGCACCGCGCCGCGTGTCCGTGACGGCGGAGCTGTTGCCATCTCTCGGGCTTCCCAAAGCGCACTGTATGCCCGCGCCGAAGCCAATCAAGACGGGCAGATACGAAATCGGCGCGTTCCTTTTCCCCGGGTGGGACGGCCACCTATGGCACGGCGTCTGGACGCGCGCGCCGCACCGCAAGCCCGTTCTGGGCTGGTACGACGAGACGAACCCCGATGTGATCGACTGGCAGATCAAGCATCTCGTCGAGAACGGCGTCTCCTTCGTGTTCGTGGACTGGTACTGGAGCCGCGGCCACCACAGCCACGCGCACTGGCCGATCGCGTTCGGCAAGGCCCGCCATCGCGGACTGCTCAAGTGGTCGCTCATGTGGGCGAACCACAACGGGCGGGGGTCGCATTCGGTTGCGGACCAGGAGAAGGTCACACGCTACTGGATCGACAACTACTTCCGCGATCCGCAGTACATGCAGATCGACGGCAAGCCCGTGGTGTCCATCTGGAGTCCGGACGGAATGGAACGCGACCTTGGGCCCGGCGGCTGCAAGAAGCTGCTGGACGTTTCGCGGCGTCTCGCCCGCGAGGCCGGGTTGGGCGGCATCCACTTCATCGCGGTGCGCTCGCCGAGCGGCAGTACGGACCGCGCGTTCCTCGCGCGGTACAAGACGCTCGGATTCGACGGCACGTGCGTGTACAAGTACATGGACGGCGGCGACCCCAAGGTGCCGCCGCGCGTGGACGGGTTCCAGGAGTACAAGAATCTCGCTGACGCGAGCCTCCGCCACTGGCGCGAACTGCAGGAGAACGCCAACCTGCCGTTCCTGCCGTCGCTCACGACGGCCTACGACGACCGCCCATGGCGCGGCGAGATGAGCTCTCCAGTGAAGAACATCAACGCGGCCGATTTCAGGCGCATCTGCGTGGATGCGAAGAAGTTCGCGGACGAGACGGGCATCACGCGCCTGCTGATCGGTCCGCTGGATGAATGGGGCGAAGGCTCCATCGGCTATCCGAACCGCGAGCTGGGCTTCGGGATGCTGGAGGCGGTGCGCGACACGTTTGGCGAGAAGCCGGCGGAAGGCTGGCCGCTCAACTACGCGCCCGAGGACGTGGGGCTCGGTCCCTACCCGCGCGCAGACGACCCGTTATGATCGTACACCTTTTTGGCGTATTTGTACAATGCGTTTTCCGGCGCGATATGCGATAATATCCCCGTCATGATTGGGTTCTACAGGAGACATGCGATGAAGGTTGTGTTTCTGGCGATGATAATCTTCGGGGAAGCGGCGCTCTCGCCGCTTCGCGCTGGCATCGCCACCGATGGCGAGACGCTGCCGTGGCAGGGTGTGGAGCGCCTGACCGACGGCGAGATCAACCCCACGTGCGCGTGGCGGTGGCAGAAGAAGCCGATCCGCGTGGAGTTCGACCTCGGTGAGGCGCGCGAGGTGGGCGGCGTGCGCCTCACGAGCGGACGCAGCTGGGTGAACTGTGGCATCAAGGCGGCGAGCTTCTACGGTGACGGCCAGCCGCTCGCGGAACACCTCGCCTTCCGCCCCGCCAACACGTACCGCGACAACTATGCGGTCTGGAAGCCCGCCACCTGCCGCCGTGTGACGATGGTGATCGAGGACACCTACGACTTCAAGCCCAACTACTATTCCGGTTACACACACGCCGCGACGCCCCTCCTGCCCAAGATCTTTGAGACGCCGCCGTATCCCGAGTTCTCCGGCAAGTTCCCCACCGTGCAGATCGCGGAGATGTCGTTCTTCGGCAAGGATCCGCCGGATGATCTACCACTTCCGAACAAGGACGGTGCCATCGCCTATCCTGAAAGCCGCCTCGTGCGCGATTGGCTCTACCAGAGCTGCTCCGTGTCGAACATCTCCCACCTCGCGAACGTGGAGCCCGACACCACCAAGCCCGATCCCATGGGCGAGGATCTTTCCTCTGTCCTGAAAGCGACCGCTTGCGGTCGCGATACCGTCTTCCTCACCTCGCGCGCATCCCTCCGCCGCGAATTCCTCGCCGCCTTCCGTAAGGATTTCACGCAGTTCATCTACGTGAAGCACATCGTGATGGGCAACTCCATCTTCCACGCGACCGATGACCTCACCGACGCCTCGTACCAGGAATGGAAATCCGTGCCCGACTACACCGTGGGCGGCTCGCAACTCGTGCTAGCCACGATCGGCGCGGACGGCGCCGTCTCCCAGGAGGTGCTGATCGACAAGCCGCACGGCTACATCCGCGACCCGAATCTGCACTTCGACGGCAAGACGCTCGTGTTCTCCATGCGCGACAATCTTACAACCTCCAACTACCACCTCTTCACGCTCGACCTCGAGACGCGCGCCCTGAAGCAGCTCACCTTCGACGGACTCGTGCCTGCGGCGGACATCCCGGGAGGGCCGCGCTCCTGCGCGGCCGCATCCGACACCCCGGGAGGGCCGCGCTCCTGCGCGGCCGCATCCGACTTCCCGATGCCGTGCAGCGACATCGAGCCGTGCTGGCTGCCCGACGGCTCGATCGTGTTCCAGTCGACGCGGTGCAGCCACTCGGTGGACTGCTGGCCGCTGCCCGTCTCGAACCTCTTCCGCTGCGACGCGGACGGCTCGCACATCCGCCGCCTCGGCTTCGACCAGGTGCAGACCTTCTTCCCGCAGCTGATGGACGACGGACGCGTCTCGTACACGCGCTGGGAGTACAACGACCGCTCCGCCTCCGGCCTCCAGCAGCTCTACGCGATGAATCCCGACGGCACGAAGCAGACGGGCCTCTTCGCGAACAACAGCGAGTTCCCGTTCTCGCTCATCCACACGCGCATGATCCCGCGAAGAGCGTGTGGGGCATGAACACGAACGCCGTGCGGATGACCTTCCCCGGCAACCGCGTTATGGAGATCCCGTGGTCGCCGTGGGACAACCCGAGCGGCCCCGCCACCACGAACATCCCCGGCATGTACTACCTCGCGGGCGCGGCGATGAACGCCGCCCCGGGCGTCCAGCCCGCACGCCAGCCGCACGACTACCACTACAACGTCTTCGACATGCACTCGCAGTTCGGCCCGCAGTGGGCGTACCCGTTCCCGCTTGGGCACGGGCGCCTGCTTGTTTCGTACATGCCCGAGGGGTGCCGCTACTACCGCGGGCCATATTCCTCGCGCTTCGGCGTGTACGCGATGGACGAGACGGGCCGGCGCGAGCTGCTCGCGTTCGACTGGGGACAGCACTGCATGCAGCCGATTCCCGTGAAGCGTCGCGCGCCGCCGCCGCGCACCTTGAAGAAGCTCGACTACCGCGAGGGCTTCGGCACGTACTACGTGCAGAACGTCTACGAGGGCGCGGCGATGGCGGGCGCGCCGAAGGGATGCGTGAAGCGTCTGCGCGTGATCGGCCTCGAGTACCGTCCCGTCCACATCGGATGGAACTGGCAGTATGGCTGGCACTCCACGCAGGGGAAGATCGGCACGCCCATCGCGGTGGGCAACGGCGCGTACGACGTGAAGCACGTGCTCGGCGAGGCGGACGTGGAGGCGGACGGCTCGTGTAGCTTCCGTGCGCCGGCGCGCACGCCGCTCTATTTCCAGCTCATCGACAAGGACGGCTGCTGCATCCAGACGATGCGGAGCTGGTCCACTCTCCAGCCGGGCGAGGTGAACGGCTGCATCGGCTGCCACGAGCACCCGCACCTCGCAGGCGTGGAGAACGCAAAGGCGCTCGCGCTCCGCCGCGCGCCGCAGCGGCTCAAGCCGTGGTTGCCGGGCGGCACGACGCATCCGTTCATCGAGGCTCTGGAGAAGGACGGTCCGCTCGCCTCGCTCGACAACTGGATGGGACTCAACCGTCCGAAGGCGATCGTGGACACCGACCGCAACGACGGCTTCAGCTTCTCGCGTCTCGTCCAGCCGATCCTCGACGCGAAGTGCGTATCCTGTCACGACGGCTCGGGATGGCCGCGCTCCTGCGAAGCCGCCAAAATGGCGGCTCCCCATGCGGGAGGGCCGCGCTCCTGCGCGGCCGCCTGTCCGCCCCCGTCGATGGACCTCCGCGGGACACGCGGCCAACTGCCGCCCTCCGATGACCAGTCGAAGCGCAAGTACACGACCTCCTACCTCGCGCTCACGTACAAGGGCCAGTGCAACGAGAAGATCAACTTCGCGCACGGACTCGGCTTCGCGCCGTTCAAGCCGCCGTACTCTTTCGGGTCGGCGAAGAGTGCCGTGTGGCTGTCGCTCAAGAAAGGGCACCACGGCGTGGCGCTCACGGACGCGGAGCTGCGCCTCCTCGCCTGCTGGATCGACCTCGCCGTGCCGTTCTGTGGCTCGTACGTGGAGCACCACGACTGGAACGACTGGTACATCCAGCGCTTCCAGTACACTTGCAACAAGCGCGCGGCGTTCGCGTGGCAGGAGCTGAACGACGTCCGGCGCGAGTACGGCCTTGCACCAGTACCGCTTACGGGCTTCGTGCCGAACGTGGCGGAGCCACGCCGCCAGAAATTCTGGTCGGAGTAGGCGTTTGTAGTGGCGGCGGGAAGTGTGCTAGAATATAAGTCTATTTCGAAAGGAGAATAGGCGAATATGGACATGAATGGCAAGAGTGGTGCACCAAACAACGCTGACTGCGAGATGCTGAACAGGCGCTACGGAGCGCCTGAGCGCATTGTTTTCCGCCCGTCGAGGCACGATGCGCCTATCGTTGTGTTGGCGAACCAGTACGGAACTGCGGAGGTGGCGCTCTTCGGGGCGCAGACGATCTCCTACCGTCCCACCGGCAATCCGCCGGTGCTGTTCATGCCGCGCTCGTATGACGAGCATCCGGCGGGCGTGGAGATACACGGTGGCATTCCGGTGTGCTGGCCGTGGTTCGCCGCGCAGGGCGAGCCGGGTTCTAAGAAGCACGGCCTCGCGCGCTATTCGACATGGCAGGTCATCGGCACGGAGTATTCGGAGGACATCTCGGAGATTACGCTGGGACTCGCGTCATCGGCTGCGACGCGCGAAGCGTGGCCGTACGACTTCCGCCTGGAGCTGAAGGTGTCCGTCTCAATGAAGCTCACGCTTACTCTCAAGGCGACCAATACGGGCGACAAGCCGTTCTTCGTGACGGAAGGTTTCCATCCGTACTTCCGCGTGAAGGACCGCGACCAGACGGAGGTGCTGGGCGTGGACGGTTGCGAGTTCACCGAGACGAACGCGCCGGAGAAGGGCGTGCGCACCTGGACTGGCGCATATGCGGTGAGGACGGGCGGCAGCAAGCTCTTCGACGTGACGAAGCGCGAAGCCGTGCTCATGGACAACGGCCTGCGACGGGCGATCGCTCTCGCCTTTCGCGGCAACAAGCGGCTGGTGGTGTGGAATCCCGGCGAGGAGAGCGCAGGGCGCGTGGACGAGTTCGGCGTCGACGGCTGGCGGCAGTTCGTATGCGTGGAACCGGCCACTACGGGGCGCGATGTCGGCTACGAGCTGAAGCCTGGCGAGGCGCACGAGCTGATCATGGCCGTACAGAGCGTGCCTGACGGCGTGGAGAAGAATTAAGCCTTTAGGGCGGATTCGATGCGGTCGGAGAGATCTTTCTCCGAAAGGGCAGATAGGACGGGATCCATCTCGCCTTCGATGATTCGGTCAAGCGAGTAGAGCGTCAGGTCCACGCGGTGGTCCGTAAGGCGGTTCTGCGGGAAGTTGTATGTGCGGATACGCTCGGAGCGGTCGCCGCTGCCGCGCAGGGAAAGGCGGCTTGCGCCGGTCTTTGCCTCTTCTTCGCGGCGTTTCTGGTCGAGGATGCGCGCCTTGAGCGTCGCGAGGCACTTCTCCTTGTTGCGCTGTTGGCTGCGCTCGTCCTGGCACTGGGCCACGAGGCCAGTTGGCAGGTGGGTCATGCGGATCGCGGAGTAGGTGGTGTTCACGCCCTGTCCGCCATGCCCGCCGGCGCAGAAGATGTCGATGCGGAGATCCTTTTCCGGAATCTCGAAGTCGTCAGCCTCCTCGTCAGCCTCCGGGAACACGATCACGGTGGCGGCGGAGGTGTGGATGCGTCCCTGCGCCTCGGTCTCTGGGACGCGCTGGACGCGATGCCCGCCGCTCTCGAAGCGGAAGAGTCCGTAGGCGCCGTCGCCCTCGACGGTGAAGATGATCTCCTTGTAGCCGTCGAGCGAGGTGGGAGAGGAGGACATCACGTTGACCCTCCAGCCCTTTGCCTCGCAGTAGCGCGAGTACATGCGGAAGAGGTCTCCCGCGAATAGCGCGGCCTCCTCGCCGCCGGTGCCGGCCCGTACTTCGAAGACGGCGTTGCGGCCGGCGAGCGGGTCAGGCGGCAGGAGTCCTGCCAGCACGGCACGTTCGGCCGTCGGGATTTCGGACTTTAGCCTTTCGATCTCGGTCTTCGCCTCCGCCGCGAAGTCGGGGTCCTCCAGAAGGGTCTCGTTGCCTTCTATATCGTCAAGCAGCTTGAAGTACGCTTTTGCGGACGACTCCAGCTTCCTGAGGGCGGTGTGTTCCTGGACGACGGCGCGATAGCGTTTTGCGTCAGCGATCACCGCAGGGTCGCCCATGGCGGTCTCCACCTCGCGGAGACGCCCCAGGACGGCGGCAATCTTTGACTTCTCTATCATCAAACACAAGGACGCCGCCTGCAAGGGCGGCGTCGCTGCTTTGGAGTTCTGGAATGGGCTACTTCGCGAACTTCGCGTAGCGCTTCTTGAACATGTCGACGCGGCCTTCCGTGTCGACCATCGTCTTCTGGCCCGTGAAGTACGGGTGGCAGGCGGAGCAGGTGTTCACCTGCATCTCCGGCTTGGTGGAGCGGGTGTGTATGACGTTGCCGCACGCGCACGTGATCGTGGCGTCGCCGTACTTAGGATGGATACCGTCTTTCATCTATCTGACCTTTCCAAAGAAATTGGGCGTATATGATAGCGGATTTTGGCCGTTTTAGCAAGCGGAAACTTGCCGTATTTTATTTTGCGCCAGTTCTGCCCGCTCCGTATGCTATAATATTGGGCCATGGCACAGGAAGAACAGAAGGAAAAGCTGCTCGAGGTCGAGGAGGTCAAGCAGCGCATAGAGAAGCTCCGCACGTCGGTGGGGGAGATGGCGGCGTACATCGACGTCGAGGGGCGCCGGAAGCGTCTCGCGGAGCTGGAGGCCGAGCAGGCGTCGGGCGATTTCTGGAACGACCAGGCGAAGGCCAAGGAAGTCATCGCGAAGACGAACGCCGAGCGCGCGTACGTGAATCCTTTCGATTCGCTCTCGAAGACGGTTGAGGATGCGGGCGTGATGCTCGAGCTCGCCGAGATGGAGGAGGGGCCCGCCCAGCAGGCCGCGCTCAAGGACACGATGGCCGAGTGCGACAAGGCGGACGAGTTCTTCGGGAAGCTCCGCATGCAGTCGCTCCTCGGCGGCAAGTTCGACGCTAACAACGTCTTCGTGAAGCTCCACGCCGGCCAGGGCGGCACCGAGGCGTGCGACTGGGTGACGATGCTCTACCGCATGTACCAGCGCTACGCCGAGGACCGCCTACGGCACGATGAAGGCGGAGCGCGGCATCCACCGCCTCGTGAGAATCTCGCCGTTCGACGCGAACAAGCGCCGCCAGACGTCGTTCGCGTCCGTCGAGACCGTGGCCGAGATCACCGAGGGCATCGACGTGGAGATCAAGGACGAGGACCTGCGCGTCGACACCTACCGTTCCGGCGGCGCTGGCGGCCAGCACGTGAACAAGACGGACTCGGCCGTGCGCCTTACGCACCTCCCCACTGGCATCGTGGTGGCCTGCCAGAAGGAACGCTCGCAGCACATGAACAAGGAAAAGGCCATGAACATGCTGCGCGCCCAGCTCTACGAGTACTACGAGGACCAGAAGAAGGCCGAGATGGACCGTTTCTACGGCGCGAAGTCCGCCAACGGCTGGGGCAGCCAGATCCGCTCCTACGTCTTCTGTCCGTACACGATGGTGAAGGATCTTCGCACGGAATACGAGACGAGCGACGTCGACGCCGTCATGGACGGCCACATCCAGCCATTCATCGAAGCTTGGCTCCAGCAGCAGGCCGCAAAGAAGAGCTAATGGCGGCGCGTTGAGGGCAACGCGCCCTACCAGTTGGTGAGCTGGCGGAGGGCAGTGCCGGGGTGGGCGGCGCGCATGAGCGTCTCGCCGATGAGGAAACCGTTTGCGCCGGCGGCAATGAGCGAGGTGATGTCGTCTGCAGTGCGGATGCCGCTTTCGGCGATCTTGACTATGCCTTGGGGAAGTCGTCGGATGAGGTCGGCCGTGATGGCAGGATCCGTATGGAACGTCTTGAGGTCGCGGCAGTTGACGCCGATGATGCGAGCGCCTGATTCGATGGCGATGCGTGCCTCATCCTCCGTGTGCGTCTCGACTAGCGCCTGCAGCCCGTAACCGCGCGCGCAAGCGAGCAGTTCTTCGAGCGAAAGGGCGAAAGAATTCATAGCGGCGACGATGAGCAGCACGGCGTCGGCGCCGGCCGCGCGCGCGGCGGCGATCTGGTAGGGGGTCGTCACGAAGTCCTTGTAGAGGATCGGGATGGGCGTCGCCGCGCGGATCTGGCGGATGTAGTCCTCGTTGCCGAGGAACTTGTGCGGCTCGCATAGGACGGATAGCGCCGCCGCGCCTGCTTCGACAAGTTCGGCGGCCAGTTCCGACGGACGGAAGTCCTCGCGGATGAGCCCCTTCGACGGCGAAGCCTTCTTCAGTTCCGCGATGACGCGCGGTCCACGTCCTGCTTGGAACGCCGCCGCGAAGTCCTTGGCTGGCGGAAGGGCGGCGATCTGGCGTTCGAGTTCCGCGATGGGAAGGGCGCTGGCACGCGCCTCGGCATCGGCGCGCCGCAGGGAGGACAGTTCGTCAAGGACGTTCATTTCGTGTACTCGATGAGTGCGTTGAGCTTGGCGAGGGCGTTGCCTGAATCGATCGACTCGCAGGCGAGGCCGATTGCCGCCTTGAGGTCGGGGGCCTTCTCGCCGACGACTATCGCGGCGGCGGCGTTCATCACGGCAGCCGCTCGGCATGCGCCCTGCTCCTCGCCGCGCAGCACGCGCAGGAGAAGTCTGGCGTTCGTCTGCGCGTCGCCGCCGGCGATGGCGGAGGTCGGGTAGGACGCGCCGTAGAGGCGGCCGGCGTCTATGAGCGTGGATTTGACGGCGCCGTTCCTTAGTTCGCTCGCGAAGGTCAGCCCCCCTGGCGAGATTTCGTCGAGGTTGCCGTCGCCGCAGACGACGAGCGCATGAGTGGAGCCGAGCGAGAGGAGTGCCTGCGCGAAGAGCGGCGCGAGCTTCGGATCGTACACGCCGATGACGTGCCGTCTCGCCCCGGCTGGATTTGTGAGAGGTCCCAGCAGGTTGAATATGGTGCTGAATCCAAGTACCTTACGTACCGGCGCGGCGAACTTCATCGCCGGATGGAGGTTACGCGCGAAGAGGAAGCAGATACCGATCTCGCGCAGGCAGCGCTCGACGACGGAGATCGGGGCGGAGAGGTTGACACCGAGTGCCGCCAGCACGTCGGCCGCGCCGCACTTCGACGTGGCCGCACCGTTGCCGTGCTTGGCCACAGGGACGCCTGCGCCTGCGGCTATGAACGCCGCCGTGGTGGACACGTTGAACGTGCCTGCGCCGTCGCCGCCTGTGCCGACGATATCCACCGGGTCGAGTCCGCAGTTCCCCACGCGGACTCCCTCGCCGCGCATGGCGCGCGCAGCTCCAGCGAGCTCCGCGGCCGTCACGCCCTTGCGGCGGAAGCCAGCCAAGAGCGCCGCCAGCTCGCTCTCTTGCATGTCGCCGTGCATAACGGCGGCGAACACGCCCTCGCACTCCTCGTCCGTGAGGGGCTGTCCGTCGATCACGCGTGCCGTAAGCTTCTTCCGCATGGGCGCCGGAACCGCTTCGGCCGTGCAGCCGCCAATGCCGCGCACGTGGTCGAGGAAGTTGCGCAGCTGGCGGCGTCCGTCCGGCGTGCCGATGGATTCGGGATGGTACTGTACCGACTCTATGTCGAGCGTCTTGTGGCGAAGGCCCATTATCTCGCCGTCCTCGCTCGTGGCGCTCACCTCGAAGCAGTCGGGCAGCGTGGCGCGCTCGACGGCGAGCGAGTGGTAGCGCATCGCCTCGAAGCCCTGCGCGAGGCCGCGGAAGATGCCCTTGCCGTCGTGGGCGATGCGGCTCGTCTTGCCGTGCATTAGGCGCTGGGCGGAGACGATGTGCGCGCCGAACGCCTGCGCGATGGACTGGTGCCCGAGGCAGATTCCGAGGAGCGGTATCTTGCCGGCGAATTCCCGTACGGCGGCGAGCGTTACGCCGGCCGAGTCCGGATTGCCGGGGCCGGGCGAGAAGACGATAGCCTCCGGCTGGAGGGCGGCGATGCCCGCGATGTCGATCTCGTCGTTGCGGACCACCTTCATGTCCGCCCCAAGCCCTCGGAATTCCTGCACGAGGTTGTAGGTGAACGAGTCGTAGTTGTCAATCATCAGTATCATAGTGGTTAGTGGCTAGTGGTTAGTGGCTAGTGCGGAGTGGGCTAGAGGTTGGCGGCGAACCTGACAGCCTCGAAGACGGCCTTTGACTTATTGACGGTCTCCTGGTATTCCTTCGCGGGGTCGGAATCCGCCACGATGCCCGCGCCTGCGCGCATTGTCAGGGTGCGGCCCTTCAGGATCATCGTGCGGATGACGATGGCGAAGTCCATGTCGCCAGTGTTGCTGAAGTAGCCGGCCGCGCCGCCGTAGATGCCGCGAGGGGACTTCTCGAGCGAGGCGATTAGCTGCATGGCACGTATCTTCGGAGCGCCAGTGAGCGTGCCTGCGGGGAATGCCGCGCGGATGAGGTCGTATCCGTCCTTGTCCGCCTCTAGCCTCCCCTGCACGTGCGAGACGAGGTGCATCACGTGCGAGTAGCGCTCCACGGCGGCGAACGACGTCACCTTCACGGTGCCCGGCTCCGAGACGCGACCGAGGTCGTTCCGCCCCAGATCCACCAGCATCACGTGCTCCGCGCGCTCCTTCGTGTCCGCCAGCAGCTCCGCCTCGAGGGCGGCGTCCGCGTCCATCGTCGCGCCGCGCGGACGCGTTCCGGCGATTGGCGCCGTGGAGGCGATGCGGCCTTCCAGCTTGACGAGCTCCTCGGGCGACGAGCCGATCAGCGTGCGGTCGCCGAGCTTCATGAAGAAGTTGTACGGCGAAGGGTTCACCATGCGCAGCGCGCGGTAGAGCGAGAGGGCGGAGACGTCGGTCTCCAGCGTGAACTTCTGCGAAGGGACGATCTGGATGCACTCGCCGGCGCGGATGGCCTCCTTGCACTTCGCCACGATTTCCGTGAACTCCGCCTCCGTCATTTCTGGCGTGAAGGAAGCGGGAGGGTCGCGCTCCTGCGCGACCGGATCCTGCGCGGACGCGCGGGAGCGCGTCCCTCCCTGCTCGACGCACTTTGCGATCGACTCGGCGCTCATGAGGCGATCGTACACGGCGGCGATGCGAGTCTGCGCCGCGTCGTATACCGCGCGAAGCGAAGGGAGGGACTCGGAATCCACGATCTCCACTATCAGGACGGTCTGGCGCACGTTGTCGAAGATGACGAGCGTGTCGGTGAGCATGAACGCGGCCTCTGGCGTCCCGGGCTCGTTCGTCAGGCCGACGTGCGGCTCGAACGTCTTGACGATGTCGTAGGCGAGGAAGCCGATGGCGCCGCCCTGGAGAGGGGGAAGTTCTGGGGCAGGCGTGTAGGGACGCTCGGAGAGCCGCGCCTTGAGGGTGGAGAGGATGTCCGACTGCCCGTTCTCCTGTACGACTATCGCGTACGGGTCGATGCCGAGGAACGACCATCGTCCGCGCTGCTCGCCGCCCGCCACGCTCTCGAGCAGGAATACGGACTCGTCGTTTGCCGCGCGCGACAGCACCGAGACGGGCGTTTCGCGGTCGGCGAGGTATTCGCGATAGACCGCGAGGCGCCCGCCAGCGGAAGCCCGCCGCGAGAATTCCTCGAATGTCAGTTCCTTCAACATCTCTATCTCCAAGTGATTCTATTTGTAGAAACGCCGATAGTATACCGCACCTCTTCTCTCCCGTCAACCGTGAAAATCGCGAACAGAGGCTTGAGGTTTCCCGTTGCTAACAGTCGGCCGCTAGAATGTGGTATAATGCGCGGCATGGAGAAGGCGGCAACAGACATCTAAACGTTAGGAAAAGATAAATGAGAACAGCAAAACTGATTCTTGCAATCAGTGCGGCGGCGGTGGCGTTCACGGCATCGGCTCGCACGGTTTACGATGCGGGCAAGGCCCTGCGCCAGAACTGCGAAAGCGGTTCCTACGCGAACCCCTACACGGACGCGAACGGAGGTGTTTGGTCTTACCTCACGGCTTCTTCGCTCTCGCCGTTTTCGGGGGCCGCCCTTGAAATACATGCGGCGAAGGAGGACGGCAAACTGGACGGCTGGCATGTCGCCGACCAGTCCTACCCAAAAATCATGGTGAACGTTTCCGGGCAGGCGATGGAGTCTGCCTATCTCGGCACCTCCGGCAATCTGGTCGAGGCGGACGAACTGATTATGCATCCGGGCGATAACCTCAGCGAATACGGCAACAGCGCATTTGCGGTGTTGCGCTTCACCGTGCCGCAGGACGGCTGGTATTCGGCCTTTGCCTCGTTCCATGACATCAGCTATCAAGAGAATCCGAACCAGTATTCGGGCGTTGGCGTACACGTCACCCTTGGCTCCGACGCGGATGGAGACACCACGCTCGCCTCATCGCTTGTCACGCTGGAAAACTATTCCGCAGGATGGGGGGACGCGAACCGTACCCAGCGGTTCGACTACCAGATGCCCGTGCGTTATCTGACGCGGGGCATGAGGATCCAGTTCATCGTTGATCCGCACGTTGTGGTCGGCTGGTCGCATGCGTGCGACGGAACGGGCGTGAAGGCTCTCGTCGTCAAGGAGGACGAGGGCCGCTTCTATGATGCGGGCGCCGCCTATATGGACAATGTTGCGGGGAACTATGTGAACCCCTACGGCACCGCCCAGCACGGCACCTGGCATGCGCTCCTCTTGAACCTTGGCACTTCCGCCGTAGCGACGGACTTCCAGTCCTGGATTCCGCAGAATCTCGAAAACTCCTTGGTCCACGGTTTTACGCAGCAGTGCACTTTCAACGACAGCCTCACTGGATTCAACACGACAGATGCGGGCAACGAGCCTTACGTGACCGTCAACATGGCGGACGGCCCTGTCAAGAACGTATCGTCACGGGAACTGTATGTCCATCCGCCGAGCCATGCGAACAACCAATGCACGGTCGTGCGTTTCCGCCCGCCGGAAGCGGCGCGCTACTCCGCTTCGGTGGTGGCGCGTTATCTGGAAAATGGTGCCAATGACGGCGTCGAGGTATTCCTGGTGGTGGCCGACAAGATCGTCACCAACTCGATTGTCAGCGGAGAAGGCCATGTGAAATCCACGATGCACTTGACATTCGACAATCTTCTCCTTGCGGCGGCCGAACCGGTCGATATCATCGTTTCCCCACGTTCGGCGTACTGGTCTGATGGAGTCGCCGTCTCCGCCATCTTCCGTCGCGAGGACGGCGCCGTTTACGATGCGAACAAGTCGTTCTACGCGCACCATGAAGCGGGCAACACCACCGTTCCGTTCAGCGACGTCTTTGGCGGCGGTGCGCAGTGGTCGCTGGGCACGATGACTGGTTCCTGGCTCCCAGACTCGTTTGCCACGCTGTCTGGTTTCGTGAATCGGCAGAACAGCAACCCGGCGGGGCTCAGCTGGTGGGAGCACTCTCCCGACAACAGCGGGTCCCGGTATCCGCGAATCGCCATGACGACGAATGCCATCGCGTCTTGCGACAACACCTTTTACATCACACAGTATCCGCGACTAGCTATCGCCGCGAACGAGATTTTTGCGCATCCGGCAGCCCCAGGCCAGAGCACGTCTTGCGTTGCACTCCGGGCCATCGTCCCGTCGAACGGCATCTACCGTGTGCGCGGTCATGCACGCGATCTGGACAACACCCAGCCAAACAACAACGGCACCCGCTTAACCCTTGCCCTCGGCGGCTACATCCCGGCGACAAGGTTTGTCCAGATGGACCCTCCGGTGCCTGCCGGGGTTTCTTGCGAAGCGTCGCTCGAAGGCGACCGCCTGTGGCTGAAGGCCGGAGAGACGTTTGACGCGGTGGTCGATCCCGGGACTTGGTCTTTGCTACGAGCGCGAGGGCGACGGAACGGCAAACGTGGTGAACGTCGATTTCTCCGGCACTGGAACCGGGAAGCTTTCGGCGAATACGGCTCGTGGACGCGAGGGGTTCGGCGACTGGCTCTCCTGGAACGCGTTGCGTCCGGGCGGCGAGGCTGTCGAATCGGTCGCCAACTGCCTCGATGCCGATGGCACGACCAAGCGCAACATGGCCGTTTCGCTGACGCGCACATCCGGCGCGGCGATTGCGACCGGTACGGCCGCAACCGGGACTGCGCTTCTCGATGCGTTCGTCACTTCTTCGGGCGGGGCGCGGACGACGCCTATTCGTTCACGATCTCGGCACTTAAGGCGAACGAGCCTTATACGCTCTACCTCTACTCTGCTAACGGCAATTCGTCTGGCAACGCCGCGTTTACCGTCGGCGGCGTGACAAAGGGCGTGGAGGACCTCTGGTCGATTGGCGCGACGCCGATGCTGACGCGCTTTAACGTCGTGTCCGACGCGAACGGCGAGATCAGCGGTACGTTCGCGGCAGCGGACGGAAACGGCGGTGTGTTCAACGGTCTTACGCTGGTCGGCGACCTGCCCGATTACAAGTCGTCTAGTACGGTTCTATACATAAGATAGGCTGCATGTTTTATGAAAAAGAATGTGATTGCTGCCGTTGCGCTTGTGGCCGGATGCATTCAGGCTGCTACGCTTGTTCCGGGATCGAGTCCCGCTCCGGCGGGCTCTGTCGTTGAGGTGGGGCCGGTCGAGGGGAACGCCACGCCGGCCGTCCGCGCGGCGGTGGCACGGCTCAAGGACGGCGACACGCTTCGGTTCGCCAAGGGTGAATACCACTTTTTCGAGAAAGGGGCGAAGGAGCATTTCCTTGCCTCCGTGGGCAGTTCCACGGGCATGAAGAAGGTGGTCATGCACCTCGAGGGGCTGAAGGACGTGACGGTGGACGGCGGCGGCGCAAGCTTCGTGTTCCACGGCGATTCGTTCCCGTTCGTGGTGGAGCGGTGCGACGGCGTGAAGATCGGAAACTTCACGTCACGCGTGTTTCGTCTGCCGCTCGTGGAGTTCACGATCGCGGAGAAGAACGACGAGGGGTTCCTCTGCCAGTTCGCGAAGGGGAGTGCGCCGTACGAGACGAAGGACGGCGAGATATTCTTCGACATGGACGAGGGCCGCACGGACTCGCGCGAGCGCGAGATCTCGGTGCACGCGCTGCGCTACTGCCACATCCAGTACATCACCACGCCCAAGTGCAAGCGCAACAAGGACACGCTCGCCTCCACGTTCTATCCCGTGGCGGCGGAGGACCGCGGCGGCGGGAAGGTATTCTTCCGCTACTTCAAGGACGCCCATCCGAAGAACGCCGGGAAGTGCTCGTTCCCGCTGAACGAGCCGCTCTGCCTGCTGCTTGGCTGCGGGCGCACGCGGTCGGTGATGGCGTTTGCGGACTGCCGCGACGTTGAGGTTTCCGATGTGGATGTCCGCAGCGGCGTCGCGATGGGCATCGTGGCCGAGATGTGCGAGAACATCAGGATCGCGCGATACAACGTGCGCCCGGACGAGGGGTCGCACGTCTCGCTCACGGCGGATTCCATCTTTCTCGTCGACACGAAGGGGCGCATCGAGATCGCGGAATCCGAAATCTGCTGGGGCCTCGACGACGTGATGAACATCCACGGCAACTACACGATTCTCCGCAAGACCGAGGGGCGTCGCGCGGAGCTTGGCATCCCGAGATTCAACTACACGGGCTATTTCCCGTACCGCGTGGGCGAGAAGGTGGAGTTTACGCGCGGCAAAGGAACGGCGAAGCAGGTTCTCGGGCGAGCCGTCGTCGCAGAGTTCCCGAAGCCGGGGCGCGACGCGGAACACGCGACCATCGTCTTCGACCGCGACATTCCCGCGGAGTGGGTGGGGTGCGACGTTGCAAATGTCTCGCACGCCCCGACGGTGTGGATACACGACAACCACTTCCACGACTTCATGCATAACCGCCTCTCGGCGTTCGCGGACATCCTCTTTGAGCGCAATCGCATCCGCAATGGCAACGTGGCGATTCTGCACGACGACCTCACGGGCTACTGGGGCGAGTGCGGTCCTGTGCATACGCTTGTTGCCCGCGACAACGACTGCGAGGCCATGCGCGGCGCGGCGTTCCATTTCGTCGTGCCGTTCACGGGCCGTGCCGTCCTTGAAAACAACCGGGTTCGCGGCGGAGGCAATCCACTTTTCTTCGGCCCCGGCGTAGAGAAGACGGTGGAGGTCAGGTAGAGGCGCACGATCTCCTGCGTCAAGATTGTGCGAAGGGCTTGAGCGCCGAACAAAACATCAATCGACTGTTCTTCACGAAGGACGAAGGCCTCTGTGACGAACTTGAAGAGCTGTATTCCTCGCTGTTCAAGAATCCAGGTCTGTACAAGAACATCGTCCTTGCCCTTGGAAAGCGGCGATATGGCCTGACAAGAGATGAAATCCTTGCAGAGGTCGGAAAGCAAAGCGGCGGAGACGTGACGAAATGCCTTGAAGAGCTGGAAGAGTGCGGGTTCATTCGGAAATACCATGTCGTCGGGGCGAAAAGACGCGGAAGCCTGTATCAGCTGATTGACAACTTCAGCCTGTTCCACATGCAGTTTGCGGCTGAGAAGAGTCCCTTCTCCGACAACTACTGGACGGCTTATGTGCCCGAAGGAACGAAAAACGTCTGGAGAGGTCTTGCTTTCGAGCGCCTGTGCCTTGAACACGTGCGCCAGATCAAGGAGGCGCTGGGGATCTCGGGTGTGGCCGTGGAGGTTTATGCTTGGCGGCAGCAAGGGGCGGCGCCGGACCATCCAGGCGTCCAGATCGATTTGCTCCTTGACCGCAAGGACGGCATCATCAACCTCTGCGAGATGAAATACACGAGCGGGGAGTATGCGCTGGACAATGCGGAATTGGAACGCATGATCAATCGCAGGGAAACGTTTCGGACGGCTTGCGGCATTAGGAAGTCCATCCATCTCACCCTGATCACGTCCAATGGCCTGCATCACAATCAATACAGCGGCAATGTCCAGAGCGAACTGACGCTCGAAGACCTGTTCCGGGAATGACGGAGTCGAATAATAGACACAGGAGGCAGAAATGACAAGAACAACAAAAACGACAGAGAGAGCGGGCGCGATGAAGCGGTTTTTCGTCCTGGCAGTAGCGGCGCTGGCGGGCGCGGCGGTGGCCGCAGGGAACGGGCGGCCGGAGGAGTCAGCCGAATGTCCCGTGTCGGCGAACATGCGCGGGCACGAGAACACAGAGTGGTCGATCTACTACGGCTATCACCTGACGGACCAGAACCGCCGCCTGCCGCGCGTGCTGCTCGTGGGCGACTCGATCTGCAACGGTTACCAGCGCGGCGTGGTGCAGATCCTCGAGGGCAAGATGAACGTGAGCTACTGGGTGTCATCGTATTGCGTGACGAGCCCTGGATACCTGAAGCGGCTCGCGCTCTGCCTTGACGAGGCGAAGTACGACGTCGTCCACTTCAACAACGGCCTCCATTCGCTCGGCACGCCGACGGACGACTGGGCGAAGGGACTGGAGGCGGCGTTGCGGCTCATCCGCGAGAAACAGCCGTCCGCGCGCATCATCTGGACGACCTCCACGCCGCTCAAGGACGCGAAGCGGACCGAGAGGGCCCGTGCGCTCAACGCTGCAGCGGCGGATGTCGTGAAAAGGTTGGGCGGCATCGCGACCGATGACCTCTTCGCGCTTCTCGACCCGCTCGACCGTGAGCAGAACTGGAGCGACACCTACCACCACAATGCGCCCGTCCGCAAGAAAGAAGCGGAACAAGTTGCGGCATCTGTAATGTCACGTTGAGGTAGAAGACATGTTCTTCCAGTGCGCCGCCAAGATGGTGGCTCTCCATACGGAAAGCCGTCGTGAAAAACTCACTGTGAGAGTTAAGAAAGTATCACTATGAAAATCCCTAAACTCACACTATGAAAACCCCGAAAGTCTATCTGCGGAAGCAGTTCTCGGGGCGGCGATGTGCGAATTACGGGCACGAAATCGTTGATTCTCGGATTTCGTGCCCGAAAAATCGCGGTGGATGGCGAAAGATGTGGTATAATATGTGCGTTTCGCCACTCAGGATGGAAAGATTTATGTTATGGACTTCGTAGGAAGAAGAGAACAGGTCGAGCAACTGATGTCGTTATGGAGGAAGAAAAGTGCCTCTATGGTGACATGTCAAGGGAGGCGTCGAATCGGGAAGAGTCGCCTGATGGACGAGTTTGCCGCTCGAAGCGGAGATTGCAACTATCTCAAGATATCTGGCCTTGCTCCGCGCAAGAACATGACGAATCGCGACCAGCTGAAGTATTTCTGCGAAGTGTTGTCAAAGAAATCGGGGCTTGAGGGGGTGTCGGCCAAGAACTGGATGGAGGCTTTCCAGCATCTTGGCCGTGCAATCACGGAAAACGGCGACAGGCGAATGATCGTGCTGTTGGACGAGATTTCGTGGATGGGTGCCTACGATGTTGATTTTCCCGGCTATCTCAAAGATGCCTGGGACGACAATTTCAAGAAGAACTCCAATCTGGTGTTTGTTCTTTGCGGTTCTGTTTCGTCCTGGATACAGCACAACATACTCGACAGCACGGGTTTTGTCGGACGCATCTCGCTTGAACTTCAGATTTCGGAGCTTCCTGTCAGCGATTGTGTCAAGTTCTGGCGACAGGTCGCAGACGGCGTATCGTCCAGAGAGGTCTTCGACATGCTGTCCGTGACAGGCGGCGTGCCGAGGTACCTGGAGGAGATCGACCCGATGCTGACGACGGACGAAAACATCCGTCGCCTTGCGTTCACGAAGAGCGGAACCTTGTTCAAGGACTTCACTCGCATATTCAACGACGTGTTCGGGAAGAAGTCGGCGGCGAAGCAGAAAATCCTGAATACAATGGCCCACGGCGCAAAGACTCTGTCCGAGATATCCATCGCGCTTGGCAAGACCCGTAACGGGCACCTCTCCGAATCGCTTGAGGAACTGGAACTGGCAGGGTTCCTCGAACGTGATCAGAGCCTGAACCCGGAGACGGGAGAGCCTGCCAAGATCGACCGGTATCGCATCAGGGACAACTATACGCGCTTCTACCTCCGTTTTATCGGGCCGTATTCTTCGATGATACGCAGCGGAGCGTTCAGGTTCGTATCCTTGGACACTTTGCCCGGTTGGGACTCCATCCTCGGACTTCAATTCGAGAACCTTGTCGTCAACAATGTGCAGCCGATCATTGCGGCGCTTGGCCTTGAACGGTCGCTCGTGTTGTCGGCCGCGCCGTACAGGAAGGTGCCGCCGAAACGCGATTCCGATGTAGAGCAGCTCCGTGGATGCCAGATCGACCTTTTGATCCAGTTGAAGCAGGCGATGTATGTAGTGGAAATCAAGAGACGGGAATACATCGACGCGTCGGTCGTCGAAGAAGTGAAGGAAAAGGTGTCGAGGTTGCCCAATCCCAGGTCACTTTCTGTCCGCCCCGTGCTCGTCTACGACGGACGCCTGTCCCCGTCGGTGAACGAGGACGGCTATTTCTCGGCGATATTCAAAGCTTCGGAATTGCTTTTGGAGAGACATGAATAGGAAAATGGAGAACGGTAAGATGAGATTACGGTTCGGAAGAATTCTCGTGGCGGCGATGTGTGCCGCGCAGGTAGCCGAGGGGGCGGGCAACGGACGCGAGATGTGGGACATCTACACCGACTTCGGCCTCTTCGAGGGCTCGGTGCGCAAGATCGAGAAGGGGTTTGCGGCTGACGAGAACGGCATCCGTGTCGAGACGGAGGTGGAGACGGGCGTGGCGGGCGTCACGCGCCGCCGCACGGTTGTGCGGAACCTGTCGGAGAAGCCGCTCGTCGCGACGTGCCTCCTGGACTCCTTCCGCTTCGAGGGCGGCGACTTCGAGGTCTACACGCAGGCCAACACGTGGATGAACGAAAGCCGCGGCGCGTGGCAGCCGCTCCACACGGGCGTCGAGGCGTGCGGCGGCGGGATGCGCACCGCATACGGCGCCGCGCCGATGCTCGCGCTCTGGAACGCGCAGACGCAGCGCGGGCGCGTGTTCCACCTGATGTCCGACGCGATGTGGGAGATGCGCGCCACGATGATGCCCGGTGGCGGCGAGAAGGCGCATGTCGTCGTCCAGGTCGGCATGAACTCGCGCCATCTCCGCTACGAGCTGAAGAAGGGCGAGTCGGTGGCCCTGCCGGAGGTCGTCTCCTACGACTTCACGAACAAGACCGACCTCGACTGCCACAAGCTCCACGCCTGGTGGAACGCGACCTGGCCGGGCAGCCGGAATCCATCGCTCTACAACACCTGGCTCTGCCGGTTCGACAAGCTGGACTACGACTTCGTGATGAAGCAGGTGAAGCGGGCCGGCGAGCTCGGGCTCGAGTATTTCGTGATCGACGCGGGCTGGTTCGGTCCGAAGGGCGACTGGGGCTCCACGCGCGGGGACTGGAAGGAGCGTCCGGACGGCTGGCTCGGCGGACGCCTCGCGGACATCTCGAAGGCGGTGCGCGCGTCCGGCATGAAGTTCGGCCTCTGGATAGAGGCGGAGACCGCCGCCGGCAACTCGGAGGTCATGCAGAAGCACCCCGAGTACTTCTGCGTGCAGCACGGCGCCAAGTTCCTCGACTTCACGCGCGCCGACGCGCGCGGCCACCTGCACGCCGCGATCGACGACCTCGTGAAGAAGTACGGCATCGAGTTCATCAAGTTCGACTTCAACTGCGAGGCGCACATCGACGACTTCGGCAAGGACTTCGCGGACTACAACGCCGGCTACCGCCAGTTCCTGCGCGAGGTGCGCGCGCGCCATCCCGGCATCTACCTCGGCGGATGCGCGAGCGGCGGCCTGATGATGGACATCGGCTGGGCGCGCGACTTCGACAGCTTCTGGCTCAGCGACAACCAGAGCCCGATCTACGGGTTCCGCATCGCGAAGGAGACGATGCTGCGTCTGCCGCCGCGCAAGATCGAGCGCTGGATCACGGCGCGGAGCGCAACCGGCTTGCAGCCTAACTACTCCGGCAAGGACGAGCGACTGCTCGTGACCGAGGACGCCTGGTGGCGCGAGATGCGCTCGGTGGCGCCGGACTTCGTCGCGGCGTTCGCCTCGGGCGGGCCGGTCGGGTTCTCATGCGACCTCACGGCGTTTTCGGAGAAGCACATGGACTACTTCCGCAAGCTGGTCGCCGAGCGGAAGAAGGACGAGGCGTTCTGGCGGTCGGCCGTGGGACGCGTCCTCTGCGACACGCCCGAAGTCGTCGTGCTCCAGTACAGCGACGTCGACTTGAAGGACGTGCGCGTGATCGTCGCGACTGGCCGTTCGCGCCAGACCAGAACCACGGTGCGTCCCGTCCTCGACCCCGCGCTCGAATACGAGCATAAGGGCCAGCGCCGGAAGGGCGCGTTCTGGATGGAGCAGGGCGTCGCTGTGGGTACGGGCATCTTCGACGCCGACGAACTCCGCTTCACGGCGACACTTCGCTAGCGCGTGCCGCTTCCACGATGGCGGAGCTTATGGTAAAATATGCGCCGTTTCTCGTTGGAGGAAGAAGAATGAAGGTATGCAAATTCGGCGGCAGCTCGCTCGCGGACGCGAAGCAGCTGACCAAGGTGATAGACATAGTCCTCGCCGATCCGCAGCGGCGGATGGTGGTGGTGAGCGCGCCAGGCAAGCGCAACAAGGCCGACACGAAGGTGACAGACCTTCTGATCGCGCTCGCGCAGGCTGCGCTTGACGGCGCGGACACGGCGGCGGCGCGCAGCGCCGTCCTGGCGAGATACGCGTCCATTGCCAAAGACCTGAACCTCGGAGAGTCGATCATGACAGAAATCGAGGCGGACATCGACGCGCGCCTCTCTACGCCCAAGGCCGACGCTGGCATCTTCATGGACACTCTCAAGGCGGCCGGCGAGGACAACAGCGCCAAGCTCGCGGCCGAGGCGTTCAAGGCACGCGGCGTCAAGGCTCGCTATGCCAGCCCGAAGGACACCGGCATGATCCTGGAGGGGGAGAGCGGCAACGCCACTCTCGACCCCGAGTCGTACCGCAAGCTCGCTCGCGCGTTCGCGGACTTCGAGGGCATCGTGATCTATCCCGGCTTCTTTGGTTACCGTCGCGACGGCAGCGTGGCCACGTTCCCGCGCGGCGGGAGCGACATCACCGGCTCGATCCTCGCCGCAGCTGTGCGGGCCGACGTGTACGAGAACTTCACGGACGTGGACAGCGTCTATCCGGTCGACCCGCGCATCGTCCCAGAGGTTGAGGACGGCATCGACACGATGACCTACCGCGAGATGCGCGAGCTCGCCTACGCCGGCTTCGGCGTGTTCAACGACGAGGCAATCCAGCCTGCCGTGCAGGCGCGCATCCCAATCAACGTCCGCAACACGAACCATCCGCACGAGCCCGGCACCATGATCGTGCAGAGCCGCCGCGTGACGCCCGGCACTGTCACTGGCATCGCGAGCGCCGGCGGGTTCCTGAACATCATCATCGACAAGTACCTCATGAACCGCGAGATCGGCTTCACGCGCCGCCTCCTTGCCATCCTCGAGGACGAGGGCGTGAGCTACGAGCACATTCCTAGCGGAATCGACTCCATATCCGTCATCATTCGCGGCGACAAGTTCTCCCAGGCGCAGGAGAAGAAGGTGGTGGCGCGCATCAAGCGCGATCTCTCGCCGGACAGCGTGATCGTCACGCACGACTACGTGATCCTGATGGTCGTGGGCGAGGGCATGGCGTTCAGCGCGGGCATGCTCGCCAAGGCGACGGGCGCGCTCGCCGAGCACGGCATCAACATCTCGATGGTCAACCAGGGCGCGAGCGAGATCTCGTTCATGCTCGGCATCCGCAGCGCCGACCGCGACCGCGCCGTGCGCGCTCTCTACGCCGCCTTTTTCAGCGACGCGGACTAGCCACTTGCGCTCGGCGGCGAGGTTTGATATACTATCCAGACTTTCCGGCGCCCCCAAGGGCCGGAGGAAAGTGAGGTGAACAGGCATGGCAATCCAACTCAAGCTGAAGAAGGGCGAGTCCGTTGAACGCGGTCTGAAGCGCTTGAAGAAGATCCTCGACAAGGAGGGGATCATCAAGACGCTGCGCGACCAGCGCTACTTCGAGAAGCCCTGCGTCAAGGCGCGGAAGAAATCCGCGCGTGCGCGCATTCGGAACCGCTCTCGCCGTCGTTCGCAGGAGCTGTAGTTCCGGTAGGCGGAACCATGCAAGGAAGGGCCTCGCACAGACCGTGCGGGGTCCTTTCATTTTTTTTTGCATTTGCGCCTTGCAATCCAGCCAAAGGATTGTATAATGCGCGGCGTTTGGAGAGGTGCGCTCTTCCATCCGAGGTCGATAAATGAAAAACAGGATAAAACTAGAAATCTCATTCTTTTCGCTGGCGTTTCTTCTGATTTCCGCGCTTGTCGTTGGTGGGTGCGGGAAGGAAGAGGATAGCGGACGCGCAGGAGCGCGTTCCTCTCAGGACGCCACTCTTGCGCAGACCGGCGACAATGGCGGGAACGATGCCGGGAAAGGCGCGAACCAGCGCGACGTGGCTAAAGATGGCACAGTTGACGTCAAGGCCAAAGCCATGCCATTCGTGGCAGGATTTGACCAGACGGAGCTGCGCGGGTTTGAACTTAAGTTCTCTGACATGCCCGACCTGAACAGGCTTATGGATTACGTGAAGATCGTACCTTCGCCGGGGCCTGTCACGACCGACTGGTGGGACTGGAACAAGACTGTCGCGATCCGTGGCGACTTCGCGGCGCGCACGACGTATCAGGTGACGGTCAAGGCTGGTCTGCCGATGGCGGACGGAAGGAAGACGGCTTCAGAGTTTCGTCGGACATACACGACCGGCAACAAGGCGCCGTCGATGGATTTCGCTGCCCGCGGACGCTACCTGCCGCCGGCCGGTGCGCGTGCGCTTGTGGTGAAGACGGTCAACGTGACAAACTTCGTGAGCGCTGTGCGGCCCGTTCCGACGCGCAACATCGTCCAGCTGCTGGCGCGCGAGGAGGACCGATACAGGAACTACTGGCGCACCAACATCGACTCCGAGAACACGGCGGAGCTCGCAGAGGAGGCGGTCGTGTCCACGAACCGCGTGACGGCAAAGCTGAACGAGGAGGTGGAGAACGTGGTGCGGGTGCGCGCGTACGACGGCGAGGC
>CACXPT010000087.1 GCA_902769585.1 uncultured bacterium
GTCTCGTGGATCATCGCCATGGTGAACTGCACCGTGATGGGGAATCACAGCAATCCGTCCGTGGCCACCGACTTCAGCTCGTCGTCTCCGGCGTGCGTCTGGAATTCGATCATTCACTACAACGCCGGCAATCTTTCGACGAGCATGGCGCAGGAGAATAGCATTACTTCCGGAACACACTATTTGGTCGTCTCGCCGATCACAGACGACTGGCGTCCGATCGCCGGAAGCGCGGCGGATGCGGCGGGGCGTCTTGACGGGCTTGAGACAATTCCCGAAGAATACCGCGACAAGGATTACTACGGCAATCCGCGCACGACGGACGGGACGGTGTGCGTCGGCGCAGTTGAAGGCGTCGTTACACCAGCTGGCGGAATGATCACGTTCGCTAACACGGCCACCACTCTGAATGGACATCCCGTCCCGCGTCCGGGGATCTACCATCACGCCGCCGAATGGCCAGCGCAGGTGTACCTAAAACCCGTCGCGACGAACGACACGTATGGATTCTTCGGCCATGTTGCCGAGGAGAAGGTCGGCTCCGCAGCCTCCGTGTGGTATACGCTTTTCAACGATCGCGACGGAGGCCGCTGGATGACGTTGCCAGAAGCGGGGACAACCAACAACCTTACGCCGGTTTTCGCGCGGCTGTTGCGCGTGGATGCCGCATCGACCGCCGCAACGCCGGACGGCTCCGCCGCCGCTCCCTATCCCACGATCCAGGAAGCCGTGGACGCAACCGTCACCGGCGACAACAACACATATCGCGTGATTCGCGTGGCGTCTGGCACGTATGCGACCGGCGAGAGCGAGAACAGCTGGGGCAAGGCGCGCGTGATCGTATCTGCGAAGCATGTCCTGCTGACGTCGGAGCAAGGTCCAGAGAACACGATCATCGTGGGCGCGTCCGACCCGGATGCGGCGTCCGACAACGGTTGCGGACCGAACGCTCTCCGCTGCGTGATGGTGGAAGGATCCACCGCCCATGTGGGCATCAGCGGGTTCACGCTGACGGGCGGGCATTCCCAGATCGGAACGAGCGGAAGTGATGTGAAAGGTCACGGCGGCGCGTTTAGGTTTCAGGAAAGGACGCGCCAGCAGGCGCTTGACTGCATCATCACGAACAACGTGGCATATCGGGGCCCGGCCGGGATGTACGGTTGGTGCCAGCGGTGCCTGATAGCCGACAATTACGATCAGTCTGGGATAAACGCCATCTTCCGCGAGGGGAGGCTGTCGTCCTGCGTCTTCCGCGACAATCTGAACGCCGCGCACACGGGCATCGGGCAGAACGTGTGGGCGTACCAGTGCACGTTCCTGGGCGTCGCCGGGAAGCATAACGTCTACACGGCCAGCTCCGGCTCTTTCACCATCCTTGCCGCAAACTGCCTCTTCCTTGACGGCAACAACGGCAATGACTCGATCGGCCTCGTCGCCGGGTGCTTCGCGGACACGACCGGCACCAAAAACCGGACCTACGGCATCACCTACGGCGCGGCGTGCGTCGTGGACAAGGGAGCGCGCGACTTCCGTCCGATCGCCACCTCGCCGCTCGTGGGCGGCGGCGATACGTCCAGCAGGGAATGGGCGCACTACACGGTCTCGGACTTCCAGAACCGCCCGATCGTGTTCACGGACGGCAAGCCGACGATCGGCGCGTACCAGCACACGGTGGGCGCGGTGGTCGTGACGCTGCCGGAGGGCGGCGTGATGAACGCCGTGACGAACGTCCTTGAGGCGGGCGAGACGCTGACAGGCACGATAACCTCCACCGAGCGTAACCTGCTGGGCATCACGGTGAACGGCGAATATCAGGAAGGGATGTTTGCGTGGACGGCGACGGGCGCCGAGGACGCGCCGCCGACGGTGGTCAACGCGGTCTACACGCCGGACTGGTACGTGGACGCGGTGAACGGCAACGACGCCGCTAACGGCTGGACGGCCGCGACGGCGAAGAAGACGCTGGCGACGACGGCGGCGCTTGCCGTCTCTGGCGATACCGTGCATGCGCTGCCGGGCGTTTACAACACGGGGGACCTGTTGTCGCCCGAGCACTTCTACAACCAGACGCTGACGGTCAAGTCGCGCGTGGTGGTGCCGCGTGGCGTGACGCTCGTCGCAGAGGGGGCTCGGGACGAGACGATCATCGAGGGCGCGGCGGCGACGTACGCGCACACGCAGAGCGCGACGGCGGGCGACACGTCGATGGGATCGTTTGAGGATTGCTTCACGAAATATGGCACTGGACCGGATGCGACGCGGTGCGTGACGCTGCTGCCAGGCGCTCGGGTCAGGGGCTTCACGTTGCGAGGCGGACGTACGGATGTCGTCAACAGCGATCAGGCCGACAACCATACGGGCGGCGCCGTGTTTGGACTGGATCACCAGACCTGCTTCGTGGAGGACTGCCTCGTGGAGGACAACCGTTCCGGGCGCGCGTCGCTCGTGCGCGTCACTGCGGACAGGTGCGTGATCCGCAACAACTACTGCATGTGGAACCGTCCTGGGGCGACTTTTTCCTTGCTTCGCAACTGCCTCTTCACCGGGAATCATGGTGATCGCATCGCCGACTACTGTTATGGTTTCTATAACTGCACGTTCCACAAGAACTACGGATACACGACGACGGCTACCGGCGTGTATATCCTCACCGAGGCAGCGGAGGCGGGCGTTTCCGTGCCGTTTGTGAACTGCATTTGCACGCAGACGTCCAACAAGAACAAGTTCGGCGACCTCCGAAATTCGATCTTCCTGGAGGACATCACCGTCCAGGGCACCAACTCGTGCGAGAACCTGATGCGCGTGGCGTCGGCGGACGAGTTGCTGGACGCGGACGGGATGCCGCTGAAGGGGGCGCTGGCCGTTGACAACGGCGATCAGGCATGGTACGACGCGGCTGCGGGCGACATGGACGTGCGCGGCGGCCAGCGCGTCTACAACGGCGCGATCGACGTCGGCGCGTTCGAGTACGACTGGCGTCCGGACTACACGACGCAGTTGACTGATTCGCGGCGTCTTTCGGTGACGGCGGCCACGCCGGAGGTGGTGTCGGCGGAGGGCGGCGTCTACCTGCCGGGCGGCGAGCTGACGGTGACGGCGACCGATCAGCGTGCGGCGGGCGGCACCATGTGCGAGCTGACGGCGCGCGTCACCGGCACGGGTACGCTGGCGGTGCGCGTGGGGGACCGGACATTGCGCGAGCTGACGGCGGCGGACGGCGAGTCGGCCCTGAAATTCAACACGACGGGACTTTTAACGGACATCGTCTGCGCCTACACGCCCGGCGAGAACGAGACGGGCGGTGCGTACGTGAACAATGTTGCGGTGATCGACAACATGATCATCATCTTCAGGTAGGGGGACGACTATGTTGAGGGCGCTGGTGGCGGCAAGCCTGCTGGCGGCTGCTGCGGCAGGCGCGGAGAGCTGTCCAGACACAGCCCTGGTACGCATCTGCACGCCCAAGGGGATCGTGACGCGGCAGGTGAGCCTCTCGCGAACGGTCGCGGATGCGGCGCATTTCACGTTCAGGCGTGCCGACCTGCCGCCGGACGCGAAATGGATGGACGTTGTTCCGGCGTTCATGTCCGCGCCACGCGGGGTGGACGGCTACTGGATCCAGGGGCGCGGCCTTTACGGCACCTTCGACAAGCCGGACGGCACGAACGTGTGGTGGCGGCAGCAGATGCCCGTCTACGGCATGAAGCGGGGGAACCGCCTCGCCTGGGCGCACCTGCGCACGTACCGCTTCGACTACGACCTCGTCGTTTCGGCGGCCGACGGCACGTTCGAGGTATTCCCGCGCATCCGGTTCGACCGCGTGCGTCGGTTCTTCGACCTCTACGCGGACATCGAGATCGACTTCCATTTCCTCGAAGGCGACAACGCCGACTACAACGGGATGGCGAAGGGATACCAGGCCTGGCAGTTCGCGCATGGCGTCAAGCCGATCAAGGAGCGGATCAAGGAGTTTCCCGACCTCGCCTACATGTGCGACGCAATGGTGATCCGCATCCAGACGCATGGCGCGAAGACGATCCCCGACAAGCCGACCGACTTCACGAAGGAGACCGAATGGCCGATCAACGTCTACATGCCGTTCGACAAGGCGGAGGAGTTCGTTTCGGCGATTCGCGCCTCTGGTATCGACAAGGCGGCCATCGTCTCGGCCGGCTGGAACAAGGGCGGCTACGACGGGCAGTTGCCGGAGCATTTCCCCGTGGAGCCGGTATTTGGCGGCGAGGCGGGTCTGCGCAGGCTCATCCGCCGCACGCAGGACCTCGGCTATCTCATCATGCTGCATGCGACCTGTACCGAGGTCTACAAGATCTGCCCGCGCTTCGACGAGAACGACATCGCCAAGCGCCGGGACGGCTCGTGGGACTGGAACGGCCTCTATTTCGGCGGAAGCTGCTACTGGGTGTGCGAGCGGCGGAGCTGGGAGAACTGGATTCCGGACGAGATGCGCAGAATGCGTGCGCTGGGCGTGAAGGGGAGCCACTACGTGGACGTGTTCTCGGCCACGTATCCGAACCGGTGCGCCGACCCGCGCCATCCGGCTACGCCCGAGCAGATGGCCGTCTACCAGAACAACATCCTCGCGGAGGCCAAGAAGGTGTTCGGCGGATGCACGTCCGAAGGCGGCTACGACCACGTGGCGGCGAACATCGACTGCATCAACTATGTGTCCGTGGAGATGAAGCGCCTGCACGACGGCAAGACGAAGGGGCTGGAGCTGGTGAGCGGATGCCATCCGCTGTGGGAGCTCGTCTACCACGGCGTGATCCTCTACACGCCGGATCGTCTTACGCAGAACCACACGCGCGGGCAGAACCACCCGAAGAAAGACGAGTCCGGCACGCTCGACTGGCTGGAAGGGGACGGCGTCGTAGATCCGGCCATCTCGCTGAAGATCGTGGAGTTCGGCGGCCGCCCGATCTTCTATTCCTACAAGCCGAAGGACGTCCCGGCGATGAAACGTGCGTGGGACGAGTTCGTGCCCGTGCGCCATTTGCAAAAGGAACTGATGCTGTCGCACAAAACCATAGCTCCTGGCGTGACCGTCACGTGCTACGGCAACGGCGAGAACGTGGTATGCAACTATTCGGAGAAGCCGTACACCTACCGCAACGTGTCCGTGCCGCCGGCCGGCTACCGGATCGTAGAAGCGGGCGTATGTCCGAAATAGTCCGGGCAGGAACCCCTCCGGCCACGTACAATTACCAACCGCATTTCCCGCTTGAAACCAAAGGGGGAATGGGATATACTGATCGAAAATGACCTTTGCCACAGGACATAAAATCGGTGTGTATCGGATAATCCGCCTTCTTGGTGAGGGCGGCATGGGGGCTGTATATGAAGTCGAACACGAACAGCTTGGCGTCCACTATGCGCTGAAGTCATTCACGCTCGAGGACGGACACGTCGATGTGCTGAAAAACAAGTTCCTGACTGAAGGTAAGATCCTCGCGCGACTTCATGACCCGCACCTCGTGCGGGTCTTTGACCTGAACTTCGACGAAGCGACCGGCACGCCGTATTTCGTGATGGATCTTGTATTGTCCGAGGACGGCAGCCCACGCACGCTCTTGAATGTCAATACGGCGGAACTCGACGAGGACTGCGTCCTTGGGTGGTTTGCAGAGCTTGCTTCCGCGATCGACTACATCCACGAGCAGGGTATCGTCCACCGCGACATCAAGCTAGGTAACGTCCTCCTTTCTTCGGACGGGCACGTCGTTCTTTCCGATTTCGGCATTTCACGCATTTTCTCGGAACGTCTGCGCTCCGACGTCAAGGCCGTCACCACGCTTGCGTCGGACGCCGCGACGGCAGCCCGCCTCGTGATGGGGACGCGGGGTTACATGGCGCCCGAAGTCGCCTGGGGCGGAGAGGCGACGCCTGCGTCGGACTCGTACTCGCTGGGCGTCATGTTCGTCTATCTGCTGACAGGAATCTGGTATGAGCCTGGTTCCAAGGTGTTCAAGCTGCTGGAGACGCTTGAATATCGTTGGATAGACGTTCTGCCGCGCCTCCTGTCCGTAAATCCGGCGGAGCGTCCGACGAACCTCTCGGAGCTCGTCGAAACGCTTAAGAGCGCCCCAGTAGCCGAGCAGGAGAAGGTGGAGACGCCGAAAGCGCCGCCGCGCCGTAAATCCCGTGTCATTTTCGCGCTTGCAGTGGCTACTGTTCTCATTGCCGCCGTTGTTGGCTACTTTGCATTCTCCCGCCGTTCCGAGTCTTCCGCGATCAACGATTTTGACGCGGCGTTCAGTGTTCGCGGAATCTACGAGGGACCTCGCCAATGAGTCTCTTTCCTCTGACGTCTATGACCTTGCTTCAGAAGCTGGCTGTCGAGAAGACGGGCGGAAACGAGGCCTCTTGGGTGCGCTTCTTCAATCTCTACACGCCGGCCATCCGCCGGTTCGTGGAGTGGAACGACCATGTGCACGATCCGGACGATGTGGTTCAGGAGGTTTACCTCAAGCTGGTCGAGATCATCCGCTCGGGGAAGTACAATCCCGACAAGGCGCGTTTTCGGACGTTCCTTGCGCTTCTCATACGCCGTCAGCTGATTACGCTTTACCGGCAGGATCAGGCGAGGCATGTCGCCGACCGCTGCTCAATCGACGATTTGACAGATGAACTAGCCGTCCCGGCCGAACAACAGGAGCAAGTTGACCTGAGCTGGGCAAAGGCCAAGCATGAGGCGGCGGTCGAACATGTCCTTACAAAAGTGGCGATGAAGCAGCAGTCCAGAGACATTTATCGTGCTTATGTTATTGAAAACCGTCCAATAGACGAGGTTTCTGCCGCTTTTGGCGTCTCACCCGAGATCATCTACAAGGTCAAGAACCGTGTAAGCAAGATGATCGAGGCGGTTGAAATGGAATACGCCGAATAAAAAATCTGATTCTCGCGGGAGATTTGGTCGTGCCGTGCGTATAGTGTCAGTGAACGCAGCAAGCGTTCGCAACAATCATTCACAAGGAGACAGAAAATGAAGACGAAATTAACCATGATGGTAGCGATGGCGGCGGCGTGCGCGGCTGTCCAGCTGGCGGCGATGCCGACAGAGGAGGAGGCGCGGCGGGCGGAGCCGGTTGTCAAGAAACTGCTAGCGGGCGAGCGGGCTGCGCTCGGATCCGGCAGGAAGACGCGCTCTGAAGTCGCGGTCGCGGCGATGAAACTTGCCGACGAAGCCGATTCGGATGCGGCGAAACTGCTGCTGATGAAGGGCGCGTTCGTACTCTATGTGCGGGACGGCAACCTTAAAAAAGCCGTTGAAACGATGAATGCGCTTGAGGCGGCGATTACGGACATGCCGCCGCAAAGCGTCACGAACATGATTGAAATGGCGCTTCTCGGAGTCTCCAAGAAAGGAGAAGAAGCCCGGCTTTTCAAGCGCAAGGCGCTTCTGCAGATACAGAAGGAGCTGCGCCGCCAGCGCGAGGCCAGGCGGGCGGCGAATGTGTCCGGCGTCCAAAAAGAAAAATTTCCTCTCGCCCAGGGAATCGATCTTGAGATGATCAAATGTCCTGCTGGTGAGTTTATGATGGGATATGAAAGCTGGAACACGTGGGCATCATCACAAAACAAAGAACAGCGCAAGTTGCATCGAGTGAAGTTGACGAAAGATTTCATGCTCGGAAAATTCCCGGTCACGTGTTCCCAGTGGTACGCGATAATGGGAAACGGGAAGAAAGCGCCAGAAGGATTGGAAGATACGCCTGTCGGGAATATAACGGTTCCAGAGATGCAGGCGTTCTGCGACAAGCTTACCGAGAGGTTCAAGGCGCAGCTTGGCGGGAAGGTGTTTCGCCTTCCGACAGACGCCGAATGGGAATATGCAAGCAAAGGCGGGAAGAATCTAGATGGGATGCTTGGGAAAACATTGGGGCTTAACGACGATTCCGGCAGTTCGAGCCGTGACGGCAAAGAGGTAGAAGCCATATTCTTGCAGTTGGGTTATACTGTTGAAGAACATAAGCGCATATCCGATATAAATAAGCCGTGCTTCATGTGGAATACTCTTCCTGTTGGTAAACATAGACCAAACGAATGGGGTTTTATGGATTTCATCGGGAATGCTTGGGAAGCCACCGCAGACAAAATGATGGATTCCCCAGAGCATAATGAACAGTGGGAGAATCTGCGTCAGTGGAATGGACAGCAAAGATACTTGGACTTTGAAATAGACCCACTGCTCAAAGGAGAGCGTCATTTGATTCGTGTTGGTTTCTGGGATAAAGATAAATGGGATAAAGGGACCTCCAGGATTGGGCATAAAATCAGCATTGGCGACAACGACAGATTCCCGGCTGTTGGCTTCCGCGTCTGCATCGGCGAGCCGCTTCAGATGGTGCCGTAGCGGCGCGCGCGGGGTGCGTGCCATACCCTTGGCCGGACGTGTTCTAGCCGCAGAAACCTGCGGGAGATTTGCTCGTCGTGTGCGTATGATGTCTGTATAGGAAACAACCAAAGGAGAACAAAACAACATGAAAATAAAATCAATGCTGCTGGGCGCGTTGGCGTTGGTCTGCGCCTGTACGTCCGGCGAAGAAACAAAGGAACTTGGAGTCAACGGCGTGTCGCATGGCGCAGCCGCACGAAAGCTGCAGACGTGCGGTTTCCTGCTCAACAAGGACTTCAAGGAGAATGCCAAGTACTACCTCTGCCTGTTCTCGGCATCGTGGTGCGGGCCTTGCCGCAGGGAAATGCCGCGCATCGCGAAGACCTACGCGGAATCGTTGAAGGCCGATCCGAACATCGAGCTCATTCACTTCTCTCGTGACAATGACGAAAACAAGGCTTTGGCCTGGGCGAAGGAGCATGACGTCAAGTTTCCTGTCGTCAAGTACAACGGCGGCAATCCGCTCGATTTGCACAGCAGGGGAATCCCGCATCTCTTCATTGTGGATGCCGACGGCAAACTCCTTGAAGAGGGGCATCCTGCGAAACTGTTCACCAACGAGAAGCTCAACGCGCTGAAGGCGGGGAAACTTGCCGCTCCTGAGACGGCTACCGAGAAGACGCGCAAGGCCATAGCAAAGCTGTTTCCGGGCTGGTCACTGGATACGGAAGTCTGCGACCATGATTTTGCCGGCATTCAGCCACTCATCAGAGGGAAGCGCAATGTAACTTTTGTACATCCGAAAAACAGGGAGACGCCGTCTGTCATCAGCCGCACGGTGAAGCTTTCCGGCAATAACCCCTGCCTGTCGCTCTGCGTGGCGTCGTGGAATGACGATGCGGACTTTCAGCTGTCCGTTCGCGTCAACGGCATGGATGCCCTGACGAATCGGATTGTCTGCACGACAGATGCCGCGCCATGGGAAGACATTGTTGTTCCGCTTTCGGCCTGGCGCGGAAGCACGGCTAAGATTGAAGTTGTGTTCACCGCCTATGGAAGATATTGGTGTGAATTCCCTTGCTTGGCACGAGTTGACATTATCGAGGCAGACGGCGACATGAGCATCAAAGATGGCAAGTGCGAGGTCGGCGGCTACACCTGGTCGTATCGTGCGCAGAACGGAGAGGCGACGATTGTGGCGGAGAATGACGGCAGGTTCTCAACGGCCGTATCGCCATGCCCGGTAGGTGACATTACGATTCCAGCTACGCTTGCCGGAGCAAAGGTTACGCACATCGGAAGAGATGCGTTCCTCGACTGCAGTGCGCTGACGAGTGTGACAATTCCGGAAGGTGTTTCGCGTATCGGCAGGGGGGCGTTTCATGACTGCACGGGGCTTAAGTCGATTAAGATTCCGTCTTCCGTGAAGATTATCGAGAGGGATACTTTCTTGGGTTGCAACGGACTGGCTTCGGTGTCGATTCCCGAGGGTGTTACGATCATTGATAGGGGTGCGTTCATTCGGTGTTACGGATTGGAGTCGATAGAAATTCCGTCAAGCGTGACGCAGATTGGAAGAGATGCTTTCTGCAATTGCGGAAAGCTGACATCGGTGACGATTCCAGAAAAAGTTACGGACATCGGTTATGGCGCGTTTCATGGCTGCAACGCGCTGACATCCGTGACGATCCCGGCAAGCGTGACGAATATCAACCTTGTGGCGTTTCGCAATACGGGTGCGTTGACGTCGTTTCATGTTGCTCCGGGCAATCGGTTCTACAAGTCGGAGAACGGACTGCTGCTCACAAAGGACGGGACGACGCTCGTTCGGGGCGTCAATGGTGATGCAACGATTCCGCCGAGTGTGACGGCCATTGGCCCCTGTGCGTTTGAAGGTTGTGTCGCATTGAGGTCTGCCGAGATTCCATCTGGGGTGAAGAGCATCGGCCCTTGCGCATTCAAGCAATGTCGCGGAATGAAGTCTGTAACAATCCCGTCAAGCGTGATGGATATCGGACGAGAGGCGTTCAGCAACTGCAAGGGACTTAAGTCGATTACGATTCCACAGGGCGTGACGGCCATTCGCAATTCGACATTTTGTGGTTCAGCGCTGACAGAGGTGACGATTCCGGCTAACGTGAAGGTCCTCGAGCGTGGTGCCTTTTCTTGGTGCGGCGAATTGAAGTCGGTCACGTTCCCCGAAGGGATGACGATTATTGGAAGAGATGCTTTCTACAATTGCGGAAAGCTGACGTCGTTGATTATCCCGTCGAGCGTGCGGCGGATTGATCAGGGTGCGTTTCATGGCTGTGGCTCTTTGACCTTGGTGACGATGCGCGGTGAGCGTCCTAATGCGCCGAACAACATATTCGAGCGCTGCGGCAATCTCAAATCGATCCACGTTCCAGCGAACGCAAAGAGCTGGGCGGGTATGAAAAAATGGCTCGGCATCCCGCTGGTCTTTGACGGAGAGGCCAATGGCAATGCTTTACGCATGTCTCCATCCACGCTTAACAGGCTGGGGGCACCATCTACGCCATCCACGCCTCGCGGGCTCAGGAGGCTGCAACCTGTACATGCCGGCGAGTGGACCGATCCCGCTACGGGTTACACGTGGTCATACAGGATAACCGGCGACACTGCGAGGATTTTCAAAAGTGGTGCGAAAGAGAATCTCTATGCATCGGTTGCAATATCACCAAAACCGAAAGGCGACTTGACGATACCGTCACACCTCGGCGGCAAAACGGTGACGAGTATCGGGTATTCTGCTTTCGATGGTTGTAACGATCTCACGAGCATAACGATACCCAGCAGCGTGACGGATTTTGGACAGCGTGCGTTTTACGGTTGCGGCGGTCTCAAATCGTTTGTTGTCGATCCAAACAATACAAGTTACAAGTCCGTTAACGGGTTACTTCTTTCCAAAGATGGCACACGATTGATTTATGGCATCAATGGCGATGTAACGATACCGAATGGCGTGATAAGCATTGCGGATGAGGCTTTCGATGGCCGTACTGGCCTCACGAGCGTAACGATACCGAATAGTGTGACGAATATTGGACAGGGGGCGTTCTACGGTTGCAGCGGTCTCAAGTCGTTTGTTGTAGATCCAAACAATACAAGCTATAAGTCCGTCAATGGGCTACTTCTTTCCAAAGATGGTACTCGGTTGATTTGTAGCGTCAATGGTGATGTGACGATACCGAACAGCGTGACGTGCATCGAAGAGTATGCTTTCTCCGGTTGCAGCGGCCTCACGAGCGTAACGATACTGAACAGTGTGACGAACATAGAGGAGGGTGCGTTTTCGGGCTGTGGCGGGCTAAAGTCATTAGTCGTAGATCCAAACAATACAAGCTACAAGTCAGTCAATGGACTACTTCTTTCCAAAGATGGCAAAAGGTTGATTTGTGGCAACAATGGTGATGTAACGATACCGAATGGCGTGATAAGTATTGCGAATGAGGCATTCTTCCGCTGTAAAGGTCTCACAAGCGTGACGATACCAAACAGTGTGGCGAACATCGGCGATTGTGCATTCGCCGGTTGCAGCAGCCTCACTAACGTGACACTGCCGAATAGTGTGACGGATATCGGCAATCAAGCGTTCTCCGGTTGCAGAGGTCTCAAGAGTCTGACGATACCGCGTAGAGTGACGAACATTGAAATGTATGCCTTCAACGGTTGCAGTGGTCTTACTAGCGTGACGATACCAAACAGTGTGACGAACATCGGCGATTGTGCATTCGCCGGTTGCAGCAGCCTCACTAGCGTGACAATGCCAAGCAGCGTCACGAGTATCGGACAATTTGCTTTTCGAGGTTGCAGGAATCTCACAAGCGTGACGATTCCGAATAGTGTGACGAATATCCGGCCATTTGCTTTTCAAGATTGTAGCAATCTCACAAGCGTGACGATGCCGAGTAGCGTGACAAATATCCTCTTGGAGACGTTCAAGGGATGCAATGAGTTGACATCGGTGACTATGTGCGGCGAGTGCCCTCGCGCATACAGAAATTTATTTCAAGACTGCAGAAAACTCAAATCGATCCACGTTCCGGCAAATGCGAAGAGCTGGGTGGGGATGAAGGAGTGGATGGGAATCCCGCTTGCCTTTGACGCGAAATAGTGGCGAATTGTCCGTATTTGCGGGACAGTATCTAAGCCTGAAATTGCCGCGCTCGTTGTGGGCGCGGCAATTTTCTGCTGCCAGAACAGCCGCGTTGCTACGCTTCCGAAGACGAACCGTTGGACGGGCGCGGAGATACAGGCCGTGCTGAAGGGGGTGGAAGCGCTGGATGGCGAGTGGCAGACGGTGACGGAGGAGAACAAGGCGGGCTTCAGGTTCTTCAAGGTGGTGGTGGAGTTGCCGTAGCCAAGGATGGCAGTAGGGGTGGCTACAGTGTTTCGAGCGAGAGCGGGTCGAGGAGAAAGGGCACGATGCCGATGAAGGTGATGCCGTTGCGGTCGGTCCATGGCTTTTCGTAGGGGTCGCCGGTCACGACGACCTTCCTGAAGTTGTCGCCGATGTGGCGGAGCGAGAAGGTTTCCTGTTCGCGTTTTTCGTTGTCCGGGATGTTCCATGCGGACTGGATGTAAAAGCGCATGTCGCCCTTGTTGACGACGAAATCCACTTCGTAGCGCTTGCGGCAACGCTTGCCGGCGACGGTTGCGAACATCTCCACGGCGCCGACATCAACCGCGTAGTCGCGTCGGACGAGTTCGTTGTAGATGGCGTTCTCCATGAGATGCGTGTTCTCGTCCTGACGGAAGTTGAGCCGCGAATTG
>CACXPT010000088.1 GCA_902769585.1 uncultured bacterium
GCCTGCGCGTCGCGCAGCTCCTCCGCGCTGAACACGTTGAAGTGCACCACGCACCCGCCGTTGGCGTGGTACTGGCGCACGAGCGCCTTCATCACCTCCAGGCCCTTCTGTCCCTGGACGGCGGACGGATGGAGCATCACGTCGAGCGGGAAGTCTGCCGGCACGTCGAGGTTGTCCACGTGCGAAAGCGTCGCGACGAGCGCGGTGACGCCCTCGGTGTCGGCCCCCATCGTGGGCGAGAGGTTCTTCGACACCTCCTCGCCGCGCTTGCGTCCGTCGGGCGAGGCGCCGATGTGCCGTCCCGCCCAGATGAACGCGCGGGCGCTGTGCCCGGAGTTGAGGAACACGCCGCCGCGCGAGTTGGGGATGCCGTTGAGGCGCGAGCCGGCCACATGCGCGATCCAGCCGCCGAGCGCGTTCGCCTCGGCGTTGTTGTTGCCCCACTTGCGCTTGCCGCGCAGGATGCGCAGGCGCAGCGGCTCATGCCCCTTCCAGTTGTCGTGGAGGATCGTGCCGAACTCCTTGAGAGACAGCACCTTCCGTTCGTAGACGTACTCCTTCACGGCGAGGAGCGCGTCGACGGTCGTGCCGAGCGCCGTCATGAAGTAGGCCGTGTTGTTGCCCTTCTCGCAGCCGTCGGCGAAGGCGTCCTTCCCGCGCGCGATGGCGTATTCGGAGGAGAGCGTGAACACGTTGGACGGATTGACGTCGCCGAGGTGCTTTTCGTACGCGAAGGCCGTCTCGCGCGCGGCGTCGACCGTCGCCACGATGCGCCGCTCGTACTCGGCCTTGAACGCCTCGAAGGTGGGGAGCTTCGCGGGGTCGAACACGCCGCGGTAGATGTCGTCGAGGATCGCCGGGACGGGACGCAGCAGGCTGTACCGACCCGGTAGCGTCTCGTTCGTGTTGCAGCGGTCCGCGAACTCGTAGCAGCCCTTCAGGATCATCGTGCGGCACTGTTCGTCCGTGTAGCCCTGCGACTTCATGATGCGCGTCATGCCCTGTTCGCCGCAGAAGCAGATCGAGCGGTGGCGGCGCGCCATGTCGAGCATCTTGTCCATCGCCCACTCCGGCGTGTTGGGGGCGATCTTCACGAGGAACTTGGGCGTGGGCAGCGCGCATTCGTCCGCCACGTCGAGGATGATCTTCGAGACGTGGTTGAACTCGCTCGTGCCGTCTTTGCGCGTGCCGCCGAGGGCGATGGGCTGGTTCCAGTAGAAGCAGATGGACCCCCACTGCCAGAGGAAGTGCTTGAACTGCTCGCGGAACTCGGCCTCGGTGGTGCGGCCGGCCGCGATGTCGGCCTCGTAGTACGGCGTGATCGTCACGTCGATCTGCGAGAGCGAGCGCACCTGCATGGCGTCGAGGTGGTCGCCGTAGAAGAAGACGAGCCACAGGAACATCAAGACGTCGTAGGCCGTCTGCGGCGGCCCCTTCCGGAGCCGCTCCAGGCACGCGATTTCCTTCTCAAGGCGGCCGCAATGAATTGCGGCCCTCCCGCACGTGCCATCCCCACCGGGAGGGGCGCAGTTTACTGCGACCGCGGACGCGCTGGAGCGCGTCCCTCCCAGGTTCTTCCGCGCCTGCTCAATGAAGCGGTCGATGCCGCGCAGCATCCCGTCGGCGGCGATGAGGAGCCCGTCGTAGTACGGGTCGCCCGGCTTGGCGTACTTCTCCACGCGCGCCCTCATGCCCGGGAAGCCGATGGGAAGGATCGCGTGCCACTCGGGCACGGAGTGGCAGTAGTCGAGTCCGCAGCCCCACGCGCCGATGCTCGAGTTGCGGCGCGAGCGCTCCATCTCCTTCGGCAGGAACTTTTCCCGTATCTCCGCCGCGCGCGTGCCCAGGATCGCGTGCATAGGCAGGTCGTGTCGGTCCCAGCAGGCGATGGCGGGGAACCAGTCGAAATGCGAGACGTCGATGGACTGGCGCGTGCAGAGCGCGGCAAAGCACTTCGCCTTGGTGACGCGCCAGCTCTCGTTCGCGGCCTTGCCTGACGCCACGATCTCGCGGAGGAGCTTCTTGAGGCCCGCGATTTCGAGGCCCGTCGCCTTGTCGGTGACGTCCTGGCGGAACTTGCGGCGCAGGTAGGTGGCCTCGTCCGCGATGTTCAGCACGAACGGGTCCCAGCTCGTCGTGTCCTCGAAGGGCTGCTTGGCCGCCAGCATGCGCGCGCCAAGCGCCGCCGCGCCTCCCAGGAAAGTACGCCTGTCTATCTTCGGTGTCATAGATACTCCTTCTCTACGAGCGGCGTCATTATATCAAATGTCGGAAACGAATTCTTGTATATACGGACAAAAAAAGTGTATAATCAGCCAGATTGATGCCCCTAAGAGTTTTGCACGGAGATTTTCCGATGACCGAGAAAGGAAAGAAACGGCTGCGCGCGGCCTTCTTCAAGGCCCTTGGGCCGAACGCCGCCACGTTCAAGGCGATGTTTGACGCCGCGCCTGAGCTCTGCCTCAACATGAAGGACCTACACGGACGCTTCATGGCGCTGAACCGACGCAACTGCGAAGTGTCCGGCATCAAGGACGAACGGGACGTGATCGGCCTCACCTCCGCCGACATCTTCCCCGCCCCCTACGCGAACGCCTACATGGCCCTCGACGAGGAGGTGCGCCGCACGGGCCATCCCGTCCTCGACCGCATCACCGAGTTCCCCACGGACAAGTCGCGCAACTTCATGGTCTCGAACCTCTATCCGCTCTTCGGGACAGACGGCAAGCTGATCGGCACCGCCCACGTCTACACCGTCACGTCCAAGCGCAACGCCAAGGGCTTCCCCTTCCACTCCATGCGCGACGCGGCGGACTACATCATGTCGCACCTCGCCTCCGACCTTTCGATCGCGGAGCTGGCACGGCTCGCACACATGTCACCCAGCTCCTTCAAGAAGGCGTTCATATCGACGTTCGACATGCCGCCAGGACGCTACATCCTCACGGCCCGCCTCAACGCCGCGCGCCAGTTGCTCGAAACCTCGAACACGCTCGTCGCGGATATCGCCATCGCATGCGGCTTCTACGACCAAAGCCACCTCACCAAGGCGTTCCTCCGCGAACGCGGTGTCACCCCCGGCACCTACCGCCGCCAGCACCGCGGACGAAACGCCCGCTGAGCGGTCTGCTTCATCGGTTCTGCGGCTTATTGCTCAAGCGCCTGTAGCCTGATTCCGCCCCAGGCCGAACCATCGCAGTCCGAGCTGTTCGCCGGCCCCACGTCGGCGACAAGGTACAGCCACACCGGCTGTCCACGCCACGGCGAGAGGTCGGCTACGAGCTCGTTCCACTTCTTCTCCTTCACCTGCGCGGACGCGACGACCTTGCGCGCGGAGATGTCGGCGCCCACGGGCTGGACCGCGATCTGGTAGAGCGTGCCGTCGCCCTTGGCGGTCTTGAAGTCGGGCTTGCCGACCGAAGCGGCAAAGGCAACGTTCTTGTCCTTCGGCAGGTTGAGCCGGTAGCGCAGGAACACGTATCCGGGGCCATGCCTGTATGGCGGGTGCATGAAGATGCCCGGCTTCATCACGCCACCGACCGTCACGGACATGTCAGGTTGAACGGCACCGCCGCCGTCCGGCACAAGTTCGGTTTCCGGCTTGCCGCGCAGCGCCTGTCCTGCCATGCGCACAAACGGCAACGTCATCGTGCTGTCTGCCTCAGGTTCTGGCGGCAAACGGAAGTCCTGCGGCTTCAGGTAGCCGTCCGTCACAGTATCCGCCGGCGGCTCGCGCCACGAGGCCGGCTTCTCCACGCGATACGAGAACGCGCCCTTCGACGGCACGAGGTGCGTGCGACCGTCCTCCACCTTGAACGACGCCGGGCCGATGGCTACGCCAGACTCGTCTAGCGCTGTCACCGACACGGCGGCATACGGCAGGACGAACCTAGTCCCCTTCCGCAGGAACACCTCTTCCACTACACAGGCGTTCTTAAGGTCTTTAACGTCTTTAAGGTCTTTAGGGTCATTAAGGTCATTAAGGTCTTTAGGGTCTTTAGGGTCTTTAAGGACCTTAAAGTCGTTAGACTCCTTAACGACCTTAGACTCCTTAAAGTCCTTAAGCAGACGATACATCCGCCCGTCGGTGCCGCCGAAGGGTGTCACCGACAGCGCCCCGTGCGCGTTGAGGTACACATACTCGGGAGCGACCGACAAATCCAGGCGCTTGCCGCCCGCCCACTCCGCGCCGGAGACCACGCATGCCGATCCGTCGCCCGCGCAAGCGAAGAACCCGTTCGGCGGCAAGACGAGCCGCCCGCCCTTCCACGGGAACGACATCGGCCTGTCGGACGAGCCGTTCGCCGCCGTCTGCGTGCCGTCGTCGTAGCGCACGGCCACCTGCGAGCGGCGGTAGATTTCCGAGGCGACGGCTGCGGACGTGTCATGCAGCTTGCCGGCGGCGTCCGCGTAGCGGATCTCCCGCACGTCGGCCTTGCAGTAGTGCCGCCCCGTGCCGAGGAGCATGAAGTAGCCCTGCTCCTCGTCTTCCGGGTTGCCGGTCATGAAGTATCCCTCGTGCCCGAACGCGACAGTGGCGGCGAGGAATCGGTCGATCCACACGTCGTGGCTAGGCGCCTTCCAGTTGCGCGGATAGAACATGCTTGGGTAGCCCATGCCGAAGTTGTTGGCGAGCGGATGCATGCGCCGCAGGTCGAAGTCGACAAGCCACGGGTTCACGTCGGGCCTGTACGGCTGGTCCTGCGCGAAGTTGCCGTCGTCGAGGCCACAGTACATGAAGTGGCAACCGCCCTCGGAGTAGACCGGTCCGCCCACGACGCGCCTCTCGAAGTCCAGCAGCTCGCCGTAGGCGTAGAACGTGGCGGCAAACGTGCCGGCGCCGGGCACGCGCGCGTCGTAGTCGGTGCGCGACCACGGCGTGACGCAAGTGTGGACGTCGCAGTAGATCGAGTTGAAGCCGAACTTGCGCTGGAGCTCCGGCACGATCGCCTCGCACGCCTCGTTGACGAACGCCGCCTTCGGGGCGTAGCAGCGGTTCCAGGCGTGGAGGAGGTCGTTGCCCTGCGTGCGCGTGACACGGTCGGCGTGCCATCTGCCGTTGACCGGAGCGAAGTCCGTGTAGTTGTTGTAGGGTCCGTACAGGAGGCCAAGCTCGTCGATCATGAACCGCGTGAAGTCGCGCATCCCCTCGTCGCCGCCCTTGCGCGGCGCGGGGCGCGTGCGGAACGTGAAGCTCTCGTTGCCGTCGCGCATGCACACCTCGTGGTCGCCGATGAAGACCTTCTTCAGGCCCCGACGCACGCGGTTGCGCCAGTATGCCTTGTCCTTGTCGCGGTCGCCTGCGGCCATGTGGCACCACTGGTGCTCGGCCGTGAGGCTGCGATGGGGCGACGGCGGGTTGGGGATTGCCGGCAGGACGTCCTCGAACTTCGTGGAGAACGACCACACGAACCGCTCGAACACCGGATTGCGCGCGCCGTCCGTCTTCTTCCCGTAGCGCGCGCCGCCGTTCGAGCCAAGCGTGCCGTCTAGCCGCATCCCGGACGCGAACACCTCGGATGCGTTGGACTGCGTCCAGTCCACCGAGGCCAGGAAGAAGAACGGATTGCCGCCCGCTTCGGTCACGACCACGCACGGACGCCGGTAGAGGCCGCCGCCGTTCGAGCCGTAGGAGTAGTATGGCACCGGCACGGGCTTCGCGCCATCTGGTTCCGCCATGCCGCCGAAGCGAACCTCCTCCACGCCTGCTGGCGCTTCGATGTCCGCCACCAGCGAGTTCGCCACGCGATGGAAGCGCACCTTCGCGCCCTTGGCGGCATCCTGCGGGTAGAGTCCGCCGCCCTGCGCGACCAGCATCCATGGTCCCTTGCGGTAGCGCACCGCGAGGTCGTCCCAGCGCGTTGGATCGGCGGGGAAGCGGAACTCGATGTCGGGATCCTCCGCCACGAGCGGCACGATGGTGGTCGGCACGGTCGGGAAAGGCAAACGTCCCTCGCCCGTGTTGAGACCTTGCGGCGCGTTGGGGAACACCTGCACGCCGCGTTTCCGCCGGGCCTTGAAGGAGAGCGGCTTGAGCTCTTCCCTGTAGGCGGCGAAGCTCGTCAGCTCGATCCAGCGCTTGTCCTTGTCGGGGCCGCCGCGCACGGTGAAGCCCGTGAACGTTCCGCCCTTCGCCACGCGGGCGGCAAGGTTGGGCGACAGACGCTTCTGCGCGAGGAACCAGTCGCTGTGGTTGATGCGGTGGATTGCCACCGAGAACGGCTTCCCTTCGGAATCGAGGAACTCGGCGGCAAGAGTGATCACGACGCCGGGGTTGCGCCGGTAGTAGGCGTGGTTGCCCCAGATCCACACGCTCACCGTGTCGAATCCTGGCGGCACAGGGACGGGCGCCGGCGGCGCGATGCGGAGGATGCCGTTCGCATTGGGCAGATGGTAGTCGAGATGCAGCACGCCGTCGCCGAAGAGGACGCGCTCGGAAGCGGTGGAGACCGTGCCTGTCGCGGCCGTCGCGCTGCACGTCCAGCCCTCGGCCGAGACGAGAGGCAGCAACACGGGCCGATCGTCGGCCGTCCGGTTTGCCCATTCGAACTCGTACGGGCGGGTTCCCGCGAAGCCGGCGGAAATGCAAGCTAGCAGACAAGCGGCAAGTATTGGCTGTTTCATGAAAACTATTATACCAGAATCTGGGTTCGGGGATGATTGTTAGATTGACAACTGAACCGATAAGGCATTTCGTTCGTTTAAGGAAATATGTTGACATATTCGCAGATACTACAGTCGTTTCGAGAGGGCGGTCCGGTAATGTGGCCGATCCTGGTCTTGTCCATAGTGGGCGTCGCCATCGTCTTCGACCGCATCTTCGCGTTCATCGCCTTCTTTCGCTCCCGCGAACGCCATCCCGACCCGCAGGCGACCCTCAACCGCCTCCAGCGAGGTTTCGGCCTCCTCTCGACCATCATCACCGCCGAGCCGATGCTGGGCATCCTCGGCACTGTGACCGGCATCATCAAGACGTTCGGGGCGTTCAAGCTCTCGGACGCAGCCTCTCCGCTCGCCGCCACGGCCGGCATCGGCGAGGCGCTCGTCACCACGGCGGCGGGCCTCGTGGCCACGCTGATACTCGTGTTCCCATACAACTTCCTGCTCGGCCTGCTCGCCAAGGCTGCCGCCCGTCTCGAACGCGAAGATGAAGAAAAAGCTCAATAGCCCCTTCCTTAAGCGCGAAGCGCGCGTGGAGCTGGTGTCGCTTATGGACGTCATGTTCCTCGTGCTAGTGTTCTTCGTCTACTCGATCTTCGACATGGCCGTACACCGCGGACTCAAGGTGGACCTCCCGACAGCGACCGGCACGCTGGAGAAAGGCGAACGCGTGGTCGTGACGATCGACGCGCAGGACGCGCTCCAGCTCAACGGACGCCCACTGCCGCAGGACGACCTTGTCGCAGAGGTCAAGCGGCTCGTCGCCGTCCGCAAGGAGACGCCGGTCCTCATCTCGGGCGACCGCAAGGCCAGCCTCGGCGTCGGCATCGAGCTGCTGGCCCGCCTCAAGGCCGCTGGAGTGGAAAAGGCCAGCTTTCAGGTCAGCGGGAAATCCATCGGCAAGGCGGTCGCCCCGCGACCGCCTCCGGGAGGCGACTGATGCGGCTTGCCGTCATACGCGTGATATGTGCCCTCGCCTGCGCCATCGCGTTCCACGCCGCCATCGTGACGGGCGCGGTCCGTATGGGCTGGCTTTCGCCAGACGACGCCACCCTTCCCGAACTTGACATCACTTCGGTAGACCTCTCCTTCTCCGACACGCCGGACGAGACGGCCGCACCCGTGGCCCAGCCGCCAGCGCCAGTCGTCGACGCCCCGCCGCCTCCTCCGCCGCCCGAGACGCATGCATCCGAACCGCCGCCGATCGAACTTCCGCCAGACCCTCAGGCGACCGTCATCCCCCGTCCTGCGGAACCACGTCCGACCGACCTGCGCCCTCCGTTGCCCGAACCGCCAGAATCCGTACAAGAACCGGAGCTTCGGACCGAGCCGAAGCCCGAGCAAGAGACAAAACCTCAAGATGTCACGCCGTCTCAACCGCAGCCGCCCGCCGCCCCCGCGCCCTCTCAAGATCGCATAATTGACAAGAAAGCGTCTCTCAAAAGCATGATTGACATCAAGAAAATATATCCAGAAGGTGCTCGCCAACGTGGTGAGGAGGGATTTGTTATCGTGGAGTTCAAAGTCTTACCAAACGGAACAGCCAGAGATGTTCGAATAATCACCGCCACAAACTCGTGCGGATTCGCCGAACTGGAACAGGCCGCTATCCGAGCCGTGAAGCGTGCGCGCTTTTCCCCAGCAAAGCGCGGCTCCAAAGACGTTCTTTCTACAGCCCGCCTCACGCTCAACTTCCGCTTGAAGGAATGAACCGTTGCGTGTCCTACTTCGTTTAATTGAGTATCATGACAAAATCAATATTTGCAAGTTGTGCAGCCACGTTTATCCCCGTGGCCGCCATATTCGCCGCAGAAACCACTACAAATGCCGTCACCGATCTCGGCACCATAGTCGTTGAGGGAACGGCCCTTTCGCGATACCGCCCCGCCACGGTCAACGGCGCCACCTTCACCGACGCGCCGCCGGAGGAGCTGCCCACGGTGGTTGACACGCTGACGGAAGACTACATCCGCGAACACAACCCCACCGACCTTCACGACCTCATGCGCTACGTGCCTGGCATCGAGACGGGCGGCAAGTCGCTCCTCGTGCGCAATCCCGGCCAATTCTCCATCCGCGGCATGGGCGGCACCGAGCCGGCGTTCGACGGCGTGCTGCCGATAGGACGCGGCGCGGGGCTCTTCATGGATCCGTTCCTGCTGGAGCGCGTCGAGATCGTCAAGGGCCCCATCGGCTCTCTTGCAGGCGGCGCGGGATCGGTGCAAAACGCCTCGGGCGGCGGCGGCGCGATCAACCTCTACATGAAAAGCGCACACCTCGACAAGGACGAGATCGGCCTGCAGGCGAACACCTCAGTTGGCAAGCACACGTTCCGCCAGCGCGGCATGGTGGACGTGAACGAGACGGCGATGGAAGGCAAGGCTGCGGTCCGCGTCATCGGCACGGCCGACTACTACGAGCCCACCTACATCAACCAGGGCATCCAGGACGGCGCGCGACCGCGCGAATCGTTCACCGTCGCGCCGTCAGTCATCGCCAAGGCGGGCGACGACGTGACGATGGGAGTGAAGACGATGTTCCAGTACACCGACCAGCCAGGCTACATCGGCGTGCCAGTCTACCGCGGACATCCAGGCGGCGGCTACAGCTGGTACGAGTCGTCCTGCCGGCGCGGCGACCGCGCCACGTACGAGAACTTCATGGTGAACCCATGGCTCGACTGGCAGGTGACGGAGGACTGGCTCCTAAAGTTCGGCGCCGGCATGATGTTCTCATCCTGGGACTTCTCAATGCAGGAACCGTACAACGGCAGCGGCGCCGAGCTGCAGAACTACTACAAGACCGGCCTATGGTCGTCCGGCAACAAGTACATGACCTCCGGCTTCAGCGAAAGCAGCTCAGTCAGCCGCAACTACAACCTCTACACGCGTTCCATCTGGACGAAGGAGCTGCCGTGGGAGATCAAGAACACGTTCGTCGTCCAGCCGGACTACAACTACCGCGAGTCCTCCGGCGGTTTCGGCACGCCGACCTCGCGCTACGGACTCCTCCTGCAGGATTCCGTCAACTGGCGCTGGTTCACCCTTCTCGGGGGCGCCCGCTACGACCACTTCGAGCAGGAAGCGTACACGTCGAACGGTAGCCGCTACCGCCATACCGTAACAGATGCGCTCTCCCCGCGCGGCGGACTCACCATCCGCCCGCTAGACTGGCTCGTATTTTTCGGCAACCTTTCGCAGACGCGCACGCCGATGCTCGGCTTGCGCACGGAAAGCGGTGCAACGCCCACAACGCCATGGCGCGCCACGCAATACGAAGGCGGCGTGCGCGTACGCCCCGTCGAGAAGCTGTGGTTGACTCTCTCCACCTACCGCATCGAGCAGGAGAACGTGCCGGAAATCAACAATGTCGGCCTCATCAAGAGCTACGACGGACGCAACACCTCGCGCGGCGTGGAACTCTCCGTCTCCGGCGACGTTACCGACAACTGGACCATCATGGGCATGTACGGCTACAACTGGTACACCGACCGCAACGTCGCGCCCGGAGAGAAAGGCCGCGACTTCGAGCGCTATCCGGCGCACACGTTCTCGCTCTCCACCTCATACCGCTTCGACTGGGGCTTCATGGAGGATGTCGTCATTGGCGGCGGCTACAGGTTCCGTTCCTTGAGCTACGCCACGATGCGCGGCAGCTACGTCAACAAGAACCTGTTCTTCGACCCGTCGCACGTCTTCGACGTGAACGTCTCCATGCCCCTTTCCAAGTTCGGCGGCAGCGACAACTGGATTCTCACGTTCGGCATCCGCAATCTCTTCGGCGAGAAGTACTTCGAGTCCGCCCGCCACTACTACGAGTGCCTCGTCGGCGAACCCCGCACGTTCGAGATATGCATACGCGCCACGTTCTGACGAACGTGGCGCGCCTGGCCGCAACATGGCAGCCGTTCTGGGTTAACCCACCAGATGGGCGCCTTCAGAGGCGTTGATGACCGCGCAGGTCGGCTCGTCGCCGTGCTTCGCCTTGTACTTCGCCTTGATCTGGGCGGCGATCGCGTCGGCCGCCTCTGGCTTCACGAGCAGGCAGCAGCTGCCGCCAAACCCGCCGCCGGAAAGGCGGGCACCGAGCACCTCGGGAATCTCCTTCGCGGCGTCCACGATCGTGTCGAGCTCCTCGCAGGAGTTCTCGAACCAGTTGCGGCTGGACTCGTGAGAGTCGAACATCAGCGCGCCGAAGCCGGCCACGTCGCCCTTCTCGAGCAGCTCCGCGCCCTTCAGCACGCGCTCGTCCTCGCCGATCGGATGGATGGCGCGCTTGGCCTGCGTCTCGTCGAGTCCCGCCCGGTACAGCACCCACTCGGCGGTGGAGACGTCGCGCAGATGCGTCACCGGGTGGCGCAGCACGGCGGCGAAGTGCTTGGCCGCGTCCTCGCACGCCTGGCGGCGGCTAGCGTACGCGCCGTCGACGAGCGCATGCTTCGCATTCGACTTCACCATCATGAACGCCACGGAGTCGCCCATGGAGACGTTTTCGAACTCGCAGGAGCGGAAGTCGCTCTTCACGAGCGCGCCCGCCTTGCCGTAGAGGGACGAGGCCTGGTCGAGGAGGCCGCACGGGCAGCCGGCGAACGTATGCTCCGCCTTCTGGCCGATCTTCGCAAGCGTCACCTTGTCCTTCTCGATGCCGTAGATCTTCGCGAGCGCGAGGACGGTGGACATCTCGAGCGCCGCGCTGGAGCTGAGGCCCGCGCCGAGCGGGATGTTGCCGCCGAATACAGCCTTGAAGCCCTTGCCGGCCTTCACGGGCTCGCCGTCGAAGAGCCAGTTGAACGTGCCGAGCGGATAGTTCGCCCACGTCGCGCCGGACTCCACCTTCTTGACGTCCGCGAGCTTGCACGTGTACGTTTCGCCGTCGTTGATGTCGAGGGCCACGAGCGTGACAGTGTCATCGTCGGCCGGCGACACGGCGAAGAACGTGCCCTTGTCGATGGCTGCGGAGAACACGAAGCCCTCGTTGTAGTCGGTGTGGTTGCCCAGCACCTCGATGCGGCCTGGCGCGTATGCCACCGCCGCCGGCTTGCCGCCGAACTTTGCCGCGAACGCGGCTATCACCTTGTCGTAGATTTCTTGGTTCTGCATGGAGACTCCTTGTGGAATTTTGAAAACTGTTGCATTATGCCCAAACCGCACACGAATGTCAAGCGCGACTATCGGCGATCTGAAAGCGAGATGCGCCCCGAGCCGTGCGGCTTCTCGTATGAGATCGGGTAGTTAGCGAGCGCAGCGAGCGGCGAGAGGGCCGAGGCAAGTCTGGGCACCTCGTCCCCTGCCGCCTTGCCGAATGCCTTGGCGTAGTCCGCGAGCGCCAGGTAGTCGACAACAAGCGCGTTCTCCACCACCTTCGCGCTGCGGAACATCGCGAAGCCGTCTCCGCCCTCCACGAGCGTGAAGGCGTTCCCAACCACGCGATAGACCGCGTTCGGGTCCATCGGCACGAACACGCCCGCCTTCCCGTCGTACACGCGCACGTCCTTCACGCGGTAGACGCCGTTCGAGGGACCGGACACCCACGCTCCCGTCGCGTCAGTGCGCACGGAGGACTTCACCGACGTGTCGATAGAATACTTCAGCCCGGCCACCTGCAGGAATCCGCCGAACTCCCCCTCGCCGGACACCTGCGCGCCAAACTCGAGCGCCTCCAGGATCTGCCGACCGTTCGCCTCGACCACGCCGATGTCGCCAGCGAACGGCTGGACAGTGCGCAACGTCTTGAGCGTCACCTTGCCAGCTGGAATGTCGGCGCGCACGTTGCCGCCGTTCATGCAGGCGAAGTCGCAGTTGAGCCCCGCCTTCTCGTTGGCGTACCACCATGCCGCATCGGCGGCGAAGTCGCCCGCCCCGCAGTCCTCGGAGCGCGCCAGGCGCGTGGTAGTGCCGGGCACGTAGGAGCAGATGGCGGACGGCGCGGAGGCGATGCACACGCCGAGTTGACGTTCGACGGCGGCTGCGAGATCCTTCTCGAGGCGCACGACCTTATCGTCCTGATCGCCGCGCGAGAACACGGTGCCGGCCGCAACGCAACGCCCGCCTTCGAACGTCAGGAAACCCAGCACGCCGAGGTAGCTGCCGCTCTGCGTGAGGATCACGTCTTGGCCCGCCGCGTTGCGGACGCGCGAACCCGTGTATTCGGAGTGGGAGTGGCCGTCGATGAACGCCACGAAGTTAGTGGTGTGCTCGATGACGTCGATCGACCTGAACCCTGCGCACTCGGGCGAGATGCCCATGTGCCCCAGCACGATCGTGTAGTCGGCATGCGCCGCCGCCTCGTTCACGGCCTTCTGCACGGCGGCGTACAGCTCCTCGCCATGCTCGCCGGCGATGAAGTCGTAGGCGCGCCACTTGCCTGTCGGGTCGAGGAAGGTGGAAGGCTTCGCCGATACGAGCGTGGTGGGCGTCGTCACGCCCACGAACGCAACGCGCACCGTCCCGCACGAAGTTGCAGCTGGTCGTGCGGAACTTCGCGCGGCCGACGTTCGAGAACATGGCCGCGATACCGTAGTCGAACTCGTGGTTGCCGAGCGTCGCCACGTCGTAGCCCGCCGCGCCCATGATGTCGATCACGCTCTTGCCGGAATCGTACCCGCCAAGCGCGGTACCCTGCACGTAGTCGCCCGCGTCCGCGAGGATCACGTTCTCGCCCGACGCCTTGATGCGCTCCTTCTCGGCAGCGATCGTGGAGAACGCGACCACGGCGTCATCGACGTGCGCGTGCGTGTCGTTCGTGTGAAGCACCGTCACGCGCGTCGCGCCGGCGAGAAGCGGCGCTGCCATCGTCAGCATCGCCAGAGTCCTGTTCATGGTTTTCATTTTAGTTCTCCTTTTAGTTGGTAGATGGTAGTTGGTAGTTGGTGGATGGAGGAATTTAATTACCGGGCGCGGGCGGTTCAGTGTCGGGCTCGACATGCACGACCACGTCGCTGACCTCGATACCAGCACCGACGACAGCTTCCTGGACCTGATGGCCGAGGTCGTGTCCGGCCACAATCGACAGCGAAGGGTCCACCTGTATGTGCAGATCGGCCTGATAGAGCCGCCCGTACCGCCGCACGCGCACCTTGTGGACCCCGCGCACGCCGCCGACCTTCCGCGCCACGTCCGCCACCTGCGTCGCCTTCTCGGCCATGTTCGCGTCCACCAGCTCCTGCAGCGCGGGCCACGCCAGCGTCCATGCCACATGCAGGATGAACGCGCCCACGACCAGCGCCCCGGCAGCGTCCGCCCAGGCGACAGACGGGAAGAACCATGCCACCGCCACCGCGATCGCCACGGGCACGGAACTCAGCGCGTCAGAGCGGTGGTGCCACGCGTTCGACTCGAGCGCGGGAGACTTCACGCGCCGCGCCACATTCCGCGTCCAGCGGAAGATTAGCTCCTTCAGCACTATCGACACGACAGCGATCGCCGCGGCAGCGATTCCCGGCGGCGCCACCTGCTTGCCGTCGCACAGGCTTCCGACCGCATGCGACCCCAGTTCCCACGCCACCACCGCAAGCGCAAGGGCTATGAACAGCGTAACTAGCGCCTCGATCTTCCCATGCCCGTAAGGATGCTCGGCGTCCGCCGGCGCAACCCAGTAGCGGACGCCCAGCACTACCGCGAAGTCGGTCACTAGGTCGGAGAGAGAGTGGATCGCGTCGGCGAGCAACGCCTGCGACGAGAACAGCAGCCCGCCAGCGGCCTTCGCGACGGCAAGCGCCACGTTGATCGCCATTCCGGCGAACGTCACACGCCGCACGCTGCGCACGATCTCTGCGTTCTCGATCTCCATGTTCAGGGTCTCAGCGTCTGCAATGTGCCGTCGGGCATGACTTTGATTACTGTGGATGGAATGCCGCCCGGCGAGATGCCGTCGTCGATCACCAAGTCGGCGGATAGCCCGACATCCGCGAGCGCCTGCGGCGCGTCCGTGGCCGGGCGCTGTCCGCTCAGGTTTGCGCTCGTCACGCGCAACGTGCCGCCGCACTTCGCTAGGAGCCGCCGCGTCCACACGTGGTCCGGCACTCGAAAGCCTTCAAAGCCATCCCCGCAAGGCAGGACGAGCGTGAGCGCGCCGGGCCAGCGCTCCACCGCCAGCGTGGCGGCGGCAGGCGGCAACGTCGCGCCGAATGCCGCCACGGCGTCCGCGTCCGCCGCCAGGAGCGCAATCGGCTTGCGCGCGTCGCGCCCCTTGATCGAGTAGAGGCGCTCGACGGCGTCGGAATGCGCGGGATGGGCGGCGAGTCCGTAGACCGTGTCCGTGGGAATGACGGCGACGCCGCCGCGGTTCAGCACGTCCGCGGCGGCGTCCAACGTCTCCTCTGTGCAGGGGAGAACGTTCATGCGCTACCCGCGCAGGACCTTGTCGTAGCAGAAGCCGTAGCGCTTCAGCTCGTCGGGGATGTTGTACCTGCCGCGCGCGAAGGGCTTCATCAGCGCCTTCGCCTTGTCGCAGCACGTATCCTCCTTCTTCGCGCACCACTTGATCGTGGCGCCGTCCTTCTTGCCGCGGCCGAGCTCCATGCACATCTGCCCGAGGCAGCACGCCGTGGAGGAGCGCTGCGCCGCCTCGGCGTTCGTGGCCGTTCTTGAGCGGCTTCGCCGGATCCTTCATCGGCTCGAGAAGCGCAAGCTTGGACGCCATGAGCGGCTTCATCTTGCCGCCAGTGGACGAGGACGGGTCGCTGGGCGTGACGGCCTTGCCGCGCATGCAGTAGAGCCACTCGCCGGTGGAGCCAATGAACTTGATGCCCATCGGGTACTTGTTGCACACGTGGACGTCCGTCTTGCCGCCGTTGTAGGAGTAGTGGAGGTCGTAGGTCGTGTGGACGTTCCAGAGCTTGCCGCCCGTGGTGTCCATCCACTCGCACGTGCCGGTGACGGATTCTGGGCCGGAGTCGTCCTTGCCGAGGCCCCACTGCGCGATGTCGATCTGGTGCGCGCCCCAGTTGGTGATCATGCCCCAGCCGTACGGCGCCATCTGGATCCAGCCCGGACGGCTGGCGATCTTCTTGAGGTCCTGCGCGTGCACGCGCGTCTCGTTGTAGGGCGCCTTCTCGTCCGTCGGGCCGAGCCACATCTCGTAGTTGAGGTTGCTGGGCACGGGCTGGACCTCGGAAGAGCCGCCCGGCTTGTCGCAGCCGCAGCCGACCTCCACGCGCACGATGTCGCCGATGCGCCCGTTGAGCGCCAGCTCACAGACGCGGTGGAACTGCATCACGCTGCGCTGCCACGAGCCGACCTGCACCACGCGGTTCTGCATCTTGGCGAGGTTGGCGATGACGCGGCCCTCGGTGATCGTCTGCGAGAACGGCTTCTGCAGCCAGATGTGCTTGCCCTTCGCGAGCGCGGCGCAGGCGACGAGCGTGTGCCAGTGGTCGGGGATGCAGATCTCGACGGCGTCGATGGACGGATCGTCCAGCAGGTCGTGGTAGTCCGCGAACGTCTTGACGGGGGCCTTGTCCTCGCCAAGGAGCTTCTTGTACTGCTGCTGGATGAAGTCGACGCCGTGCGCGAGACGCTTGGAGTCGAGGTCGCAGACGGCCGTGAAGCGGCAGAGGTCGGTGTACTTGATCGCGAGCGGGATGTCCATCGTCGTGGAGATGCGGCCGATGCCGATCACGCCCACGTTGACCTTCTCGTTGGCGGCGTACTTGCGGACGTTCAACCCCGTGCAGCCGGGGAAGATGAACGGAAAGGCGGCAGCCGATGCGGTGCCGAGGAACTGGCGACGGTTCATTTTCATTTTGCGTTTTCCCTTTGGGTTTGTCTGTTTAAGCGATCTTGCCGAGCGCGATGAGCGTGAACACCATCGTGAAGATGGCCACGGTCTCGACGATGCCGAGCGCAGCGAGATAGTTGGTGAAGCCCTGGTTCGTCTCGGCCTGGCTGTCGCACGCCGCCGCGCCCGCGCGTCCCTGGAAGAGCGCGGAAAGGCCGATGCCGAGACCCGCGAAGATGCCGAGGACGAGGCACGGCACGCCAGCGCCAGCGACGTTCGTCTTGCCGAGCATGAGGAACATTAGGATCATCCCGTAGAGCGTCTGCGTGATCGGCGCACCCACAAACGAGAGCAGCAGGAACGGCGCCGGCTTGTTGGCGGCGTAGCACTTCTTCCACGCGCCCACGGCCGCCGTCGCCGCAAAGCCCGTTCCGAACGCCGATCCATTGTTTGCTCCTTTGTTGTGTTGTTGAGTTGTTGAGAGTTTGAGTTGTTAAGAAGTTGAGTTGTTAAGAAGTTGAGTTGTTGAGAGGTTGAGTTGTTGAGTTGTCCTTTTCACTAGGCACTAAGCACCAAGCACTAGGCACTAAGCACCAGCCACTAGCCACTAGTCCTCCTGAATGGCGAGAAGTCGTAGCCCGACCAGGAGACGCCCTTGTGGTTGGAAAATTCAAGCGTGTTCAGACGCACGGCGTGGACAAGGATCGAAAGCCCCGCCATCGCAAAGTTGAGCCCGTGCCCGATGAGGAGTATCAGCACCATCGGCACTATCTTCAGCCAGAGCGGCATGTCCAGGCCCATCGCCATCCCGTTGAAGTTCTCCGCCACCTTCACGGACGCGAGTCCCACCGCAAACAGGCGCACATAGCTGATGATGTCGCCAAGCGCGCTCATCACGTTCAGCGGCAGCATTCCAAGCTCCGCCCCGCGCGTCTTCAGTTCCGACGGCTTCACGGTGAACCCGAACACGAGGGCAAGCGACACGCCAAACACCCAGTAGAACACAGACGGTATTCCGGAGAATATGCCCACGATCCAGTTGACGACGCAGTACATGAACACCAGCACGCCGGCCCAGCCGAACTCCGCGAGGCAAGTCGTGTCGTTGATCTTGCATACACCGTTCCACACGCGCGCCAGCACGAGATGGCTCACGCCGATCGTGAAGCAGAGCAGCATCATGTGGCCGTACGTGGGGTCGCCGAGCCACTTCACCGTCGCCCAGTCCTTCGCGAACGGCAGGCTCGCACCGAACCACGTGTTGGAGAGGATGCCCCACACGACTGTCGCGGACGAGAAGACGGTGAGTAGCGTCAGCCAGCTGCGCACGAGCGCCGGACGGTGCCGCATGCCCTCCTTCGGCCTGGTCTTGCGCCAACCCCACAGCGTGAGCGCGAGGATGATCGCGCCGTATCCGCCGTCGCCCACAAGCATCGCGAAGAACAGCGAGAAGTAGCACATGAACGGCACGGAGACGTCAGACTCGGTGTATCCCGGCGCGATGCCAAGGCCCTTGAAGAGCGCCGCGACCGGGCGGAATAGCTTCGGCGGACGGATGAGCGTGGGCGGCGTCTCGTCAGCCCGCGCATCGCGCACGAGGAGGCCCCACGCCTTCGTTACAGCCTTCGCGCGCAGGCGCGGCAGGGCGTCCACCGGCACCCAGCCTTCGATGTAGGATACCGCGCCCTGCGTGGCAAGCACGTCCTGCGCGGCGGCGAAAGCCACCTTGTCCTTCAGCCCGGGATAGCGGTCGGTTATCGCGGATACGCGCCCGCTCGCGGCGGCGAGCGACGCAGTGATGCCCGCGATCCGCGCTTCCACCCCGGAAAGCTTCGCCTGCGTCTCGGAAAGCCGCTCGGCCGGAAGAGGAACCTCTGACCAGCCCTCGGGCAGCACCTCTGCGAAGAAAGCCTTGCGCTCCGGCGGCTGCCCTGGACCTTGCGCCAGCTTCACTGGCACGCCTTCGGAACGGAGCCGCTGCGCGAGCGCCGGGTCGAAGTCGCCGAACGGCGCGTAGGTGCGTATGGTCTGCCGCAGGGCGTCGGCCTGTTCCGTGAGGGCCGTGCGCTCCGCGTCGGCCTTCAGCACAGCGTCAGTCAGGTCGGCATTGCGCACGGCCTCGAAAATGTCGGTCTTGCGGCCCTTAGTGTCTTTAAGGTCTTTAAGGTTGTTAAGGTCTTTAGGGTCTTTAGAGTCATTAGGGTCTTTAAGGTCGTTAGGGTCATTAACGACCTTAATCTCCTTAAACTCATTATTGACCTTAATCTCCTTAATGGCCTTAAAGTCCTTGGCGGCCTTTTCGAGTATCCGCACCGCGCGCTCCGCGTCGGCAAGCTCGCCCTTCGCCTCTGCAAGCTCCGGCGACGCTGCCGCCGAAAGGTCCAGGTGAACGCATCCGAGCTCGCGCAGCGACTCTAGCGCCTTCTCGCCTTCCGACGCCACGCAAAGAAGCGTGAGATGCTCCATGGGGACGATCATGCCGCATCCTCCTCGCCATTGCCGCGCGACTTGGCGATCTTCCCGCGAGTGACGGCGGCTGTCTGCTCGTCGCCGATCGCGATCTTGATGACGCGGATGTTCTCCCTGCATTCTGGGATCTTCACCTTCTCGAAGAGGTTCACCCGCTGTGACGTGGTGCGCAGCTCCTCTGCCACAAGCTCCCTCTGTCGCTCGAGGACGATCCGCTCGCTCTGCAGGGCCAGCACGTCAGTCAGGGCAGCGACGGCGTCGTCCACCCACGCGGGCGTCGCCCAAAGGTCTACCGGACGCACCTCGGTATCGATGCCGTCGAACACGGGAATCTCCACGCCGGCGATGTTTGCGGTGGACGTCTTGATCTCCTTGACCGTCACGAGACCGCTCAGCAGGTCCTCGCCCGTGGCGAACAGACCCACCCACGGTTCCAGCGACCTGCGGACATCGTTCTCGCGCGCCGCCACGGCCTCGGCCTGCGAGACGATGGAGGCAATCTCGCCCTGAAGCTGCTGCTTCTTCAGCTGCAGCATGGGCAAGAAGCGCTGGAAGCGCTTCAACGCGTCCGTCTGCGCCTTTAGTTCGGTCTTTGTCAGCTTGATCTTCGCCATAGCCGTTTCTTCTGTCGGAAACGGTCCTTATTATACACCATCCCGCAGGGCGGAATCAAGTGCCCAGCCAGAATCAGCGGGACTTCAGGTATGGCGCGCAGGCTGCAAGGCGGCGGTCTATCTCCGCCTTCTCGGCGTCGGACAGCTTGAATTCCTCCACGATCCACTTCCGTCCGCTCTTGTCGTCCTTCGGCGGACGCTTCCGCGTGTACGTGTTCGTGAATGCGCCGCGCTTCTGAAGCACGTAGAGGTGCGGACCGCGCATCGTGTCGCTGCTACCGCCGAACGTCTCGCCGATGTTGTACATGAGAAGCAGCTTCGAGTAGGCGTCGACGAGCGTGCCGTCCTTGTCGCCGTTCTCCTGCTGGCGGAAGAGGTAGGCGAGGATGTCCGCGTACGCCGGGCGCTGCGTGATGATGCCCTCAGTGCCGATGCGCGGCCCCTGGTAGAGCCATGCCTTCGCGCCCCAGCCGCTGAACACGGTGTGGATGACGGGCTTGGCGGCGACCAGCTGCGCCATCCGCGCGTTCACCTTGCCGCCGGGCGACTCCTCCTTCACGTAGCCGTAGACGTCCGGGAACTCCTTCGCGAGCTTGACGAGGAGCTCCACGTCCGGCTGCGGACTCTTCCCGTTGTACGTCTGGATGATGACCGGACACTTCGCGATCGCCCCGAGAGCGCGATAGTGCGCGGCGATGTCGTCCTGCGTCTTGGCGTCGTCCGGAGGACGCGCCAGGATCGCCATCTTGATGCCGTACTTCTCCATCAGTCCGTTCACGGTCTTCACGCGCGCAAGAGCGCGCTTGCTCGTCGTGCCGGGACAGATCGCCGAGAGGCGCGCCTTGAAGCCGGGCTTCGCCGCCCGCGCGGCGAGCGCGTCCAGACCCTTCTCGTACTCGCCCTCCTTCACGAGGTCGACCACCTCGCCCGCCGTCGGCCACAGTATCCCCGCGACCCCGCAGGAATCCACGAACTCCGCCTCCTTCACGAGCGTCGGCACGTCAAGCGCGCCGTCCGCCGTCCAGGGCGTGCACAAAAGCGGGAAAGGCCCTCGCATCGCCGGATCGCCGCCCGCGAGCAACATCCCGCCCGCCAACACACACACTCCTAACAGAATCTTCTTCATTTTCAATTCCTTCCTTACTCTCAACACCTCAACACCTCAACACCTCAACATCTCAACATCTCAACCCTACAGGTTGCATGCCCTCAGCGACACTTCGTGCACGAGCAGGTCGTGGTCGTAGAGCCACTGCGGGTTCGGCTTCTCGCCGCGGATGATCTCCGCGAGCTCCTTCAGCTGGTCGCGGTAGCGGTCCTCCATGATGCCGAAGTCCAGCTCGTTGAGACCCTTCTTGTAAGGCGGCTTGTCCTTCTTGAGGTAGAGGCGCGCAATGATGCGCGGGTCGACGGACTTCTTCGCCTTGCCGCCCTCCTCGCCCGTGTCGTGCTTCACCTTGCGGAAGTCCTCGATCGGCTCGATCTCGATCGTGCCGTCCGAGCCGTCGATGCGCAGGTGGCGGCGCGACTGCGTGCCCTTGGAGCAGACGGTCACCGTGCAGGTGGTGCGCGGCCACTTCATGAGCGTGAACGTGTGGCTGGGCGTCCCCTCCGGGTCGCCGGGCGCGGGCATCTCCCACGTCTTCACGTAGTCCGGCGCCACCTCGTTCATGAGCGGCAGCACGTACTCGATGATGTGGCAGGTGAGCAGGTAGGCCGTGCCCGCCGGATAGGTGCCGCAGTATTCGGGATACTTCTTGCCGCCGTAGGAGTGGTTGAGGTCGGCGTCGATGGAGAACACCTCGCCGATCACGCCGTCGTGCGCGGCCTTGCACGCGAACTGGATCGCGCCGTTCACGCGGAACATGTAGCCGGTCTGGAGCGGGATGTTGCGCGCGCGGCAGACGTCCGAGACGTACTTGAAGCCGTCCTTCGTGAAGCCGAGCGGCTTGTCCATGTGCATCGGCCACGTCTACCAACTCCTGGTTCGAGACCTCGATCACCACCAGGTCCGGCTTCACCTCGTTTAGCACCTGCTCTGGCGTGTACTTCGGGTACTTCTCGTAGTGCTTGAGGTTGGGCTCGGCCATGCGCATCACCTTCGAGGCGGAGTTGTCCACCACGCCCACGATCTCGTAGAGGTCCGGCAGCTGACGGAGCCCGTCGAACTTGCCCTTCGCGTGGTTGTGCGTGACGCCCCACAGCACCACGCGCACCTTAGTCAGCGCGGGGTCTGTCCCCACGCACCCTGCCACTGCCATCGCCAGGCATAATCCAAGCAACATTCTCTTCATCTGTTCTTTCCTTTCGGTTTCGTTAGTATATCAAATCTAGCGCCTGCATGCTCAGAAGCGAATGCGGCAGCCGATGCCGCCGAGCGTCCAGTCGTTGTGCGCGCACCGATACGAGCTTGCCGAGATCGCGTGGCGCGCGGCCTGACCCACCACCTCGTACTGCTCCACGAAGGCGAACGCCGAGAAGTTCTTGCAGAACGTCCATCCAAGTTCGAGGCGGAACGTGACCGACGAAACGCCGTCGCTCCATCGCTCGCCGTCCGTGCGCGTACCGATCACGCGCCGGTAGTTGCGGCTGCTTCCGCCCTCGGCGTACACGCTCGGCGTGACATAGAGCGACTCCCAGATTCCGAAGCGTCGCCGCACGCCCGCCTTGAAGTATACGTAGTCGTTACCGCGGAAGCACTTGCGGATCCGGTAGAACGGCACGATGTACGGGTTCGCGAGCGCCTGGTCGATCTGCCACCACGAGTACGTGCGGTTAGACGCTTCTTTTTCAAACCCGCGATAGAGCGTCCACGACCTCGTGATGTCCGACTTCAGCGTCCACTCCTCCGCCAACTTGAGATCATATTCCCATGTGGGCCCGAACTCGAAGTGGTAGAATGCGTGCCGATGGGCGTCGTGTCGGCGATCCGTGAGCGAGCTGACGTCCCAGTTGCGTATGCCGAAGCGCCCGAACTCGCCCGCGTCGTAGCCGGCGCGGACGTTCGTGATCTGCATCGGACGGTCCTCCATCAGCTTGCCGATGGAGACGTACGACGAGCGGACTTCCGGCGTGACCTCCAGGAAGAACGGGGAGAGCAGCGAAGCTGCGGCTAGGGCAAGCGACTGCATGGTTCAACGGCGCCTTAGGCCGTCTCCCACCCCTTCCGGTACTTCATGCCGAAGCGCGCGTTCGCGGCGTCGCTGTCTGTCTTCGCGCCATCGAACGTGTACGTTCCCTTCCCTGCGAACGCAAGCATGTTCGCGAGCATGAGCGTCTTCGCAAGCGGAATGGAGAAATCCAGCCCGGTGTTGACCGGCCCCGGGTTCCCGCGCACCGCCGAGAGGAACTCCGCCACGATCTTGATCTCCTCGCGGTTGAGTTCCTCCTTGCCGGGTACCGGTATGTCCGCGATCTTCCCGCCTTCCGGGAACATGCGCAGCGTGCGGTGGAACTCCTCGTAGATCATGCCCTTCGTACCCACGAACACGGTGCCGAACGACGGGATCGGCTTCTTGACGCCCCACTTCTTCTCGAGCTCGAGAAGCTCCGGCGGGAAGTTCGTGTGCTCGCGCTTGTAGACGCGGTTGTAGCAGCCAGTCATGAACTTCGAGCTGATGTCAACGCCGTCCGCCACGCCGTCGTTCCAGTGGAGGACGATCTCGCCCCATCCGTCGCGCGCCGGCATGTGGAAGTCCAACGTGCCGCGCGCGTTCCACGCGCCCGGGCACCCCCACTTGATATCCCGCACCACGATCTTCGACGGCGTGACCTTCCACATGTCCATCGTCTGGAACGGCGCGTCGAGGACGTGCGTTCCCATGTTGCCGATCGAACCGTTGCCGTAGTCGATCCAGCTATGCCAGTCGTGCGGGTGCAGGCCCACGCGCCCGTCCTCCTCGCCGTACGGCTCACACACGGGAGATCCGCCGCACCAGAGATCCCAGTCCATGCCCTTCGGCACGGGAATCGTGTGGGGGCGGCGGAACATCGTGTTCGGACGGTCCGAGTAGCTGAACACCTCGGTGATGTCGCCGATCACACCATCCTTCAGGTACTTTTCGAGCGTCGGGCGGTGCGAGATGTTGTGTCCCTTGTTGCCCACGCGCACGACCACGCCCGCCTTGCGCCCCTCCTCGCCGATGCGGATCACCTCCTCCATCGTGTGCGCCATCGGCTTCTCCACGTACACGTTCACGCCGTGCCGGATCGCCAGCAGAGCGGGAAGCGCGTGGTGGTGGTTGGGCGTGGCGATGAACACCGCGTCGAGAGAATCGCCCATCTCGTCGAACATCACGCGGTAGTCTGGATAGACCTTCGCGGCGTCCAGCGCCTTACGGCCCCAGATCTTCGCGCAATTCTTCTTCAGCACGGCGATGGCGTTCGAGTCAGGCTCGCAGAGCGCCACCACCTCGCATCCGCCCACGAGGCCCGCGCGCCGAAGGAGCGTCCGCCCCCAGTCGCCGCACCCGACGATGGCGATGCGGATCTTCGCGCCGGCCGCCAGCTGCGCCTTGCGTCCTTGCCCGAACGCCGCATATCCGACGTTGAAGAGCGGCAGCGTTCCCGCCGCCATTCCCGTAAGAAATGTTCTTCTTGATGTATTCATCATCGTAATCCTTTCTGCGTTTATGAGGATGGCTTGATTTTATCAAACCACTCACGGCATTTCTTGTACAATCATATTGGATTTGTGTACAATCCGCGCATTCGCTCCACGTCTCGCTTCGCGCGTGAATGTAAAAGAGGATAACTTTGATGATTGCTTTCGCTACTGGGAGATTCGGAGATTAGGAGTATCGGAGAAGATTATAAAAATCCTAACGACTACCTGAAGATCACCGTGATGCCGGAGGGGATGACGCGCAGCACCAGCGACGTGTTCGTGCGCATGAGCTTCGCCTTCATCCCGTGGCCGATGTCGTGGACGAGCGTGCAGTCCGTCAGGCCCGTCAGCGTCTTGCCCTCCACGAGCGGATAGTCGCCCGCCGCGAGCGCGCCGCCCGTCGTCACCGTCACCGTCGGCGCGGCGGGGAACGCAAGGTCGGCATCCGCCGCCACGAGCGCGGGCGTAAACGCGCCGTTCGCGTACGTGAACGACAGGTCGCCACCCGATACGGTCAACGAACCCGCGAAGCTGGGCGCGAGCTTCGGCGCCTGCGCGCCCGTCGCCGCTGTCAGCGTGCCCGCGCCGCCGATCGTCCCCGTGAACGCACCGTCCAGTGTCACGTGGTCGTTGGTACGGGTTGTCCAGCTGCCGGCGCCGACGATGCCCGGCTGGCTACCGACCACGGCGGCGTTCGCGCCGAGCGTGATCGTGCCAGGGGACTCCGCCTGCTTGCCCGTCAGACCCCACTTGACAGCGAGATAGGACTCAAGGATCATGCGCTCGGCCGCGGTGAGTTTGTTGGTGAACACAAAAAACTCGGCGTAGTCCTGTCCGCCGGCTTTGGCGGTGTCGTCGGGGCATCCGATGTTGCGGAAGGCCCGTCCGCTGGTGTCGGCATTGTCCGTGTTAAAGGAGATCACGTCCCACGAACCGCTCATCGGCGTGTTGGTGCAGACGACCGACGTGCCGTTCACCCAGGTCTCGTACAGGGTGGCCGACGCACCGCTGCCCTTTGCCTGGAAGATGCCGTTCTCCACGCCGTAGCCGCTGCCGGTACGCAGGAAGTGGTCACTGCATTTGGGGTTGTGCGTGTTGTCGACGGCCGTGCCAGTATTGCCATTGTAGCCGCCAAAGATGCAACGTCCGCCGCCGCGCTCCGAGCCGAACACCATCACGCACGAGTGGAGGTAGACGGCATGGCCTTCCGCCACGACCCCTTCCGGCGGGTTCTGCATCAGGTGCATCCGACGATTCTCGGTACCCTTACCCGAACCCGGACTGCCGACATGCGTCCATTCGGACGAAAGGCCGTTGCCATCATTCTCCCGATGAATGCCGAAGGAGAGAATCGGCTTCCCGTTCAATCCGTTGGGGATGATGTAGGGATAGAACTGCGGATAGAACGAACTGTTGTCATACTTCCAGCGGTCGTTCCAGAAGAAGTTGAGCCGCTGCTCGGGCCGCTTGTCAAACCACTTTTCGATGAGCGGGAAGTCGTTCGTGTAGACGTTCGCCGGCTTGTCCGCGCCCAGCAAGGTGGATGGCGCATGCAATGTGCCGTTGTTGTGGTAGCTGCTCATGTAGAGCGGCGCGTAGGTGGAAAGGTCGGAGGCGTCGAGCCACAGCGCAGGCTTGGCGCCAAACAGCTCCTCGTCGCCAAGCGTGACGGTGCCGGCGTTCACGGCCACCTCCGCCTCGGCGCCCACGAACCCCACGCGGCTGCCGTTGGCGGCAATGACCTTGCCGGGGCCGCCGACATACCCCACGTTGCCATGCAGGTAGACGGGCTTCGTCCGCAGGTCCGCGAGGAACGTGATTTCCTCGATGGTGCCCGAGGCGACCTCCACCACGTTGGA
>CACXPT010000089.1 GCA_902769585.1 uncultured bacterium
GAACGAAGGCGGCGCGTGGTACCGCTTCCGCTTCCTCAAGAACATCATGGGCCTCTGGATGATCCAGTCCATCCGCCGCGAGCTGAACGGCGTGGACTATGTGGAGGGCAAGGAGAAGACCGCCACATGGACGCTCGCCGACTACGAGAAGGGGAAGAAATACTCCTTCGCAGATCTCGAGAATGCGGCCAAGGCGGCCTCTGCCTTCGCAGGCCGCGTGAACGCCAACGACACTCGCTTCTTCTCGCCGGCCTCCATGATCGCCGAGGTGCTCGCGGCTGCTGACGTGAAGCCTGCCACCGTGGGCGAGCTGATGCAGTGCGTCTACGCCTCGCTAGCGGACTGCTACGCGAAGATGATCCGCAATCTCTCGAACCTAACCGGCAAGACGTACACCTCCATCAACATCGTCGGCGGCGGGTCGAAGGACGGTTATCTCAACAGTCTCACCGCCCAGGCGACGGGCCTCGAGGTGTTCGCCGGCCCCACCGAAGGCACGGCCATCGGCAACCTCGTGATCCAGTTCATCGCCGCCGGCGAGTTCAAGAACCTCGCGGACGCCCGCGCGGCGATCGTCCGCAGCTTCGACGTGAAGCGCGTCTAGCCCATGTAGGGCGTGAAGTCCGGAGGTAGCGGCGCCTCGAAGGCGAGCGGGGCGCGCGCGACAGGGTGCTTCAGCTCCAGCTTCCAGGCGTGCAGCATCTGGCGTGTCGGTACTGGGGCCAGTTGCCGGTCCCAGCCGGGACGCCCGTATAGCGCGTCGCCGACTATCGGGTGTCCGAGCGAGGCCATGTGAACTCGAATCTGGTGCGTGCGTCCCGTCTCTATCACGCACTCGACGAGCGAGATGCGGCCCGCAGAGAGCGTGCGGTAGTTCGTGACCGCAGTCTTGCCGTTCTTCTCCACCACCGCCATCTTCTTGCGGTCCCAAGGGCAGCGCCCGATCAGGTTCTCGATGCGGCCCTCGGCCGGGACGGGCGTGCCGTGGACGAGCGCGAGGTAGGTCTTGCGGATGTTGGCGTGGGACGAGAACTCTTTGGTAAGCGTCCGCATCGCGGCCTCCGTCTTCGCCACCACCATGAGGCCGGACGTGTCCTGGTCGAGGCGGTGGACGATTCCCGGACGCGCCACGCCGCCGATGCCTTCCAGGGCTGGGCAATGGTGGAGAAGCGCGTTTACGAGCGTGCCGGAGAGGTGCCCGGGCGCTGGGTGGACGACGAGTCCAGCGGGCTTGTCGATGACTATGATGTGCTCGTCCTCGAATACGACTGAAAGGGGAATGTCCTCTGGTTGCGGCTCGGCGGGCACGGGCGGCGGAATGGCGAGCGTGATGACGTCGCCGGGATCGACCTTGACCGCGGTGCGGGAAACTGTCTCGCCATTGACCTGCATGCGCCCCGCGAGGATCAACCCCTGGATGCGCGAGCGGGAGAACCCGTCGCAGAGCGTGGCGAGCCACTTGTCGAGCCGCGTGGAGATGCCATCGGGCGGCACGGCGAACGAAAGGATCTCGTCGTCCTCTACCAAAACCACCATTCCCCCCGGCAGATGACGTGGAGGCCCAGCGCCAGGTTGGTGACGACATGCGCCACGATGGCGGAGCCGAGTCCGAAGCGGATGGCGAGAAGCCCGTATGCCGCGCCGGCGAGGGCGGCCACGACTGGACGGTCGTGCTCCAGCGTGAAGAGGAATACCATCCAGAGGAACGACGAAAGGTCGAAGCGGGAGAGCGGCACCGCGCGGAAGTCGCGCGCCTGCAATCGCCTGTACAGGAACGAGCGGAAGAACACCTCTTCGACGGGTGCGATGACGAACGCGCTACCAATCAGCTTGACGATAGTGAGCGGCCAGCCGCAGACGGACGGTTCGTATGGCGACGGACCCGACGCTGGCGGCAGTTCGCCTATCGGCAGTTCCATCCACGTGCGGTACCAGGTGGAATACTCCGGGGCCACCCACAAGGCGTAGACTACCAGACCCCCAATCAGACCGACGCAGAGGCCCTTAAGGTGATTAAGGCCTTTAAGGTGATTAAGGTCATTAAGGGTTTTAAGGTCGTTAAGGTCGTTAGGGACGTTAAAGACCTTAAGAACCTTAAGACACGCTAGGCCGATGGCCGCCGTCACGCCGGTACGCACGGCATAGCCGACCGCCGTCGCAGGCAGCGCCATCTGCAGCGCGATCCACGCCACGAACGGCGCTGCGTACAGGACGGCATCTCTGGTTTCTCGTTGCACAGCCAGCATTTTACCATAAATTCGGTCTGTGCTATAATCTCGCCCCGACATGGAAGGCAAAGTATATTTCATATCGGGCATCGACACCGGGATCGGCAAGACCGTCGTGACAGGTCTGATGGCGCGGTCGTTGCGCGTGCGCGGCGTCGACGCGATAACGGTGAAGATGGTGCAGACCGGCAACGACGGCTTCTCGGAGGACCTTGATGTCCATCGCGCGATGTGCGGGCTTGGACTACTGCCGGAGGACGAGCAGGGGTTGACCGCGCCGCAGATATTCAGGTTCCCGTCGTCGCCGCTGCTGGCGGCGCGTCTGGAGGGGCGCAAGGTCGATCTCGCGAAGATCGCATCGTCCGTCAAGGCGTGCGCGGCGGCACACGAGGTGGTGCTGGTGGAGTCGGCGGGCGGGCTGTGCGTGCCGCTCACGGACGAGGCGCTGTCCGTCGACTTCGCCGCCGCGCAGGGGTGGCCGCTCATTCTCGTGACTTGCGGACGGCTCGGTTCGCTCAACCACACGATCCTCTCGCTTGAGGCTGCGAAGGCGCGCGGGATGAAGGTGGCGGGCGTTGCGTACAACTGGTTCCCGGGCGCCGACCCGCAGATCGACGAGGATTCCTTCGCGGAGACGCGCCGTGCGCTTTCCCGCATGGGTTTCCCGCCGACGGTAGTGCGCGTGCCTCAGGTGCCGTCCGGCGGATCGTATCCCGACATCGACTTTTCGGAGATGTTTAGCCATGACCGCGATTGATTTCGACAAGGCGCACATTTGGCATCCGTACGCCTCGCTTAAGGATCCGCCGCCAGTTCGACTGGCGCGTGCGGCGAAGGGCGTGGAGATCGAGCTGGCCGACGGGCGGCGGCTGATCGATGCCGTCTCCAGCTGGTGGTGCGTGGCGCATGGCCACAACCACCCGGCGATCGTCGAGGCGATCCGCCGCCAGAGCGAGAAGATGTGCCACGTGATGTTCGGAGGCTTCACCCATGGGCCTGCGGTGGAACTGGCCGAGAAGTTGACCGCGTACGCGCCGCCCGGTCTCGATCGCGTGTTCTTCGCGGACTCAGGATCCATCTCGGTGGAGGTGGCCGCGAAGATGGCCGTGCAGTACCAGCGGGCAAAGGGACGTCCACGGCGCGCGAAGCTTGCGGCGCTGAAGGGCGGATACCACGGCGACACATCCCTCGCGATGGCTCTCTCGGATCCTGACGGCATGCACGTCCTGTTCCGCGACATCATGACGCGACACTTCTTCGCCGAGAAGCCGTCCGTGCCGTTCGGCGGCGAATGGGACGCGGCGGACTTCGCGTCGATGCTGCGGATGGTGGAGGAGTACGGGGACGAGATCGCGGCCGTCATCTGCGAGCCGATCTTCCAGGCGGCCAACGCGATGAACTTCTACCATCCGCAGTACCTGCGCGAGCTACGTCGACTGTGTGACGAGAAGGGGATACTGCTTATATTCGACGAGATCGCGGCGGGCTTTTATCGCACGGGACCGCGCTGGGCGCAGGAGCATGCGGGAGTGGTGCCTGACATCATGACCGTCGGCAAGGCGCTTACGGGCGGCCACATGACGCTCGCCGCCACGCTCGCTTCTGGCGAGGTGGCCGAGACGATCTCCGGCGGCACGCCGTCCGCGTTCATGCACGGCCCCACCTATATGGCGAACCCTCTCGCGTGCGAGGCGGCGATCGCGTCCCTCGACCTCTTCGCGGCGGCGGACTACGCTGAGAGCGTGCGGAAGATCGAGGCTCGGTTCAAGTCGGCGCTAGCGCCGCTCGCAGAGTTGCCTAACGTGGCTGGCGTGCGCGTCCTGGGGGCGGTGGGCGTGGTCGAGACGAAGCGTCTGCCAGCGCGGGCTGACATTGATCGGGTGATCGACGAACACGGCGTTTGGCTGCGTCCGTTCTGCAACTACGTCTACGCAATGCCGCCGCTCGTCTCCGACATGGCCACGATTGACCGCATCGCGGCGGCGATTGCCGATCTCGCTGCTTGCCCACCAGGCCCGCCGCAAGACAGCGACTTCCATGAGTAGAGGGCGGGATAGAGAAGTTCCTAATCTATTCGCCGGCCCCTACGCTTTAACCCCAAGTCTCTCCTTGACTTCGGGAGAAAGTCCGGCAATCATCCTTTCGGCGGCGATCTTGCCGCGCAGGATCGCGCGCGTGACGTGCCTCAGGCGCAACATGAAGATGTCGTGCAGGTCGGGTTGCAGCAGGATGTCTGGCGGGGCGTAGCGGATGATGCGGTCGGTCCAGTTGTTCTCGACGATGCGGCACGTCTGAGTGAAGATCGTCCATAGAGAAGGCATCTTGTCGGGCGGCTGCTGTCGGTCGAGCTTCTGGCCCAAGTTCACGTCGACCGCTATCACGAAGTCCGCGCCCATGTCGCGGCATGCGTTTATGGGGAGAGGATTGTTGAGGCCGCCATCCGCGATCCACCGTCCGTCGCGGGGGACGGGATTGAACAGCCCAGGAATGGCGAGCGAGGCGAAAGTCCCGTCAACTAGGTCGCCAGACCGGATATCCACCTCCTGTCCGTTCATCATGTCGATGGCAACGGCGGTGAACGGTATCTTGAGGTCCTCGAATCGGACGTCTCCCAATATGCGGCGCAGCTGCTTCTTGATGTGCCGGCCGGTAATGATTCCAGATCGTGGCCAGTTTATCTCGAAGAAGAGGCGGAAGACACGCCACCAGTTCACGTGGCGGAAGAAGTCCTCCGCCTCGTCAAGCTTGTCTGCGGCCAGGGCGGCCCCGATGACGGACCCGGAACTGGACCCTGCTACGCATGCGATTTCGATCCCGTGCTTCCGTAGAGCGCGAATGACGCCGAAATGCGCCATGCCACGCACGCCGCCAGAACCCAGCGCGAGACCGACTTTCGCTTTATTCGTAATATGTTCGTCCATGGTGAGAACGGGAATGTAGTGTGCCACAAATGACGCAGATCGCGAATGTCATTTATGTGCCATGATTTTGTTGAACCTTCCGTGCGTGTCGATCTCGCCAAGTAGTTTCATCCCGTCGAGCGAGTCGCCTACAGGAGTCCCATTGACATCGACATGCCATCCCTCGCCGTTGAGGTCGCGGCCAGGATACATGTCGAACGAGAATCCGTTTAGGTTTCCCGGTTCTCCGCCCCATCCGCGAACGTATCCTTTCTCGGGTATCTTGAACCATCCTTTGCCTGATTTCAGCTCAACGGTCTCGTTCTCGACGTTCACGCGCATAAAGCGCGATTGATCTCCAAACGACTTCGGAAGATTCATGCCGAAACCGTCCACAAGACAATACTCGCCCGTATTTAGCTTGTAGACTCTAAACGGGCCGAACCCGCACGTGTCAATGAGAAGACCAACCCGCTTGCCGGACTTGAACAGGATGCGCTTGTCATGTTCCGCGCAAAACGTTTTGGCACGCCTGTACTCTACGGCGAACGGCAACTCGCCAGAGATATTTCCGCGCGTCCACGGCCAATCGCCTTCGGTCGCAATAGGAGAGAACATGACGATTGTCTTGATGCTGCCCGACAATGCCAAGCATATGATCAGCCCGGTTACGAAGTACACGGCCACGTGCGTCGCCCACCAGATGGCGCGAAGAACACGATTGGCTGGTGTCGTGAAGCGCCAGCCCCCAAGGTAGGCAGCGGTTGCGTAGACGGCCAGAAGCGTCGCTAGCCAGTAGGTGTCGAGTCGCAAAGGGGTGAGCAGCAGAAAGATCAGTCCGAGCGGAATGACGCGGAACGCCCATGTCTTTCCGCCGACGTTCTGCCGCCGTCTCCATGCCAATGCGCTGATTCCGGCCAAGACCAGCGTCGCGGCGATATCGCTCATGCCAATAGTCATTTTTCAGTCAAGATGTTGTCTGTTATGGTGTTGCGCCATGAAAGCGCCAATGCTTCCAGGCAAGACGATTATACCACATATGGCGGCACGTGTGGTCTTGCGCTAGTGGCCATCGCGCTGCTTCGGCGATTTGCTATACTATCCGCCCCGCTTGCGGGGAAGATAGACAGCGAAAGGTTTACTTGAAAAGATGATGACTGACATTAACGTGACGAAGGTGCTGCCGCGCCTGTCGTCGGAACTGAAGATCTCGGCAGGGCAGATCGCCGCCGTGGCGAAGCTGTTCGCGGAGGGCAACACGATCCCGTTCATAGCCCGCTACCGCAAGGAGGCCCACGGCAACCTAGACGAGGTGCAGATATCGCAGATCCAGGAGCGCCTCACCTACTACGGCGAGCTGGAGGAGCGGCGTGCCGTCATCCTGAAGTCGATCGATGAGCAGGGCAAGCTGACGGACGACCTGCGCGCGAAGATCGAGGAGTGCCAGCAGAAGGCCGCCCTGGAGGACCTCTACCAGCCCTACAAGCCGAAGCGCCGCACGCGCGCGATGATCGCCAAGGAGAAGGGACTGGAGCCTCTGGCCGATGCCATCTGGGAAGATCGTCCTGACGACGCAGCCCTTCAGGCTGCGTCCGAAGAGGATCTGCAGGGCGCGCGCGATATCATCGCCGAGCGCATCGCCGACATGGCCGAGGTGCGCGGGCACGTGCGCCAGGTGTTCGCCACGAAGGCCATGGTGAAGAGCGAGGTCGTTACGCCCAGGCCGACGGAACCGACCAAGTTCGAGCAGTACTACGACTTCAAGGAGCCGATCGTCGACATCCCCAGCCACCGCTTCCTCGCCATGCGGCGCGGACAGAACGAAGGCGTGCTGTGGGTGCGCCTCGAGGTGGACAAGGCGCCGCTCGTCGAGGACATCCTTGAGATGGTCGATCGCGCGCGTGGCTGCAGGGAGAACGCCCAGGTGCGCCTTGCCGCCGAAGACGCCTACAAGCGCCTGCTCGCGCCGAGCTGCGAGATCGACGTGATGGTGGAGAAGAAGCTTTCCGCAGATCGCGCGGCGGTGGAGGTTTTCGCGGAAAACCTGCGCCACCTGCTGCTCGCTGCGCCGCTGGGCGAGAAGCGCGTGCTCGCCATTGACCCCGGCATCCGCACGGGCTGCAAGGTGGCGATGCTGGACGCCACGGGCAAGTTCCTCGCGAACACGGTGATCTACCCGATGCAGCGCACGGCAGAGGCGCAGTCGACCCTCGCCACGCTCGTGCAGAAGTACAAGCCCGAGGCAATCGCCGTAGGCAACGGCACGGCCGGGCGCGAGACCGAGGCGTTCGCGCGCGACGTGCTGAAGCTGATGGGGGAGAAGGATGTGATGGTCGTCTCCGTGAGCGAGGCGGGCGCTAGCGTCTATTCTGCCGGCGAGGTGGCGCGCGAGGAGTTCCCGGATCTTGACTTGACGGTGCGCGGCGCGATCTCGATCGGGCGGCGGCTGCAGGACCCGCTCGCCGAGCTGGTGAAGATCGACCCGAAGGCCATCGGCGTGGGCCAGTACCAGCACGACGTGCACCAGCCGCTGCTCGGGGCGAAGCTGGACGAGGTGGTGGTGAGCTGCGTGAACAAGGTGGGCGTGGAGCTTAACACGGCCTCGGCACCGCTCCTAACCCGCGTCTCCGGCATCGGCGAATCCCTCGCCAAGCGGATAGTGGCGTGGCGCAACGAGAACGGCGCTTTCAGGAGCAGGAGCGACCTCAAGAAGGTGAGCGGCCTCGGGCCGAAGGCGTTCGAGCAGTCCGCCGGCTTTCTGCGCATTCGCGGGGCGGCGAACCCGCTCGACGCGTCTGCTGTCCACCCGGAGCGCTACGCGCTCGTCGAGACGATGGCGTCCGACCTGGGCGTGGAAGTGTCGGCGCTAGTCGGCAACGCCGCGCTCGCCGACAGGATCGACGTACGCAGGTACATCACGAACGACGTTGGCGAGCCTACGCTGAAGGATATCGTATCCGAGCTGAAGAAGCCCGGACGAGACCCGCGCGCAGTATTCGAGAAACCTGCTTTCCGCGACGACGTGACGACGATCGACGACGTTCACGAGGGCATGACGCTCGAGGGCGTGGTCACGAACGTGACCGCGTTCGGCGCATTCGTTGACATCGGCATCCACCAGGACGGCCTCGTGCACGTCTCGGAGCTGGCAGACCGCTTCATACGTGACCCTGCGGAGGTGGTGAAGGCGGGCGACCACATCAAGGTGCGCGTGATCGGCGTCGACAAGGCGCGTAACCGCGTGAGCCTGAGCGCCCGCAGCTCGTCCGCGCCGCGCAGGCCGGGAGGCGGCGGTTCTGGTGGCGGTGGCCGTCAGGATCGGCGCGGCGACAGCCGTCCGCACCGCTCGCCAGGCGGCTTTACCTGCAATCCGTTCGCCAACCTGTAAATAGCCAATCCTGCAGTCGTTTTGCGGTTTCTCCGCGCTCCGCGTTCCTGCGGATTTGCCTAATACGGCGGGGAAATGATATACTATGCACTCAATTTTCGCGAGGTATAGTATGTCTGAAGAAGGAAATGGAGTGGCGAGCCACCCCGAGATAGAAGAGGACTCCTGCAAGGGATGCGGGCGCTGCGTGGCGGCCTGCCCCCGCAAGTGCCTGGAAATCAAGTCCACGCTCAACAAGATGGGCATCAAGCCCGTCGGCTATGTCGGCGAGGGCTGCATTGGGTGCGGCATCTGCTTCTACAACTGCCCGGAACCGTATGCTCTGCGGGTGGTGAAGGGTGAAAGGTGAAGGGTGAAAGGTTGATCCGATGACTAAATTTGTGAAGAGCAACGAGGCCGTTGTGATGGGTGCCCTGTACGCGGGGTGCGACCTCTACTTCGGCTATCCGATCACACCTGCGAGCGAGATAGCGCACGGGGCGGCGAAGTGGTTCCCGATGCTCGGGCGCACGTTCGTCCAGGCGGAGTGCGAGACGGCCTCCGTCAACATGATGTTCGGCGCAGCCGGCGCGGGCAAGCTGTGCATGACGGCCACGTCCGGCCCAGGCTTCTCCCTCATGCAGGAGGGCATATCCTACCTTGCGGGCGCAGAGCTACCAGCTGTGATCGTGGACATCAACCGCGCCGGCCCCGGCCTCGGCAACGTCTACCCGGAGCAGAGCGACTACACGCCCGCCGTGAAGGGCGGCGGGCACGGCAACTACCAGACCTTCACGCTCGCCCCCGCGAGCGCTCAGGAGATGTGCGACCTCACCATCAAGGCCTTCCAGATGGCCGCCAAGTGGCGCACGCCCGCGATCGTCTTCGCAGACGGCCTGCAGGGCCAGATGATGGAGAACGTCACGCTGCCGGACGAGGAGCTCCCGCGTCCTGACTTCTCCGACTGGGCCGCGCAAGGCGAGCCGAAGACGCGCCAGAACCTCATCAAGTCCATCTTCCTCGACGCCGCCGCGCAGGAGGTCTTCAACGACCACCTCCAGCGCAAGTACGAGGACATGGCCGCCGACGCGATGGCGGAGACGTACCTCGCCGCCGACGCGGAGCTGATCATCGTCGCGTTCGGCATCGCGAGCCGCGTGGCGCGCACCACGGCGGAGACACTGCGCCGCAAGGGGCTGAAGGTGGGCGTGTTCCGTCCTATCACCCTCAACCCGTTCCCGCGCGAGCGTCTCGCCGCCGCCGCGAAGGGACGCAAGATCATGACGATCGAGCTGGACGCCGGGCAGTTCGCGGACGACGTCCGCCTCAACCTCGCGAAGAGCGGACTCGGTGCGGAGGCCGCCTCCGTGATGATGATCCACCGCATGGGCGGACAGGTCGTGACAGTCGACGACGCTGTGAAGGCCGGCAAGATGATTCTGGGGAAGTGAGATGAAGACGATCGAGCAAAAAGGAATGTACCGGAAGTTCCCGCGGAGCGGGAAGGACACGCGCGTGACGCACTACTGCGCCGGGTGCGGGCACGGGATCGTGAACAAGCTCGTGGCCGAGTGCTGCGCCGAGATGGGCCTGCAGGACAGGACGGTCTTCGTCGACCCCGTCGGCTGCGGCGTGTTCACCTACTACTATTGGGACGCCGCCCACATCTCCGCCGCGCATGGCCGCGCCTCGGCCGCCGCCACGGGCGTGAGCCGCGCGCGGCCCGACGCCGTAACGATCGCATACCAGGGCGACGGCGACCTCGGCGCGATCGGCTTCAACAACGCCTTTCAGGCCGCCTCGCGCGGCGAGAAGTTCGGCTGCATCTTCATCAACAACTCCCTCTACGGTATGACCGGCGGCCAGATGGCCCCCACCACGCTGGAGGGAGAGAAGACCACCACCACGCCGTTCGGGCGCGACCCGGCGCTCACGGGCCATCCGCTCCACGTGTGCGAGGTGTTCAGCCAGCTGCAGGCGCCAGTGTACGTGGCGCGCGTCTCGGTGGCGGACACGAAGCGCATCATGCAGTGCAAGCAGGCCATCAAGCGCCTGTTCGAGATACAGCGCGACCGCAAGGGCTACGCGCTCCTCGAGATCCTCGCGCCATGCCCCACCAACTTCGGCATGAACCCGCTCAAGGCCGCAGAGTTCTGCATGAACGAGATGGAGTCCGAGTTCCCGCTCGGCGTCTTCCGCGATGCGGAGAAGGGCGTGGGAGGGTCGCGCTCCTGTGCGACCGAAGGAGGCGCGGACGCGCAGGAGCGCGTCCCTCCCGCATCTGCGTCCCTCGCCGTCAAGCCCGTGCCGCAGTTCGCGTCGTGCGCGGAGCTCTTCGGCGTGCCCGACGGCGTCGACGCGCCGCCGGCCGTGGACGATCCGTCCGTGCCGGAGCGCAGGTTCAAGTTCGCCGGCTACGGCGGGCAGGGCATCCTCTCGCTCGGCATCTGCGTGGCGGAGGCCGCGCGCCTCCAGAAGCGCCACACGCTGTGGTTCCCGTCTTACGGGCCGGAGCAGCGCGGCGGGTCGGCGTCCTGCTCGGTGGTGGTGAGCGGCATGCCGATCGGCTCGCCGACTGTGGAGCATCCCGACGTGCTCGTGTGCATGAACCAGCCGTCGTACGAGCGGTTCGTGGACGACGTGAAGAGGGGCGGCATCGTGATCGTGGACTCCACCGTGCCGATCACGAAGCACCCTCCAGAGGGCGTCAAGCTCTACCAGGTGCCCGCGATCAAGATGGCCGAGGACTTCGGCGTTCCGAAGGCGGCCAACACGATGATGCTCGCCGCGCTCCGTGCCTTCAAGGCCACGGGCCTCGACGACGAGCACCTCGAGACCGCGCTTTGCGCGTCCTTCAAGAAGAAGCCGCAGCTTGTCGAGAAGAACCGCGACCTTCTCCACCGCGCCGAGGCGGCGCTGGCGGACGCATGAGGCTCGGCCCGCCAGCCAGAAAAGGTATTCCTTGCAGGCGGGTCCGTCACTGTGATAAGGGGCGCAGTCCGATCGCCATTGACATGTTGAGCAAAATATGGCAATATATGGGTAACAAGTTTGCAGAACGTTTTAACCCGTCTGTGGTTTGTGGAGAATCGGGATATGGACGGTGACGTTTGTCAAATAATGAATTTGTGCTGCAAGGTGGTCATCCGCCATGTGGCCGACACGGAGCGAGGACATGCCCGGTCCTTGCGAAGTGAAACTAAACTAGGGCGCAATAAAGGACAAAACAGAATGAAAAAGCTAATGCTCGTCGCTATCGCTGCGGCACTCGCCGGATGCGTCAGTGTCAACAAGAACGATGGCGGCAATGAAATCGTGCAACCCGAAATCTTCTCGAAGGACGCGGTGCAGCTCTCTTACGAGTTGAACCAGACGCCTGTTACGGCTACGGAGAATATTAAGTGGATCAATCTCGGATTTATCTCCTTCTCGTGGGGTGGTACCGCTGATCACTGGTCTGACTTCGCTCCTTCCGGCGTAAAGCTTCCCTTCTTTGGGCCTTCACTTGTTGATGTCGCAAAGAATGGCGCTTATGCCAAGGCTTGCGCGGCTGCGGGTACTGATTCCGTCGTTGCTACGCGTTATACCATCGCGAACACGAGCTATTTCGTGTATGGCACGATTCAGGCGGACATCAAGGGACTCCCGGCTAAGGTCACTAAGGTTGAGCTCGTCGATGCGAACAAGATGCCTCCGAAGAAGGCACAGCCCCTGTTCTGAGTATGCTGACATTGTCAGACAGCTCAATGTCGAGGAATCTGAAGTTTCGGATTTGCTTTGACTCATGAGTCGCAGTGATCCGGGTGATTCTTTCCATGAGGTCAGTTGATCGCTCATGAAGTTCTAAGTCTGGAAGTTCAAATTCCGATTCAACCGCATCTGCAGCGTTGCTGTAGATGCGGTATTTGATTTTCGCCTTCGCTGGACCTGTCACTTTAATCACCGGCTTTGCGGAGATGATCCTGTTGAAGTCACAGGAAATAGTCGTTTGAGTTCGGGTGACGACAGTCGGCTTTATCATGTCACTGGTTGTCGTTGAGCAAAATGAATCGTATCCACAGTCGATATTCTTGACATTGGTGCAACCGGAGAATGGGGCCGCCACAAGTGTCAACATCAAGATTGACATTAGAAATTTGGGTTGTCGTATGTTCATGGCCAGTATTATACACTAATTTATGTCTTCGATGACAGTGATCATGCTTTTTGCAGCGGAGTAGTGGTCCACACCCGACAAGAGAAGATGTAGCGTGAGGCCCGAGAACGGCGGGATGTGGTATACTATTGTCTCCTTTGAGGAACAACCATGTTTCCGCTGCTGAAATATACGAAAGAACAGATTGAGGCCTACTTCGCGCAGGTGACGCCCGAGATGGTGCAGGCGACGCTCGGGCGGGGCAAGCTGGGCTTCTTCGACCTCCTGAACCTCATCTCGCCGGCGGCGTATCCGTTCATGGACGCGATGCGCGAGCGGGCGCAGAAGGCGCGCCGCCGCTACTACGGCAAGACGGTGAGCGTGTACGCGCCGCTCTACATCGGCAACACGTGCGTCAACTCCTGCCGCTACTGCGACTTCCGCATCCAG
>CACXPT010000090.1 GCA_902769585.1 uncultured bacterium
CTTCAACCACCGCGGCTGGTACGACTTCGGCGCGGGCGCGCTCGGCGACATGGGCTGCCACTGGGCGAACACGATCTACAAGGCGCTCGACCTCGACCATCCCTCCATGATCAGCGCGAGCTGCACGCGCCGCAGCGACGTGGCGTTTCCGCTCGCTAGCGTGGTCACGTTCGACTACCCGAAGCGCGGGAACTTCCCCGAGCTGCGCTTCACGTGGTGCGACGGCCTGATCAAGCCGCCCGCCCCGAAGGAGCTCGCCGGCGCGCCGCTCCCGAAGGAGGGCGTGATGTACGTGGGCACGAAGGCAAAGATGCTCATAGCGATGGAGGGCAAGGACGGCATGCGCATCCTCGACCCGAAGCTCGACGCGCAGGCGAAGACGATCCCCGCCACGCTGCCGCGCCGCGGCCAGATCTGGGACGAGTGGCTGACTGCGTGCAAGGGAGGCGAGAAGGCCGGGTGCAACTTCTCCTGGGCGAAGCGCATCACCGAGTTCGTGCTGCTCGGCAACCTCGCCGTGCGCACGGGCGGTCCCGTCGCCTTCGACCCGAAGACGATGCACGTCACGAACAATCCAGAGGCCGACGCGCTCCTGCGCCTCAAGTACCACAACGGCTGGAGCCTTGCGCAGGCCTGACGCCGACGATGGCGCTGACGGACTTCGACGGCACCATCAGCAGGGAGTCCGTCAGCGACACCCCGATCTTGCGAGACGTGTCGAGTACGGAAAGAAGCGTGCGCTGGTAGTCCAGCGGCAGGTCGCCGTATCCGGGCGAGAAGCGCGAGACCAGGTCCTCGCCAGGCGCGAGTTCTTGGCGCATCTCGCCCTCCACTTCATCCATCCAGGCCTCGATCGCCGCTGTTCCGATGGCCTGCACGATGAGCGCGTCGGCGGCACTCGTCACCCCAACGCGCCGCAGCAGAGCGTCAAACTCCGCGCCGATCGTCCCGCAGACGAGGTAAGCCTCGCGGCAACCTTCGAGATGGCGCGCGAGGGCCGCCGACTCCACCTGGAGCGGAAGCGGAACGCGCCGCCATACGCGGGCGGGGCGCAGGATCTTCAATGTCCGTTCCTTCAGCTCCTCCACGCGCTCGGCGAGCGCCCCCTCCGGCAGCGTCCCTCCCATCCGCATGTAGCGGGCGATGTCCCGCAGCGAGATCATGCGACTATGTTCGTGAGGCCGGCCATGATGCGCTCGGCGACCTCAGGCTTGTTCATCGTGTAGAGGTGGACGGAATTGACGCCGTTCGCGAAGAGGTCGACGATCTGCTCGGTCGCGTACGCCACGCCCGCGTCCAGCATGGCGGGCGGGTTGTCGCCGAAGCGGTCGACGATCGCCTTGAACCGGCTCGGGAGGTACGTTCCGGAGAGCTGGCAGATGCGGGCGATCTGCCGTCCGTTGGTGACAGGCATTATGCCGGCGATTACGGGAACCGTTATGCCGTGCTCGCGCAGCTTGTAGAGGTAGCGGTAGAAGATGTTGTTGTCGAAGAACATCTGCGTGGTGAGGAAGTCGATGCCTGCGCCGACCTTGTCCTTCAGGAAGGAGATGTCGTCCTCGAGATGCGGACACGCCGGATGGCACTCCGGGTAGCACGCGCCGCCGAGGCAGAAGCCCCCGACCTCCGAGAGGGTGCGCACGAGATCGACGGCGTGGCGATACACCTCAGGCCCCGGATCGTCGCCAGGCGGCACGTCGCCGCGAAGGGCCAGGATGTTCTCCACGCCAGCGGCGCGGAGGTGAGCCGTCTCCTCAAGTATCTTCTCGCGCGTGGCCATTATGCAGGTGAGGTGGGCGAGCGCCGTCGTGCCGCACTCGTTCTGGACGAACGAGGCTAGAGGAACAGAATTGACGTTCGCGCTGCCGCCCGCGCCGTACGTGACGGAAATGAAGGATGGCCGTGCGCGCGCGAGCCGCGCGACCGCCGCCTTGACCGGCTCGAGCGGCACATCTTTCTTCGAGGGGAACACCTCGAACGATATCGACGGCCGCCCACGGGCGAGAATGTCCTTGATCTTCATGGCGCACATTATACCATGTAACTGGCCTCTTTGCACATGGCATGCTTTCGGTCAACGCACCCCCATCGTCCGCGTCTCGGCTTTGATCTTCCTGAACGTCTCGGGGTCGTCCGTGTACAGGCGATCGAGGCCCATGGCGAGGAAGCGCCGCATGTCGGCGGGCGCGTTCACCGTCCAGGCACCGACCTTGAAGCCGGCGGCCTTCAGCTTCTGGACGCGCTCGGGCGTCACCTCCTGATGGAAGAGGACGAGCGTCTCGAAGCCGTGCTGCTTCGCGAACGCGATGTCCTTCTCCACGTCCATGTTGCCCCCGCGGTCCCAGAACACGGGCACGGACGGCTCCAGCTCCTTCACGCGGCTCATCCACTTCGCGTTGCCGTCGTTGAAGCCGACCCACTTGAGCGCGCCCTTCCGGCGAACGAGCGCCATCACCTGGTCCACGCAGTCGCACTTGGGCTGGATAGATAGACGCGCCTTCTTCTCGGCGAGGATCAGGTCAAGCGCCTCCTCCAGCCGCACGATCGTCACCTTGGGGCACTGCTCCAGCGTCAGCTTGTGACGCGCGCGGAACTTCTCCGCCATGTCGAGCTGGGCCAGTTCGGCGTAGGTGCAGTCCTTGATCTTCTTGTTCTGCGAGCAGTACTCCCCCGTCGTCGCGTTGTGCGCGATCACGAGCTGCCCGTCCTTCGTCAGATGGACGTCCGTCTCGATCCAGTCCGCGCCGATCCGGTTCGCGGACGAAAACGCCCGCAACGAATTCTGCGGCAGCCTCATGGAATCCCCGCGATGGGCGGTGATGCCGTTCTCTGCCGTCATTCCGCACGCAACCTGCGCGGCAATCGCCGCCGTTGCCATCAAGAATATTCTTTTCATCATGACTAGTTCTCCTTGCATGTAGGTTGAAAGGTTTCTCAATTGAGGCAGTTGCAAAAACCCTCTTCCGCACCATTCGCGAGCCAAGCCACGCGGCTTGACGAAACCCGCAGAAACGTCTCTTCACGACTGAAAGGTTCAGCGCATCAATTATGCCAAAATCTCACCTTGGGCGCAAGGAGGAACAAGAAGTTTTTCATTTCAAAGCCTACACGCCGCCTGGAAGGCGGCTTCCCCAATCAGCGCGCCACAACGGGAGGTCCTCGCTCCTGCGCGGTCGCCTAACTGGGAAAGCCGCCATCTTGGCGGCGTTGAAATCACGGGGACTGTCCCCATAAATCCTCTGCTGGGATCAGATAGCGAAACCGGCCAGCAATGCCCGTTTGCGCGGCGTGTCGGATGCCGGTTTCAGCTTTCCTGATTCATCCGGGGCAAGTTCCACGTTCCAGCTCTTCGACTCGCGCAGCGCATGGTACGTCCAGTCCCACCCGTATTCCCTGAATATCTCCATGCAGTCCGCCAGATAGCGTTCCGCGCCATTCGCCCACACGGAAGCGGAGAACTCGCCCACGTAGATGCGGGCGTGATGCTTCAGCTGGAAGTCGCGAACGGGGCGCAACCGTTCGCGCAGCCAATCGCGCCCCCAGCCCTTCTTCGCGTCGGGCCAGGCCAGCGTTCCCGCCGGCTTGGCGCCGGTCAGGCCTGTGCCCTGATGCGTGTAGTCGTGCGGCATGTAGACGTGGACCTGATAGACGACGTTCTCGATCGGTACGGGCTTCATCTGAGCAAACGTCTTCGCCTGCGCCCATTCGTTCGACTCGATGATGATCCGCACCAACGGGTCTTCCGCGCGAACAGCACGGGCAGCGGCGACCTGCAACGACCACCAGTCAAGCCCCTCTGGGGAGGGGCGTCGGTTCGTCGGCTCGTTGATCAGGTCGTATCCGTAGATGCGCCTGTCGCCCTTGAATCGCCTGGCAATCCGCCGCCACGTGGCGACAAACACGTCGGCATAGCACTTCTCGTGGAACATGTTCATTTCGCCCTTTGCATCGCGCCCGCCCGGAGGCACGTGAAGGTCCACGACGATGCGTACGCCATGCGTCGCCCCCCATGCTAGCACCTTGTCAAGCTCGTCCAGCTTCCGGTCGACCCAGGTCTCGAACGCAGCCGTGTCGCGGTTGGCGTTCGTCTGCCCCCAACCGACCGCCATCTGGTAACGCGCCAGGTTGCCGCCCCACGCCGCCAGCGTGCGGATGTCGTCTTCGCGCACGTTCCAGCTGCGCAGCATCATGCCGCGATTCGCGCCGGGCGCATCCGTGTTCCCATTGCCCGTCAACTGCTCCCGTTCGACGGCAGATGCGCCTGTTGCCAGGATGGCGACGAGGATGCTGAACGTTCTCTTCATGCGCGGCGGCTTACGGGTCTCTTACCGGAACAAGACCATTGTTCCATCGGAAGTTGCTTCAAGCGTCCCCATGCCTGAAATGTAATCGGGACAGGTGGCCGCACTGATTGTCCCGACATGAACGACGCCTCCCAGCGTGACGGGACCCGTTTTAACCGTGCCGGGGAAGTCGAGCTGGAGGCGCGCACCCTCCGCCACCGAGATTCTCATCTTTTCGGGCACGGACGGCACGTCCGCGACCGTGCTGACGACCTTGCGTACCGACACGCCGTCAATCAGCGTACGCCTGTCGTTATGTTCGGAATCCTTCGCCGTACCCGCAATCTTCAACGTGTAGGAACCGGCCGCAGGAACGCTGAACAGGGCGGAATACTCGTAGAAATTGAGTCCAAACGGCTTCACGAACACCAGTTCGGTTTCGCTACCGCCCGCTGCGGCCAGCGTGGCGCGCAGGGGATTGCGTCCATAGTTCGGACGTCCGTCCGTACGTGAATGGGCGGCGAAGCGAAGGCGATACAGTCCCTCAACCGGCATGTTGAGCGTCCACGAGCAGGAATCGTCGTTGCAGAGCATGAAATCGACGTCGCCGTCGTATGCGGTGTAGCCAAAATACTGGGGACTGCCCGCGTAGCTGTTCCGTATTGCCTTGCGTACGCCGAACGTCCCCTGCCGGGCCGTCAGGCCGCTGGTGCCGTTCTCGAAACTGCCGTTCACGACAAGTTCTCCCGCGTCGGCCGCGGCAGCATCGACAAACACCAAATCATCTAGCAGACCGCTCCCAGCGCTTGTGTGCGTCAGCGTCAACGTAACGGACTCGGATTCGTCAAACCCAAACGATACTGGCCACACGACATCCGCAAACAAGTGGCTGGACACGGTCACCGTACCAAGCGAAATCTGCGTTCCATTGGCCCGCGTCAAGGTTGCCGACACGATTGGATTGGCGGTCGCCCCTTGTTCACCGCTCGATGCGTACTTGTAGTAGTTCGACCCCCAGGCCGCAAGACGCCCCTTCAGCCGGAACGTGCCGGCCGGTGCCGTGAACGCGGTGGACGCGACGCCGTTCGCGCCGATGAACGCCAGATGCGTGCTGCCGTACACGTAGTCGGCGCAGACCGACATGCGCGTGGGCTTGGAACCCGAGGCGTCGGCGAAGGACAGCGGGCTGGACACTGACACGGCCGAGACCTTCGTCGAATTGAAGTACGTCGAAGCGGAGCTGTCGAACGTCCAGTCCTTCGCGGTCGTCGCGGCATTGAGGCAAAGGTAGTGCGGCGTGTTGTTGGTGTACATCTCGAAATCGCCGTTGGGAACCGTAAAGGCGACTGGCGCCGACGCCTCGCGCACGAGTCTGAGCCGTACGTCGTCGATCAGGTAGGTATCATCCCGATAGGTATTGTTTATCTTGAAACCGAGAACATGACGCCCTGCCGTCGCCGTGAAGCGGCAGTAGGTTCGCGGCCAGGGCGCCTCGCCAGACAGGAGCGCCCCAATCTGGGTCGCCGTGGAGAGATTGTTCCCCGTGCCAACCCATATCCCCAACGGGTAATATTTCCCGTCGCCAGCATTTTTTCGCGTGGTGGACACACAGCTGAACTCGTACGTTCCGTCCTTCGGCAGATCGACAAACGTGTAGGCCGACGAACCCGTGTCCTTGATCGCCAGCACGCCCTCGCCGCTGGGCGGCGGAACGGCGGCTTTACAGTGGGTATTCCAGCCCGAGCTCTTAACGCTCAGCCAACGGCTGGCGCTACCACCGTACCACCCATACGAGAAACCCGTGAACCCCGTCATCTCGCCCGAATGGCCGTCCTCGAAATACGCCTCGAAATCGGCGTTCGTGACCGTAACGTTGACGGACTCTACGCCATTCCCTGGCAGATAGAGCGAGGTCTTTTCAGGCGCTACCAGCACGAGCGAACCGCCCTCCACGGAAAGCCGTTTCACCCCGTTCGAGATAGCGGAGACGCGCGCCTCGGCAATGCCGGTCTTGCGTACGGCGGTCGCATCGCCACCCGACGTAAGCGTAATGTCGGTTCCGTCTTTCCGGTCGCGGCTGAGAAGCGTCGACAGGTTGACCGACGGCGACGTCGTGTAGCTCGCATCCAGGACGTCCCCGCCGGCGACGCCGAGCGTCGGGGCCATGCCACCGCGCACCGCCACGGTGCCTTGCGCGAGGTTGAATGTTCCGGCAAACGGCGGCCTGTCGCCACTGGGGCCGATCACGAGCGTGCCCGCGCCCGATTTCGTCACCGTTCCCTCGCCTGCAAACGCGACAGGCCCCACGCTTTCGTCAGCCGCCGGGGCAACCGTCACCTCTGCGCCACCCGCCACGCCTATCCGTCCCACGTCCGTGTCCAGACGCGCCAACTTGTCCGTGCCGTCGCGCAGCTTCCACTTCGCCATCAAGTAACGCTCCACCGCCACAAACTCGGCCTCGGAAAGCTGGTTCGTGAAGAGGATCGCCTCTGAGAGGAAGTCTCCGCCGATCACCTTGGCCACCGTGCGCTGCTTGAAGAAGTTGTCGATGTACTGGAACTGGTCTCCGACGGTTCCGGCCAAAAGCTGGAATCCCTTGCGCGGCGGTGTGCGGAACGCATCGACCACCTGTCCGTTCAGCGAAAAGCGCGATGTCCACAGCCCGCCGTGCTGGTCGCCGCGAAACAAGTCGAAATGGCCGGCCGAAAGCGATGTATAGTCCGTAAGGGAGTCTGAATTGGCGCGGAATCCGCCCTGCGCGACGTTTTGCGAGTACCCATAGACAGGCCCCCATGTGCTAGCAATCCCATGAACAAGGAAGAAGTGGAACACCTTTGTGTATGACTGCGCGGCGTCCGACGGGTTCTTGAACGCCATGTACTGCCCGGAGCCAAGACCGCCGAAGTAGACGGTCGCGTTGCCGTCCACGTTCGTCACGACAGGGTTTCCAGTCTGCTCGTTAGCACATCCCGTCACGCCATGGGCGGGCAGGGCGGACGTGTAGGACCTGGCGGACGGATCGGCCTCTCGTACGTCGCACCAGCGCGTCACGCGCGTCACGGTCGCGTCCTCGACGTCAGGTTCCGTCTGGAGGCCCTTGCCGGGCGTGGCGTCCACCCAAAATGCGGCCTTGTCGGAAATGAACGCGGGCGGCGTCGCGTCCGCCGTGGCGTTTCCGGCCGCGAAGGAGAGCGTCCCCTCTAGCGCCGCCACCGCGTAGGGAGCCTGACGGTCCACCTGCGACAGGGGGAGCGTCAACGTGCCTGCGCCCAGCTTGTAGAACACGCCCCCGTCTCCCACGCCCAGCCGACCGTCAAACGTGACGGACGCGTTCGCGGCGACGTTCGTGCCGGACGCTTCGCGCCAACCGACGTACAAGGCATCACCCGCTGCGGCGCCGGTCACCGCCAGGCCGATGCCGAAAAGTAAAACGTTCCTTCTCATCGCAACTTCCTCTTCCTGAAGTAGTTGCCAATCCCCTCTTCCGCACCATTCACGAGCCAAGCCACGCGACTTGAAGAAACTCGCAGAAACCACCTTGCACGTCTGAAAGGTTCAGCGCGCCTATTATGCCAAAATCTCACTTTGGGAGCAAGGGAGAAAATGAAGTTTCATGCAGGGTGGGTAATTGCATTTCATTCGCTTTATGCTGATTTTCTACTATATACTATACTATTGGCATGAAAACAAGGGATGCCTACAATGGAAGCAGACGCATGGGCGAAAGATTCCTCCGTCTGTGGTCGGAACTCGCGCAGGGAGTGTTCCGTTCATCATGGAGGAGGTCGGGGAGCTTGACTACGACCACAGGCTGTTCGTCTCGGTCTGCGAGGCCGTGATCGACCCGAAAGAGTTCGAGTACGCGAAGTGGTGCGGCAACGGACGCCCCAAGGCGGACAGGGTCTCCATTTTCAAGGCGTACCTCCTCAAGATGACGCTCAACCTCAAGGGGGACAAGGAATTGGTCGAGCTGCTCCGCCAGAAGCCGCTCTCGCGCCGGATGTGCGGATGGGGCAGCGCCGGACTCGTGCCGTCCCGCCCGTCGTTCTGCCGCGCCGGAACGGAGGTGTTCTTCCGCCTCGGACAGACCATCGAGCACGGCCCAAAGAAATACGGCGTGCTGCCTCCGAAGGATTTCGCCAAGTGGGCGCGCATCTGCGAACAAGTGATCCGCCACTACAACGAGGGCTGGGGACTCGACAAGGAACATACGACCAGGAACATCGCCTGGTCCAACCAGTTCAATGTCGTCTACTGGGAAATATGGAACGAGCCGGACCTTGACCCCTCCGACAACGAGAACGCCCTCCCCGCGAACCCGCGCTGCTGGGGCGGTACCGTCACCAACTTCTTCCGCCTCTACGAGACGACGGCCAAGCACCTAAAGGGACAGTTCCCGAACCTTAAGATCGGCGGCCCGGCGATTTGCGGCCGGTTCGACTGGGGAGAGCGGTTCCTCGCTTACTGCCATGACAACTCCGTGCCGCTGGACTTCTTCTCCTGGCACATCTACGCCACCGAGCCGAAGCAGATAGCAACCCGCTGCCGCCACCATCAAGCACATTCTCTTCATCATGACATGTTCTCCTGGACGCAATTATAGCAAATGCGCCCGCGCCGCGTGTCAGCCTGGGGAATTTCTGCTAAAATAGGGCTAAACATTTTCCAACAAAAGGAACGAACGATGAAAAAGACAATGTTTTGCCTGACGGCGGCGCTTGGCGGCGCCATCTTCGCGGCCCAGCCTGCGGCGACCGCGCTCGTGACCGTGAACCTCGGCGAGGAGATCGGCGCGATCAAACCGATGAACGCAGTGAACAACGGACCCGCCGTAAAGAAGCCGGGCGGCGACCAGGTGCGCGGCAACTTCGAGGACTACAAGGCCGCCCGCATCCCGTTCGCCCGCACGCACGACTCTATCAACTGCGTTTCCGGCGGCGCGCACACCTGCGACATCAACGCCATCTTCCCGAACTTCGACGCCGACGAAAACGATCCGAAGAACTACGACTTCGTTTTCACCGACCACTACCTCGACAACATCCGCCGCGCCGGCACGGAGGTGTTCTTCCGCCTCGGACAGACCATCGAGCACGGCCCCAAGAAGTACGGCGTGCTGCCCCCGAAGGACTTCGCCAAGTGGGCGCGCATCTGCGAGCATGTAATCCGCCACTACAACGAGGGCTGGGGCTGGGGACTCGACAAGGAGCATACGACCAAGAACATCGCCTGGTCCAACCAGTTCAATGTCGTCTATTGGGAAATCTGGAACGAGCCGGACCTCGACCCCTCTGACGGCGAACTTCCCGCGAACCCGCGCTGCTGGGGCGGCACCGTCACCAACTTCTTCCGCCTCTACGAGACGACGGCCAAGCACCTGAAGGGACAGTTCCCGAACCTGAAGATCGGCGGCCCCGCGATCGCCGGCAACTTCCGCTGGGGCGAGCGTTTCCTCGCCTACTGCCGCGACAACTCCGTGCCGCTGGACTTCTTCTCCTGGCACACCTACGCCACGGAACCCAAGCATATCGTAGCGAACTGCCGCACGGCACGCAAGCTGCTGGACAAGTACGGATTCGAGAAGTCGGAATCCATCCTCAACGAGTGGAACTACGTCAAGGGCTGGACCGACGACTGGGTGTATTCGCTCGAGGCCGAGTCTGGCCGCTTCAACCAGAAGACGGCGGCGTTCATCGCCTCCACCATGATCGATTGCCAGTCCGTGCCGCTCGACCTGCTGATGTTCTACGACGCGCGCTTCAACACCTCCATGAACAGCCTGTTCAACCTCACGACGCTGTGGCCGATGAAGGGCTACTACCCCTTCTACGCCTGGTCGAAGCTGAGGGACTGCGGCACGCAGGTGGCCTGCACCGTCCACGAGGGGCGCGGCAAGGCGTCGACCGCGAACACTGGCACCGTCTTCAAGAGCGAGATCGGCAAGCCGGTCGGCAGCTTCCGCGCCGTGGCGGCCAAGGGCGCGGACGGCTCCGGCGCGCTCATCGTCGCCCGCTACTCGAACGACAACAACGTCACGGAGACGGCCTACGTCACGGTAAAGGTTCCCGGTGCCCAGCTCGCGAAGGCGCGCTGCCACCTGACGGACGCGGTGCGCACCTACACCGAAGTGCCGCTCGACGTTCAGGCCGACGGCTCGGCGATCCTCCGCCTCCAGCCGAACTCCTTCGCGATGATCGAGTGGTAGGCGCTCTCACCCGCCTCCGCACGGTAGGGTCACGCGTCCCGCGTGACCGTATCGGTAGGGTCGCGCTCCCGCGTGTCCGCACCTGACTGGGACAGCCGCCATCCTGGCGGCGACCTAAAAGCATTAAGGTCATTAAAGTCCTTAACGACATTAAAGTCCTTAAAGTCTTTAAAGTCTTTAACAACCTTAATGACCTTAACGACCTTAATCCGACACGTCCAGCCCCACGCGCACCGCTACGGCAACTCCACGACCACCTTGAAGGACCCTAAAGCCCACCTTCTTCTCTCTCCGTCCAGCGTTCCTTCGGTACCGATCCATGTTTCACACCTTTAATATCTATCGCTACCCCTTGACAGCGATGTACAAGAAGTGGTACACTCATTTCATTCTTTTGACCAACAAGGAGATTTCCTCATGCCAGTACTTGAACGAACAATGAAAACGATGCGCCTTGCTGATGACGTGGTGACGTTCTCCACGTTCCGCAAGACCATGGCCGAGTGTTTCAGCCGCAACTCGAAAACCCGGCGCCCGCTCCTCATCACGCAGAACGGCGTCGCCTCGAAAGTCGTCATCGACGTGGCCGACTTCGACAATATCCGAGAGACTCTTGAACTCATCGACGACCTCCAGTCTGCCGAAGCGGAACTGGATCGCGGCGAATTCACCACGCAGGATGAGGAAATCCGCGAAGCACATGCCGAACGCGAACGAATCAAGAGGAAATTGGGGCTATGATCCGCTGGTCCAAACGCGGAAGGTTACGCCGTACGCAGTACGTTCAATACATCGCGCAGGAAAGCGGCGATTGGTCTACGGCATGGAAATGGGAAGATGACGTGTTCGAGGCGGTTTCCCATCTTGAGGAATTTCCACTTTCCGGCAGTGTCGTCAGGGAATTTGGACGCGCCGACATCCGTCAGATCCTTCTCGGCGACCACCGCATCATCTACCGCGTGAAGAACGACATCCCCGAGATCATCTCCATCCGCCACGGGCATTTCCGCATCCGCTCCCCGCGTTCGCTGTAGCAAACCACCAATTCACCCGCATGACCTGCAACGGGAGGGACGCGCTCCCGCGCGTCCGCAATTGACTGTGACAACCGCCATCTTGGCGACGCCCTAAAAGCATTAAGGTCTTTAAAGTCTTTAACGACCTTAACGACCCTAAAGTCATTAAAGTCCTCAACGACCTTAAAGTCTTTAAGACCTTAACGACCCTAAAGACCTTAACAACCTTAAAGTCCTTAAACTCCCCGGCACCTCCGCCCACGGCCCCTCAAGCGACTCCGCCCAACTTCACATGCGCTGCATCGTGTGCGGGCGCAAGAACACCATCCGCCGTGATCCAACCCTCAGACTGGAGAGTCGTGTTGGACTTTTCAGTATGGCAGTTCGACTGTTCGAAAGAAAAGCTGTGAAATGGTGCTAGTATTTCGACAGAACGACGTGTAGCGTAGATGCTACGTTGTTTCGTCCAAGGGGTGGAAAGGAATGTCGGCCTCCATACGTTGCTTGACGCTCCCGATCAGTTCCCGGACTATGTCCGTCCCGCCGTCCGATGGCCATACGGCCACCTTCCGGCAGAACGCAGACAGAATGTCAAAATCCGCCCTGCGTCGCAAGGCGGATTTCGGAGATTTCAAAGCTTGCGGGATGGCGAAAACATTGGCCGAAGCAATTCCCAATCATGCGCCGCCAAGATGGCGGCGTTCCCAGTCAGTGGCGGCGTTTCCAGTAAGGGGCAGCGGTTCCGGTCAGACGGCGCTGCCGGTGAGGTCGGCCACGGCAGCGGCCACGTTCGCGAAGAGCTTCGGCAGCTTAGCGGACGGCGTGGTGGAGAACGCGAGGCGGATCAGGCCAGAGAGGACGATCGTCCCCGTGGAGTACTTCTCGATCAGGCGGCGGCGGACCGCCTCCGCGTCCACGCCCTTCGGCTTCACGCACATGAAATAGCCGCTGTTGAACGGCATCGCCTCGAAACGCTCCGCGTACTCGGGATGCTTCGCAAGAATCTTGCGGATAAGCGTGTAGCGCTTCTGCAGCACCGCGTGCTTCGCGCGCTTCTGGCGGGCGTAGCCCGGATCCTTGTAGGCCGCGAGGGCCATGTGCTGCCCGATGGACGTGACGTTGGAAATGCAACTGCGCACGTTGCCTGCCGCCTTCGCGGCGATCGCCTTGAGCTGCGTGTCCGTCGCGCCCTTCCACGCGAATGTGATGAAGCCGACGCGCATGCCCCACACGTAGTCTTCCTTCGTCGTGCCGTCGAGCTTGACCGCAAGGACGTTACGGTGGAGGTCGCTGAACTCGGCGAAGAGCGATTCGCCATGGACGCCCGGCTCGTAGACGAGCCCGAAGTACGCGTCATCGAGGATGACGACGATCTTCTTGCCCTTCGCGGCGGCGGACTTGACCGCTGCCACGATCTTCTTCGCGTCGTCGAGCGTGGCCGTGTAGCCGGTGGGGTTGTTGGGGAAGTTGAGGATGAGGAGCTTCTTGTCGCCGGGCGCGAGGAGCGCGGCCTTCATCGCCGCCACGTCGAACGCGCCCTTG
>CACXPT010000091.1 GCA_902769585.1 uncultured bacterium
CATTCCTTCGCCCAAAGACGGGGAAGGCACGGCAGAAAACCGTGATCATCAACAAACCTAAAAACTAAAAAAATGGCTATTCGCAAACCAACCGCGCCAGCGGAGAAGTCGGCAGTGTTCGCCGAGTTCCTCGCGGGAGCAGGTAAGGACAATTCGGCCGCGTTCAAGACGGGCTCGAAAGTGGAGGGAACCGTTTCCGCCGTCAAGGGCGACGACGTGTTCGTCGATATCGGATACAAGTCGGAAGGCATCGTGAACCTCGGGGAGTTCCCCGACCCGGCAGAGGTCAAGCCCGGGCTCAAGTTCCAGGTGAAGCTCCTCGACCTCGAGGACGACAAGACGGGCATGGTCCGTCTCTCGAAGAAGGCGGCGGACGACGAGATCCGCTGGGAGAAGGTTCAGGCCCAGTACACCGAGGGCTGCGTCGTCACCGGCACCATCCAGAGCGCGGTGCGCGGCGGACTGCTCGTGGACATCGACGGCGTGGAGGCGTTCCTCCCCGGCTCGCACGTGGACGTCACGCCTGCGCGCGATCTTACGCCGTACATCGGCCAGACATACGATTTCAAGGTGATGAAGATCTCGGACGAGCGCCGCAACATCATCGTCAGCCGCCGCGAGCTCATCGCGGGCGCGATGGAGGAGAAGAAAGCGGAGCTGCTCGCGTCCCTGCAGAAGGGCGAGGTCCGCAAGGGCAAGGTGAAGAACATCACGGACTTCGGCGCGTTCATCGACCTGGACGGCATCGACGGCCTGCTGCACATCACCGACATGAGCTGGGGCCGCATCAAGCACCCGAGCGAGATGCTCAAGGTCGGGCAGGAGCTCGACGTGATGGTGCTCGACGTCGACAAGGAGAAGGAGCGCATCTCCCTCGGCCTGAAGCAGACGACGGACAACCCGTGGAACACGATCGCGGACCAGTTCCCGGTCGGCGCGCGCGTGAAGGGCAAGGTTGTGAACCTCGCGGCGTACGGCGCGTTCGTGGAGATCGCTCCCGGCATCGAGGGCCTCGTCCACATCAGCGAGTTCAGCTGGACGAAGCACGTGGCGCGCGCGAGCGACATGCTCGCCGTCGGCGACGAGGTGCTGGTTGCGGTGCTTTCCGTGGACGCCAAGGAGCAGAAGATCGCTCTCGGCATCCGCCAGACGCAGGACAACCCGTGGGACACGGCGCAGGAGCGCTACCCGGTGGGCGGCCGCGTGTCGGGCAAGGTCCGCAACTTCACGGCGTACGGCGCGTTCGTCGAGCTCGAGGAGGGCATCGACGGCATGATCCACGTGAGCGACATGAGCTGGACGCGCAAGATCAACCACCCGTCCGAGTGCCTCCAGAAGGGACAGCAGGTCGAGGCGGTGATCCTGGACGTCAACCCGAAGGAGCAGCGCATCTCGCTGGGCCTGAAGCAGGCGCAGACGGATCCGTGGAGCGAGATCGCGTCGAAGTACGCGGTCGGCTCGATCGTCAAGGGCAAGGTCTCGAAGATCGCCTCGTTCGGCGCGTTCGTGGAGCTGGAGGACGGCGTGGACGGTCTCGTCCACATCTCGCAGATCTCCGACCAGCGCATCGACAAGGTCAAGGACGCTCTCAACGTCGGCGACGAGGTTGAGGCTCGCGTGGTCAAGGTGGACCGCGAGGCGCGTCGCATCGGTCTCTCGATCAGCGCCGTCAACATGACGGAGGAAGAGGTTCGCGCGCTCGAGGAGTCCGCGACCGAGACGATCGGCGCCACCAGCAGCGCGCCGAAGAGCGGCGAGCCGCTGGGCGGTCTCGCGGCGGCGTTCGACGACGCGTTCGGCAACGTCGAGTGGCAGCCTGGAGAGGCCGAGAGCAAGTGATCAAGACCTGAGCGAAGAAGCGAAAACCTTATCAAGAAAGGAACACAACAATGTCCAGAGTCTGTGAAATCTGCGGCAAGCGTCCGGCGGCCGGCCGGCACATCGTCCGCAAAGGTTCGCCCAAGTACAAGGGCGGCATCGGCCTGCACACGACCGGCATCTCCAAGCGCCGGTTCCTCCCGAACCTGCACACGGTGCGCGTGACCGACGGCAAGGGCAACACCTGCCGCAAGACGGTATGCGCCCGCTGCATCAAGTCGGGCAAGGTCGCGAAGGCGTAAGATAGCCCCGCGAACAACGAAGAGGGTCGGTGCTTGCGCATCGGCCCTCTTTGTCATATAATATCGGCATAAACGTTTCGCTAACCATTTCTCAAGGAGGCAACTATGGCAGAAGAAGAGCTTGATGCGGAGGTCGCGGCCGAGGCGGTCGAGGACTCCGAATACGACAACTCGGAGAACGGCACGATCATCCGCGACACGGACATCGTGTTCGACTGTCCGCACTGCGGGCACAACCTGGCCATCGACTACCGCGGCGCGGGGCTGCAGATCAACTGCGTCCAGTGTGGCGAGTCGGTTCTCGTGCCGATTCCCGACGGTATGAAGATCGACGACCTGGACATCGAGCCGGGCGAGATCCTGAAGCAGTTGTTCAAGACGCGCCGCGACCTGCAGAAGCAGGAGCTTCGCGCCGAAGGCCTGGAGGAGCAGGTGCGTGGCCTAGTCGAGCGCAACAGCATGCTCTACGCCCAGTGCGAGGCCCTTGCGATGCAGGTGGCGGAACTGCGCAACTTCTGCCAGCAGCACGCATCCGTCGGCGAGAAGATGGTCGCGCTGCTCGATAGGATGTCGGCCAGCCTCGCCAGCGACGCCGCGCCGGCGGCGGTCGGCGACGAAAACGCGGAAGCGGCCGCAGAAGCATGAGACTGGGCTTCCATTCGCTTTTCGTCAACGGGCTGACCTTCTCGCGCGTGCCGCTGATCTTCGGCTTCATGGCCTGCGCCGTCCTGGCGCAGCGCAGCGGAAGCGCGTGGTGCGCTGGAACGGCGCTGCTGCTGATGTGCCTTGCGGGGCTGTCCGATCTCTTCGACGGGCACCTCGCGCGTCGGTGGCGGGTGGTCTCGACGTTCGGGAAGCTTGCGGACCCGCTCATGGACAAGGTGTTCTTCATCGTGTCGTTCCCGACGCTGCTGTGGCTCATCGGGGCGCAGGGCGAGAACCGTTTCCACGCGGTGCTGATGCTCGTGTTCACGGTGCTGTACATCCTGCGCGACCAGTGGGTGACATTCCTGCGCGCGATCGCGTCCACATACCAGGCCGACGTGAGCGCGATGTGGCTGGGCAAGGTGCGCACCGCGCTGTCGTTTCCCGCGGCCGCGCTGATCTACCTGTATCTTGCGTTCCACGGGATGCTCCCGGCGGAATGCAACCAGCCGTTTCTCATGACGGTGTACGCGATCGAGGTGTTCCTGATCGTCTTGAACATCTATTCCAGCGTCGTCTACACGCGGACGTACTGGCCGTACATGATGCGGGCCCTACAGTCGAAATGACGGAGGAAGTCGAGAAACTCAATGATGATTCCGGAGAAACAAGCGATGCGCACGGCAGAGATAGAACGAAACACGAAGGAAACCAAGATCAAGCTTTCCCTCAACCTCGACGGTTCAGGAGAGGGGACGGTGGATACCGGGATCGGCTTCTTCAACCACATGCTGGAGCTGCTGAAGAAGCATGCGCTCATCGACCTGTCCGTAAAGGCTGACGGCGACCTCGACGTGGACTACCATCATACGGTGGAGGACGTCGGCCTCGTGCTGGGGCAGGCGCTTAACCAGGCGCTCGGCGACCGGCGCGGCATCACGCGCTACGGTTTCGCGTCGGTGCCCATGGACGAGGCGCTCTGCGAGGCGTCGCTAGACCTTGGCGGACGTCCGTTCATGGTGCTGTCGAGCGGCAAGAAGCATCTGATGGTGCGCGACTTCGAGGTGAAGCTTATCGAGGAGTTCTTCCGCGCGGTGAGCGTGGAGGGGAGGCTTAACATACACCTGCGCGAGATCTACGGAGACGAGACGCACCACGTATGCGAGGGGCTGTTCAAGAGCTTCGCGCGCGCGTTGCGCCAGGCGGTTGCCGCAGATTCGCGCGAGACGGGCGTTCCGTCGTCAAAGGGCGTGCTGTAACATGGCGTGCAAGGGGAATGTCCAGCGCCTCTTGGCGCGTCTTCGGCGAGATGGTGTCCGCCGCCGGACGGTGGTGTCCACCCGCGCGATGGGGCGTCCCCGTAAATTCCACGCCTACGACATCGGCGACGACACGTTCGTCTTCGAGAAGGCCACGTGGCGCGATCTCGCCGAGCAGGCGTCCGTCCTGCTCGCCGAGAAGAAGTCGCTGCGGCAGGGCGGGCACGGTCACGTGATGACGATCACCACGGGCAACCATTCCGTGGCGGCGCTTCCGCTCCTGCAGGGGCAGTTCTGGGATCTCGCGCACATCCCGACGGCCAAGCGCGGTGACGCGCTGATGCACGACGTCCTCTGCGCGAACATCGTGGACGGCAAGCTGGAGATCTCGCAGCGCGACGTGCCGGTGCAGACGCTGACGGCGCTCGACGCGTGGTTGACCGAGACGTTGAAGTTTCCGCTTGGCGACGTGGTGATGGTGGAGCGCATCGACACGACGCTCGAGCACTACCGGCAGCTCGGCCAGGAGTGGCGGGTGAAGCCGCTCGCCTGGACAGAGCAGGAGATGTCGGTGGCCCTGGCGGCGAGCCGCAAGGGCATCTCCACCTCGCTCCAGTACTATCACGGCTCGCGCGGCGTCCACTTCTTCTCCTACTCCGACTTCCACAGGTTCGCGCAGATGGCGACGACGGACTTCCAGAAGTTCCGAGCGTGCCTCCGCGAGCTGACGGGCGTGTTCGAGGGACATTCGATGTCGTTCATGCGGCAGCTCAAGGTGCACGGACACCACGAGATCGAGCTGTTCGGCCTGCGGCGAGGCGATGCGCTCGAGCGTCTCGTTCCGGAGATGGAGCGGCTGATGGAGCAGATCGTGCTGCGTCGCATCACGCCGCCCGCCGCCGCCGAGAGGATTGCTGAGATAGACGCGATCTACAAGTCGCTCCTCACGCGCGCCGAGTTCGCGGACGACACGTCGAAGGTGTTCACGGAGACGCTCTACATGTACATCACGGGCGAGATCTACTCCGTGATGGGCGAGGGCACCACGCCGGCGTTCGACGACCGCCGCACTGCGCTGCCCGGCGCGACGTTCGTGGACGGTCGGGCACAGTTCCATCCCGGCGTCGACACGCGCAGCGAGGTGCTGCTGTCGAACCTGCGCGCGCTCGTCAGCAAGGACGAGATCGTGGAGTACGCGAACGTGTACGAGCTGCGCACGGACGACGGCGACGACGTGCCGATCGGCGAAGGCCCCACGCGCGAGGTCGTGTACAAGACAAACCGCCGGCCGATCGCCACGTCGCTTGTGGAGAAGCGGCTCTCGAAGAAGACGAACGGCTACGGCAGCTATGTCATCGCGCGCGTGGAGGGATTCAAGGCGCTGGGCGTGGCGCTTTCCGACTACCGGCTCCTGCGTCGGCGCCCGCACGGCAAGCAGCGGTTCGTGGACTACTACATCCGCACTCGCTGCGAGGGCGAGCCGCTGGCGGACATCCCTGCGAACTACTTCCAGATGGCAGGCGAGTTCGGCGGCGCCGAGGCCGGCGAGGATCCTCAAGTCATCTCCGCGCTAGCCGTGCTGATGGGCGACGCGGCGGCGCAGAACCTTGCGATGAAGAAGTACGACTCCGACACGAAGTCATGCCTCTACGGCATCGGCAAGGAGATATACCGCTTCGGATACGACATCAAGGCGGGGCGTCTGATGCCGCAGGCCGTCTCCTGCTGCAGCATCCGCGGATCCTTCGGTTGGCCGGACCTCTCGCAGACCGAGCGGAACCTCACCGCGCTCGTGCAGTTCTACATCTCCACTTATGCCAAGACGCTGGCGGCGTTCGCGGCAGACCATCCTGTCGTGCCGCTCGAGAAGCTCGCCGAGAGCTTCTTCGCGGGGTTCGAGTTCCGCTCGCGGGCGATGGAGTGGCAGCTGACCGTCCAGCGCGACGGGTTCGAGTCGTTCGACCCGGGACTGCCGCGACGCTACGGCTTTGCGGCGAAGTGGCGTTTCGTGCTGTGGTCGCTTGAGCGCCAGGTCCGACGCATCGGGCTGTTGCGCCGCGCGTTCATGGACTGCATTTCCCGTCCAGACGACGTGGAGGTGGTGACTCCGGTCGAGGACGTGCGGATCGTAGGCGACGACAACGCGACCAACGTGCTGAACGCACTCGCCGATCTCGAGATCCGCTTCATCGGCGGCGATTGACGGAGCGCGTCACATGACTACGGCGGGGAGCCCGTGGGCGTGGAATGGCGCAAGGTCTGCGTCTGGATGGCGCGATTCGTCGAATCCCGGCTGGTAGGTTCGGCCTATGAACTGGTATTTCGCACCGGCGGCGAGATGGTATGGGAGAAGCTCGACGCGCTGGAGTCCGGAACGGCCTTCTAGCAGGCGAGCGAAACCTTCCTTCGCCTCCAGAGAGTCGTTCACGCCCGGTATGAGGGGAATGCGGGCTACGAAAGGCTTGCCGGAATCCTTCAGCCAACGGAGGTTGGCATGGATCGGCGCGGGATCGACCCCGGTCCACTTCCTGTGGGCTACAGGATCCGGGTGCTTCAGGTCCTGGAACACGAGGTCCATGCGCGAGACGACGTCGCGGTAGGCGTCTGGCGAGGCATAGCCGGACGTCTCAATGGCGAGGTGGATGGGAGAGGATGGTTCTTGACAATCGGTCGCAACAAGTTGCGACCCTCCCGCATGGAGGATGTCGGCGAGTTCTACGAGAAAGGCGGACTGCATCAGTGGTTCGCCGCCGGAGAAGGTGACTCCGCCGCCAGACGACGCGAATACGTCTGCGTTCTCGAGAAGCTCGCTGGCGAGTTCGGAGATGGTCCAGCGGCGTCCGCACACGACCTTCGCCATATGGGGACAGACCCTTTCGAGGGCGGACAGGTCGTCGGGTGGGGTGTTCCTGCAGTTCCCGCAGCGTGCACAGAGCTTCTCCTTGAAGAGGACTTCCGGCTCTGGGGACAGGCCCTCGGGGTTGTGGCACCATGCGCAGCGGAGTGGACAGCCCTTGAAGAACACGGTGGTCCGCACGCCGGGTCCATCGTGCAGGCAGAATTCCCGCACTTCGAAGATGACTGCTGTTTTGAAACTGTCCATGCACGAAGTATAGCACAAACGGCCGTATTATGGTAAACTACCTGCAACCGAAAGGAAGAAAAACATGAAACTAGACAGACGAGCATTTGCAATCCTGGCCGTCGGCGCGCTGTCGCTTTGCGCGATCGACGCATTTGCCGGTCCGCCGCCGCTGCCTCCCGGTGCCCGGCCTCACCCCGGTTATGGATGGTGTCCGCGCTGCGAAGGTCGTAGGTACGTGCCGAGCGGGTTTCTGGGCTGGACATCCAAAGTATGTCCCCAGTGCCGCGGAACTGGCATGGTCGCGTTGCCGCCACCGCCGCCACCACCACCACCACCGCCGCCGAAGCCGGTAATTGCGCCGCATCACCACCACAAGCCCGTACCGCCTCCGAAGCCGCCGCATCATGGCCACGGCCCCAAGCCGCACGGTGGTCACGGCACGCCGCACCATCCGTAAGAGATTTGAGATATTATCTCTCAAGCCTGTCGTGTGCGTGCGCCTTGGGGCGCACGCATGCTGAGGTGCTAGCCAATGCTAGCGTTGGCTCGCGCAAAGGGATGGTGCCGCTTTCGTGCGACATCCCAGGACGCACGATTCTCTTCGGGATGGTACCCGGCGAGCTGCCGCCTGTCGATTCGCGCGAGTTCGACATGCGTTCAAACCGTTTGCTCCTGCATGCGGTCGAACAGTTCCGTTCTGAGCTTGACGGTTTCCTGAGCCGCTACGACCCCGCGCGTGTCGCCATCGTGCTTGGCGCGTCGAACACGGGCATAGACGAGGCGCAGCGGCATGTTGACAGCTGGCTGGATGTCGGCGCGAAGCCCGCCGAGATGGACTTCTCCATGATCGAGCTTGGCACGCAGGCAGACTTCCTGAAGAAGACTCTGGGCGTGAAGGGGCCGGCGTTCACGGTGTCGACGGCGTGCAGCTCGAGCGCGAAGGCTTTCGCGTCTGCACGTCGTCTCATCGAGGCTGGTGTGGCGGACGCCGCGATCGTGGGCGGAGTGGACGGGCGTTGCCGCTTCGCGATGAACGGCTTCCACGCCCTTGGCGCGCTTGCGCAGGGCGAGTGCCGTCCGCTCGCGCCCGACCGCGACGGCATAAACCTTGGCGAGGGCGTGGCGCTGTTCACTCTGGAGCGCGAGGACATGGTCGAGGCGAAGCATGGCGTGCGGGTAAGGCTTGCCGGGGTGGGCGAGTCTAGCGACGCCTACCACGCGACAGCGCCAGATCCTGAGGGGCGGGGCGCAGAGGCGGCGATGCGGGCTGCGATGGATGAGGCCGGGCTTGCGCCGGAGGACGTGGCGTACGTCAACCTCCACGGTACGGGCACGCAGGCGAATGACGCTATGGAGATGAAGGCCGTTGCCCGCATTTTTAAGGACATTAAGGTGTTTAAGGATTTTAAGGTCTTTAATGACCCTAACGACCTTAGACACTCTAATGACCTTAACGACCTTAGACACCCTAATGACCTTAACGACCTTAGACACCCTAATGACCCTAACGACCTTAGACACCCTAATGACCTTAAACACCTTAATGGCCTTAGGATCGAGTCGACAAAGCCGATGACGGGGCATTGTCTTGGGGCGGCAGGCGCGGTGGAGGCGGCGATCTGCTGGCTCTATCTTTCGTCGGGGGACATCGCCGGGGCGGCGCTTTCCAACTCCTTCGCGTTCGGCGGGTCGAACGCCTGTGTGGCGCTCGTGCCAGAGGAGGCTCGCCAATGACGCCGATTCCGCTTGATGAACTGCTCCCGCATCGTCCGCCGATGGTGCTGATCGATGCTGTGGAGTCCTTCGACGCCGAGGCGAAACGCCTTGTGGCGCGCGTGACCATCGGCGAGAACCAGATGTTCTTTGACGGGAAAGGCGTGCCGAACTGGGTGGCGATCGAATACATGGCACAGACTGCGGCGGCGCTGGTGGGGTATTACGACAGGCATGTGGCACCTGGCCAGCCTGCACGTCCCGGGCTTTTGCTGGGGACGCGAAAGCTCGACCTCAAGCTCGAGCGTTTCGAGGCGGGCAGGACGTATCGCATCGCAGCCGAGAACGCGTTCTGCGATTCTGACGCGGCGTCGTTCGTGTGCAGCATCGAGGACGACACGGGCGCAACGGTGGCTACCGCGAACCTCAACGCGTATCGTCCGCCGGACATGGAAAAGTTTCTGAAGGAGCAGATGAAGACATGAAACGCGTACTGGTGACAGGATCGTCGCGCGGAATAGGGCGGGCGGTGGCCCTGCGGCTGGCGAAGGACGGTTTTGCCGTCGTGACGCACGCCGTGCGCAACGTGGATGCTGCGCAGGCGGCGGCGGCGGAGTGCGCGGCGCTTTCGGGGCAGCCCGAGCAGAAGGCGCTCGCGTTCGACCTTGCGGACCGCGCTGCCGTGGCGGCGGCGCTTGAGGCGGACATGGCGGCGAACGGCGTATATTTTGGAGTGGTGGCCAACGCGGGCGTGAACGCGGACGCGCCGTTCCCGATCCTCGAAGGCGAGATGTGGGACAAGGTGATCGACACCGACCTCACAGGTCTCTACAACCTGCTGAAGCCGGTGGTGATGCCGATGGTGTCTAACCGCGTGCGCGGGCGCATCGTGGCACTCTCTAGCGTGAGCGGGATCGCGGGAAACAGGGGGCAGGTGAACTACTCGGCAGCGAAGGCTGGCGTGATAGGGGCAGTGAAGGCGCTTGCGGTGGAGTTGGCGAAGCGCGGCATCACGGTGAACGCTGTCGCGCCGGGCGTGATCGAGACGGAGATGGCCGCGACGATAGAGTTCCAGGACGAGGTGAAGAAGGCGATCCCTATGCGTCGCTTCGGTACGCCCGAGGAGGTGGCAGGCGTGGTGGCGTTCCTGTTCCGCGACGAGGCGGCGTACGTGACGCGCCAGGTGATTTCCGTGAACGGCGGCCTCTTCTGAAACATGGTATAATATACGGACCATGAAGATACTAGGCGATCCAATCTTTTCGAAGAACCCGAACGGCACGCTCAAGAGCCGCATCGGCACGCTTTTCTTCCGCACTCCCGGTCTCGTGACGCAGAAGGGCGTCCACGCGATGCAGCGCATCGCGTGGGTGAAGGAGATCAACCGCGAGCGGGCGGAGGCCGGCCAGCCGGAGCTGACCGAGCGCGAGGCGACGGCCGAATGGGCCGACTCGGCAGATTTGCTATTCACGGACGACTGCGTGCTGATCCGGCCCGACCCGGACCGCATGGACCTGGCGTTCAAGGCTGACGAGGTGCTGCAGACGCTCGTCTCCAAGCGGCGCATCCGCTTCCTCAACACGCACGCCGCCAAGGTGCGCGACGCCCTGCGCGCGCGCGGCGAGAACTGGCGCATGGCGCGCGCGCCGCAGAGCGCGGAGGAGATCGACCGCGCGATCGCGGCCGCGCGCGTCGCGATCCAGCACGAGCCCATCTACTACTACAACGCCAACACCGGCACACGCTACCTCACGGCGGGCGGCCTTGGCAAGGTCTGCGTGCTGCCGCCCGACGCCTTCCGCGCGCAGGTGGAGGAGATAACCGAAGGCCTGCGCGGGCACAACCGCCTCGGCCAGCCCGAGATCGCGCTATTCCCGACAGACCTGACACCGGACGTGCGCGAGGCGTTCAACGCAGTCAAGCCAGACGAGCAGGACGACGCGGCGCTCCGCTCCGCAGTGGAGGCCGCAGCCACGAAGTGGCGACTCGCGCTCCCCGCCAACCTCCGCGACGAGACTTCGGCCAACCTCGACTGGCGCAACACGATGAGCGCGGCCATCTCGCGCCGTCCCAACGAGACGGAGGTGGGCGACCAGGACCTCATCCAGGGAATCAGCCCCGAGTTCTACCGCCAGATCGAGTGGCTGCCCGGCGGCAGCGTGGTGGACGGCCAGCTGATCTTCGACCCGCTCTTCGACGAGGCGCAGCGCACGCAGGATCCCGAGCTCCTGGAGCTGTGCGACTTCCGCGTGCGGTCGATCATCTTCAACCTCATCCGCCTTCTCGGCACGGTGGAGTACGTCAACATCGGCCGCATCGCGCACTCGCTGGCGCGCCGTCCCGTGGCCGGGCACAAGCGCGGCAACGTCTACATCGTGCAGTACAAGGAGGTGGGCAAGGACTATTGCCGCGTGTTCGTGATCCGCTTCCAGAAGTGGGGCATCGCCGAGCACCTTGACGAGGGCAAGGACCTGCTCCAGTCGATCCTGGAGGCGAACGAGTACGCGGACTACATCCTGGACCGCCGCCTAGCCTGCCGCCAGCTCGGCATGAACCTGCCGCACCAGGTGGGCTTCGGGCAGTTCACCGAGAAGTACCTCGGCCACAACCAGTACCACGGCACCACGGTGCGCGCGTTCTACTACATGCGCTCCTACATCCGCGGCATCGCCTCCGACAAGGTTCCGCCCGAGCGCTTCCGCAACCCTGCCTTCGCACGAGCGTTCGCGACGCTGATGGGCGAGGCGGCCGCGCTCGACATGATCGTGGGCCGTGCCGCCACCGAGACGGGCGAGTGCCTCTTCGACACGAACTACGAGGTGCTCCAGTGCGGCGAGGACGGCCTTCCTTGCGGCCTTGTGGTGACGGACCACACTGGCTCATTCGTCAAGTACCGCGAATCGTACGACGAGCTGGTCGGCGCATACGCGAACGTTGTGCGCAGGCGCGAGAAGTTCGTGGGCGACTACCCCGCGTTCGCGAAGGCCTACGTGCAGGCGTTCGAGCGCCGCCTCGCGGCCGTTCAGGCTGCCTACCGCACCCATCGGCGCGGGTTCGACGAGCTGTTCCTGCACCGTCCGTACGACCAGGCCGGCTCCGGCGCGTTCCGCTGGACGAGCGTCCTCAAGCGCCTCGATGGCTGCGATCCCGTCGCCGTGGCCGCCGCGCTCAAGAAGGCGATCCAGTCCTGACACCATCGCCGCCCCATTCCGAAAGTTTGCAATTGAAAATGGGGTGGGGATAATGGTAAGATATGCGCGTTAACTTCGCAAAAGGAGTAGCGCATGTCGAACCATACTTGTCCTTTTCTGAAAAATGTGGCTCTTGCCGCCGTATGCGGCATGGGTCTCGGGTTGCTGGCCGCCGCTGTCGACGGCACGTGGATACAGCCGATCAACGACAACTACAACATGTCGACCGCCGCCTACTGGCAGCACGCGGCGGTCGCGAACGGCGGCGGCTCCGTCAAATTCATCAACCAGTACAGCAGCAACAAAAAGACGCTTTCCAACAACGTCGGCACGCTGACGTGGAACAACGTGGACCTCGGCGCCAGCGTATTCACGCTTGCGGGGCAGCCCGTCGTGATCACGGGGGACTCCATCTTGACGGCGGCGAGCACGGCGGGCGCGAAGTTCACGAACGACGTCTCCTTCGCCTCCGGCGCGACGGTGACGAAGCGCGGCGCGGGGACGGTGACCTTCTGCAACAAGGTCTCCGCGCCGTCCGCCACGCTGGTGCTCGCCGAAGGCAAGCTCGTCTCGACTGCCGCCGACGCGTTCCTCACGGACGCGGCGCTCAACCTCCGCACGGGCCTCTTTGAATGGCAGCCCGCTGCGGCGGCGGATGCAGCCCTCTCCGTCTCGGCCGACGCGCTCGCGTACGGACCCGACCGTGCGCACGTCAAGGTGACGAAGGGGAACGCCGCCTCGTACGCCGTCACGTTCGCTTCGCTCACGCGCGTGGACGGCGGATTCCTCGATTTGCAGCTGACGGACGGCATCGCCGCCCTCGGCGAGACGGAGAAGTTCCTCGTCGCGGGGCGCGCGTCCGACGTCGGCTTCATCGACGCCTCGGTGATCTCGCGCGGCGCGGGCGCGACGGGCGACGCGATCAACTTCCTCGTGTACGACGCGGAGAAGGGCTTCGTGCCCGCCGAGACGGCGGCGTTCGTGGAAGGGCAGTCGGCTCGGGCGTCACGCTCACGGTGGGCGACGGCGTGCATCCGGCGGGCGTTATCTGGCGCGCGACGAGCCTGGCGAGCGGGGCGATCAAGTATTGGAACGGCCCCGGCACGCTCGCGTTCAAGGCTGGATCGGCAGGCTACTTCTACTACAACGGAAATTCCACGCAAAATTCGGCGAGTTGGACGAAAACCGGGCGGCTGTACCTGAAGGACAACCTGAAGATCACAGGGACGGCCGGCGTCACGTTTGCCGGTGCGGCGAACGCGTTGCAGGACTACGGAACGGTCAGCATCTTTAGCACGGACAACACGGGCTGGACGGGCGGGACGTCGATCCTCGGCACGCGCCTTCAGTTCGACGGCAACGCCTAGGGAAACATCGTCAAGCATCTGCCTAGTCCGGTGCGCGTGCTGGGCGACGCCGCACACGGGTTTGGCGGACAGTTCCGCCAGAACTACCAGACGGTCCTGGCGCAGGACTTCACGGTGGGCGGCACGGGCGACCAGCTCACGCCCACCTCGCACAGCGGTTTCTTCAACTGGGGCGGTTCGCCGTACGTCACCTTCGACGGGCGCATCACTTTGGCGAACGACGCGGCGATGAACCATGACAACAAGCCGTCTACGGCGAACACGGGGAGCCTGACCGCGAGGGGCGGCATTACGGGGCCAGGCGGCTTGACGTTGAACTACAACTCGATTCTTGACCTGGCGGGTCCCTGCGACTACACGGGCAAGACCACCTTGGCGGATTCGAGCACAGGGCTGTTCATCACGGGGCCGAACGGCACGCCCGGCCTCGGGCCGGTCGTCTCCACGGCCAGCAAGACGCCGGTCGTGACGTTTCGCCGCATCGACGGGCTCGTGGCGTCGAACGACTTCACGTCGATCGGCGGGGCCGTGTTCACGGCCGTCACGAACATCTCGTTCCTCGGAAAGGTCGATTTCGCAAAGGCGGAGTTCTGCGACGGCATGACGCTTGGCTGCGGCACGAACACGGTCAACTTCGGGACAATTTCGCAGTCCGGCATCAACGTGACTGCGGCGGCGGACGGCGGCGCGCTGACGGTCGGGCGCGAGGGAACGGACTTTGCGCTCGTGGCGCACCTGACGGACGGCGCGCACGGCGAGCGTCTGGGACTCGTGAAGACGACGTCCAACACGGTGACGCTCTGTCCAGGAACCGAGGCGGCCACGTATACGGGGCCGACGTCCGTCCGCGCGGGCACGCTGCGCCTTGTGGACGATCCGTTCCTTTCCGGCAGCCTTGCCTACTGG
>CACXPT010000092.1 GCA_902769585.1 uncultured bacterium
CGACTTGAAGCTGTGGCTGAACAGCTTCATCCAGCCGGACTGGAACTGGCCCGATTTCATGGAGGACGGCTTCATGACGCGTCAGGCGCGCGAGGGCGGGCTTGACCGCGAGGCGCTTGCCGCCATCCCCAACCTCATCCTCTGCCAGACGCAGCTTCCGGCCTTCTGCCGCAAGCGCGACCGCAACCTTTTCCCGAACGACGAGACGTATGCGTTCAACCGCGTGCTGCAGACGAAGCCCGGCTTCTTCGCGCTCGTGAAGGATGCCCGCTTCCCGTGGATCAACCAGCACGATCTTTACTGGGAAAATCCCGTTGGACGCGAGAAGGGCGCGTTGAACGGCGATGGGCTCGTTGAGACCAAATGGCGCGTCACGACGATCAATCCGTCTGGCTACCATGCCCTGCGGGATTTCGTCCTACCGCTGAGGTTCGGCGACGTGCTGGGAATATCGAAAGGCGGCTATCTCGTAGGCACCTACGGCATGGAGGAGCATCTGCGCGCGTTCGCCGCCGCCTACCGCGCCCTGCCCGCCGTGATGATGAAGGAGATTGGTCGGAAAGGCAACGTGGTGCTGCGGCAGGCGGACTATGACGGCAAGTCGTACTTCTATTTGGTGAATACCGATTATGCACAGGCGGATGTTGTGCTGTCTGTTCCCGATGGCACATGCAACCTCGTGACCGGTGCTAGTTTGTCTGGCGATGCCAAGTTCACGCTCGGCCCTTACCAGCTGATGTGCTTCTCGGCGCCATTCGGCAAACCAAGGAACTTGTCGGGAGAATCAAGATGAGAAAGATCGGTGTCATACTTTCCGTGTCATTGGGGGCGTTGCTCGCGCCTTGCGTGACGGGGGCGGTGACGAACGCCTACTACCGTGCGGAGCTTGAGGCGGCTGGAGGCGTTGCGCGGCTCGCGGGACTTGTGAAGGTGCAGAAGGGCGGCGACGTGTCCGTGCCGGGAACATGGACGGTGCCGGGCGGCGCGGCGGCCGTGACGTTCGAGAACGGACGCATTGTCGTGAAGGGGAAGCTCGTGTTCGACGCGGGCGGGGCGGCGTTTGCGATGACGGGGCGCGGCGTGACGTTTGGTCGCGGGGCGGATCGTTGGCAGATCGGGCTGGACGGACGTCGGACGAACGTGACGAAAACCGGGTTCACGCTGGAGCCGGATCCGCGCACGCCGGGCGGCGTCGTGTGGCTCGACTTCACGTGGCAGAGCGTGCCGCCCGAGCTGGATCCGGCGCAGCTCGCGATCAACCGCGGGCACAAGCTGAAGTTCCTGCATCCCTTGCCGCGCATGCGCAACGGGGCGGTGCAGTGCAGCGTCAACAACAACCCCGAGCTGGCCGTCCCCGGCGTGCTGACTGCCCAAGGCAAGGACATCGGTTTTTTCATGAAGACCCTGCGCGACGTGGTGGCGGCGAACCGTCGGCTCATCTTTCTGGACGGCAAGACGATCGTCTGCAACCACAACTGGATCCGCGACCACGCGCACCAGATGAAGGGCTGGTGCCACTGGGAGCGCGATTGTCTTTCGTTCCTCCAGCTGATCATCGACACGCAGCGGGCGGACGGCATGTTCTACGAGCTCGTCAAACAGCTGGACGACGGACATTGGACGATGGTGGACGACACGAGCCGTGTGCTGTTCCCCGAAGACAACCTGGCGCTCGCGCGTCTCGATCTCGAGGCGGACGTGGAGTACGTGACGGTTGAGGCTGCGCATCTCTACTGGCGGATGACGGGCGACGACCGGTGGATGGCGTCCGTCCTGCCCAAACTTGAAAAGGCCATCAACTGGCAGACGAGCGATCCGCAGCATTGGAGCGCCGAATACGGTCTCTGCATCCGCCCGTTCACGATCGACACGTGGGACTTCGTGCCGATGGCGTCCACGGGGCAAGACCGTCGCATCCACCCGTGGGAGCCGATGCCCGCGTTCCACGGCGACAACACGGGCGTGTGGCAGGCGATGCACCAGCTCGCCGCGATGAACGAACGCCTGGGGCGCGCTGACCAGGCGGCGGCCTGGCGCGCACGCGCCGACGCGCTGAAGGCGAATATGTTCAAGCACCTCTGGAACGGTAAGTTCTTCACGCACCAGAAATTCCTCGGCTCGGACAAGGGCATCGACGACAAGGAGGACGCGCGACTGTCACTTTCCGACGCCTACGCGCTCAATCGGGGCATCCTCACGCTGGGGCAGAAGCGGTCGATCGTGGAAGAATACCAGAGGCGGCGCAAGACCACGGGGGCGTTCGCCGAGTGGTTCACGATTGATCCGCCGTATGAGCCGACGTTCGGCTCGCACGAGACCGGCACATACGTGAACGGGGCGATCTCGCCGTTCACGGCGGGCGAACTTGCCAAGGGCGCGTTCGGGTGCGGTTACGAGTCGTACGGCTGGGATATCCTCCAGCGGTTCATGAAGATGGTGGAGAAGGACGGAGCGGTCTACTTCCTGTACAACCCCAAGGGCGGCAACTCTACCACCGCCTATCTGGGGCCGAGCGCCTGGGGTGCGGCCGCGCTCCTTAGCGCGGTGGACGAGGGGCTCGCCGGCATCATCAACACGGGCTTCGGCTACGACGAGATGGCGTTCTCGCCACGCTGGCCCGTCACGCCGTACCGCGAACTGCGCTATGTGACGGGCTACGAGAGCGTGGGGCGTTACGTGGACTGCCGCTACGTGCAGACGGACGAAGGATTCCGCTACCATCTACGTAGTCCCGCGAAAAAGCTTCAGACGCATCTGCTCGTGCCATCCGGCAAGACACCAAAGACACTCCGCGTGAACGGTGCAGAGACGTCTTTTACGCTCTCAACCGTCGGCGAATCGCGGTATGTCGATGCCGCCGTCACGCCTCAAGCCGGCATTGCCGACTTTGAAGTCCTGTACTGACATCACGCTACGGCACCCGTGGTATCCGACTGCCCCCCATGCCGGTTTTATGCTATACTAAGCGGCATGAAAATCTCTAGACGTTCATTCCTCTCCGGCATTGCCGCTACGGCTGGTGTGCATGCGCTGGCGGACATTCCCGCTCAACCATATCCTCGGCATGACCCGAGCCTTGCCGTGTTCATCTCGGACCTGCACCTCAACGGTCTGCGCGATGAGGTGCCGACGCACCTGTACGAGGAGCAGTGCTTCCTGCGGGCTGTGACGAAGATACTGGCGCTCAGGCCGCTGCCTGCGCACGTGGTGTGCTTCGGCGACATTGCCTACCACTGGGGGCAACCCGAAGACTACGCGCTCGCGGCGAAGCTTTTCCAGCCCTTGCTGGACGCAGGCATCAAGCTGACGCTCGGGCTCGGCAACCACGACCGCCGCGACAACTTCCTCGTCCAGTGGCCGTCATACGCGAAATCGACGCTTGTTTCCGGGCGCATCGTCTCGAAGGTTGAAATGCAGTACGTGGACCTGCTGATGCTCGATACCAGCAGCGCCAAGTCCGTCGAGAAGAAGAGCAAATCGCATCCCGGCGACTGCAGCAAAGAAGAGCAAGAGTGGCTGGCCGAGACGCTGAAGGCTGCCACTAAGCCCGTCATCACCTGCTCGCACCATCGTCCGAACGAGGACAAGGTGGGGCTGGCCGAACTGCTGCACGGTTCGTCCGCCTGCAAGGGACACGTCTACGGGCATTGGCACCGCTGGTTCCGCGACTTCCTGCATGTGGGCTGGAACCCGCAGAAGGTCTTCCCGATTTCCTGCCTGCCATCCACCGGACACTGGGGCGACATCGGGTTCGTGACGTTCCGCACTTTCCCCGACCGTGCGACGTTGACGCTTCACCAGTACGATTTCTTCTTCACCGGCGGACCTGGCGACGGGCAAAGCTTCCGCGACGACATCGTCCGCGAGAAGAACGGGCAGACGTGCACGTTCCGCCTTTCGTAGCGGTCCTTACGGCTCCAGCATCAACGCTCGGAACTTCTCGATGTCGGCGTCGGTGAAGCCGACGGACTTGACGTAAGCGACGATCTTCTCGTTGATGTTCGCGCCAGGGAACGGCTCGAACACCTTCACGAGCTTGCTGAAGCGCGTGCGGTGACCGAAGTCGAGCTTCTCCTTCTGGAACGCGGTCACCTCCCAGTCGCGCCACAGTTCCTCCTCTTCGACGCCAAGCAGCCCGTTGAGGATGAACGCAAGCGAGCCAGTGCGGTCCGCGCCGGCTATGCAGTGGAAGTCGATCGGGTAGTTTCTCTCGTCGAGGAACACGCGGAACGCGTTCGTGAACGCGCTCTTGCCCGGATCCTTGGCCATGCCGCTGTAGGCCGAAGATGATATCTTGACCCACTTAACCTCCGGCCCTAGCGGGGAGCCGGTCATGCCGAAGCACTCGCGGTCGGAGCGCAGATCGAGATCCGTGCGTATGCCCAGCACGTCCTTCGCGTACGCGCGCGAAGCGTCGGTGAGAGTCTCCTTGCCAGGCACCATGCCGCCCTTGGACTTCGAATTGCGCGCATTGGCGTTAAGTCCGGCCGAGCGGTATACGCGCCCTTGGCGCACGCGACGACCGCCAAGCCCCACGCGTCCTCCTAGATCGCGCATGTTGTGCACGCGGCTCAGGTGGATCAGCCGCGGCGCGATGTCCTCCGTGCGGAACGTGCCCTCCGCGCGCAGCTTCGCGCCGTCGCTCGCTACGCCCTTGACCCGCCACTTGTAGTCGCAGGCGATCTCGAGGTTGTCGATCTCTATTGAACTCTTGTGCGTCTTCGCGTTGAACACCACAGCGCCGTCCTTGGCGCGCCGCACCTTGACGCTCCATACTGCGCCAGTGGATACGGACACCGTACAGTTCCAAGAAAGGAGAGTCTTCTGCGGACGATCCCCGAACTTCGCGATACGCTTGCGCTCTGCCGGATCGGCGAACTGCTTCTCGCGCTCGGCGCGCGGCTGCACGAGATATGCCTTCATGTCCGCAGTGAGGATCGGTACTGTTGCACCCGCTTTGGGCGAGACGATCTCGAGCGGCGCGGCAGACGCCGCGAACAGAGCGCCGGCAAGGGCTGCTAGAATCAAGTTGCGCATTTCCAGTCTCCTATGTTTTTGATGATGAAGGTGGCGTGTCATTCGGTGACGGCTATCTTGCCTACGGGATAGCGGCGGTTCTGTCCGCCCTTGAGCGGAAGGGCGAGGCTCGGCGTGCCGTCGGGATCGCCGAGGGACGCGCAGAGCGTGTAGGTGCCGAGTGTCAGCGTGGGCACGCGCGTGTCGGTGGCGTAGTTGCCGATCTTGTTGTGGACCGTGTAGACCCACACGCCGTCGTTGATCTGCGGGATCTCGCCCGTCCAGCCGAACGTGCAGCTGGTCGCGCGCGACACGGGATGCTCAGTGCCGCCGACCGCCGGAAGGGCGTCCGCGAAGTCGTAGGCGTCGTCCGTGTAGACCCACGCCACGCGGCCCTTGTCGTCCACGAGCGACCAGGCGAGCGTGGCGCCCTTGTAGCGTCGGGCGACGCCGACGTTGACCCACGTGGACTTGACCGTGACGGGCTGGCCGAGCTTGACCGTCTCTGGGTAGTCCACCTCGCGCAGCTCGAAGCGGTAGCCGATCCGGCGTGCAGCGCGCGCGAAGGCGTCCTTTGAGTTGTCGTATATCTCCTTCGGCCAGCCGTGCAGGGAGAGCCAGGTGGCGTGGTAGGCCTCGACGGACTCGACGAGCTTCTCGTCGCTCCACGCGCCGCGGTCACGTGAGAGGTTGTAGTGCTCGTGCTCCACGAAGACGGGTGCGGCGGGGGCGAAGTAGTCGGCCCAGTTCGCGTGGAACCACCATGGGTGCGGCTTGAGCCGCGCGGGGATCATGCTGGAGGTGAAGACGAGGATCGAGTCGTCGCGGAAGCCGAAACCGAGGTCGTGCGCCTGCTTCATGAGGGGAACCTCCGCCGCAGGACGCGGATCTGACGAACCGGCCTGGTCGTCGATGCAGAGCAGCGTCGTGTTGGGGAATATGCGCCTGTGGAGTTCGTAGTGGAGATGGAACGCCTCGCGCGGATCGCGCCCCTGCGCCTTCATCTCGCGTTCGTAGGCGCGGGTGTGGCCTTCGCCCCACATGCCGATCGTCCCGATGTCCATGAACGCCACGTAGGGCTTGCCGTTGTAGCGGCGCGCCATGGCCTTGAGGAAGTTCTCCAGCTTCTTGAGGAAGACGGGGTCGCCGTAGTCCGGCTCCCAGATGTCGGTTTCGGCCCCGGGCGGGTCCTTGCCGTAGATCTTCTGCATCTTCATCTTGAAGAACCAGCCTTTAGCGCCGGCGTCCTTGACCCATTCCGGCGTCGCGTAGGTGTAGCGCGATTCGCAGCATGTGACGCGGAAGCCGATCTGCTTGCCGGCCGCGATCCACGGGGCGGCGTAGCTGTCGATGATGTCCCAGCGGTACTGTCCCTCCTGCGGTTCCAGAAGGCACCACGGCAGGCGGAAGTAGATCGTGGAGACGCCGGGGAACCAGTCGAGCACGTCGCCGCGCTCCTGCAGCTGGCCGTACGCCCACTGCCGGTTCGAGTAGTGGAACATCACGAGCCCCATGTCGGGGTTGATGAGGATCTCATCCGTGTTTTCGGGCCGCACGACAACGGCCTGCGCCGCGTAGCAGGCGGCGAACACGGCGGCGGATAGAATCTTATTGTTCATGGCTTTTCCTTTCGCGGGTCTCACGGCGCCCGCTTGCCGTTGAAGGCGGCGCGGAGACGGCGGTCCGACGTGCTTTTGCTTCGACGCGACGGCGCGTCGAGTCCGAGGCGGCGCAAGTTCTCGCGCTTGGCCGCCCGCGACGCCTTCCACTCCTCCCATGAAATGCAGATGGGAGTGCGCGGTTCTTGTTTCTCAGCGGTCATCGGAAAGTTCGCTCCTCATGCGTTCCAATTGGGGCAGCACCTTGAAGTCGGGCAGGTCGGCAAGCCGTCGCGCCTCTGTCCAGTCGAAGGTGGCATCCTTGAGCGCCGCCGCCATCATCTGACGCGCGGACGGAAGGCATTCCGCCGACGATTCGGCGAAGATGATCCGTTCGACGAGGGCAAGCTCCGGCGGAAGGATGTACACCTTGCCGTATGGCGTGATCAATTCTCGGTTCGGCAATGTCGTTTCGCTTTCGAGCAGTCCGAGAAAATCCACGTACACGCCGCAGACGAGCCAGTTACGACCAAGCGACTTTCCGCCCAAGCGCTGCATGATGTCCATCGCCAACCTGAGCGGAATGGCCTTGAGAGACCGTCGGCAGAAATCGATGTCGCCGCTCATGTAGCCGCCCTCGGTGTAGAATTCGACGGCGCTGCCGCCGACGACCACGAGCGAAAAACCCCTTTCTTGGAAAAGGGTCGTGACGAGCCCTGAAAGTTTCATGGCCCGTTCAAGCAGGTCGCTTGTCGCCTCGATGTCGCGCCTGGCGGTTTCTATTGCCTCATCGGTCATCGGCGAAGATTATACCATAACTTCCACCTTGTGTCCGTGCCGAGTTTGTGATAACATAACGACAAATGAAAAAAGTAGTTATTTGTGGATTGGTCGCCTCTGCCGTTGTGGGCGCGGCGTGGGCGAACTACGAATGGCGCGGCGCGACGGGCGAATGGAGCACGTCAGCCGCGAACTGGTGGGACGGCAGCGCGCTCGTGCCGTGGTCCAATGGCTCGTATGCGGAGATGAAGCCGGCTGGGACTGGCATCGCCACAGACATTGAAGTCGCCGCAGGAGGCGTGACAGCCAGCACGTACGAACATTGCGAGGGCGCGACCTACTCGCTGAGCGGCGGGCCGCTCGCCGTCTCGACTCTTTCGGTGCATCCTGGCCTGCTGACGATCAACAATGCGGTCTCGGCCAGCGGCACTTTCTACGTCAAGGGCAAGGTGACGATCGCAAACGGCGGTTCGCTCGTCGTCGGCAAATACGAGTCTGCGGAAACCGCGGCCACCGGAACCGACACGGCGGTGGTGACTGTTCTCGCCGGCGGCACGCTGGAGGTTACGAACTTCACGGCGGTTGGGTCGAAATATTCCACGCTCTACGTTGACGGCGGCACGGTGAAGCATGCGTTGACGAGATACCAGGATCATGTGGCGTTTTCCAACAGTAAGATCAAGGCCGGGCCGAACGGAATGCATGTGGGCGAGGCGAAAACCGGACAGATGTCGTTCCTGCCCCACCCGGTGGAGAGCGGCGGCGATACGGACGGCGGCGTGTGGGTGGAACCGCACACGGGCTACTATCTCTTCTATGGAAACAACACCTACAAGGGCGGCCTTCACCTCGTGCCAAGCGGCGGACAGGTCGGCATCCAAAGCGACAGCAATCTCGGCGCGACGACCTCTGCCCCGACGAACAGCATCATCTGCGAGGGCGATGGGACGACGAAGACGGCCCCTGTCTTCGTCTCGCACAGCCAGGGCACCGTCACCTTGGGCGCGAACCGCGACATTCTCATCGGCGACAACGTGATGCTGCGGCTTTCGACCTACTCGGCGTCGTCGCGGCTGGTCGTGCGCGGTGCGATTGACTGCGTGAACCGCGAGAACGGCGTGCTGAAGATCGGCGATTACAGCACGGGCGCCGTCGTGCTGGAGACGACGGGCGGGCGTACCAACCATTTGGGCCGCCTGTTCGTCACTCAGCCGCTGATCATCGGCGGCGGCACGACCCTGCTGGAGAACACGACGAAGCTCGAACGCGGCACCGGCAGCAACGACGAGGGCTGGTCCATCAATAACGGAAGTCCCTTGCACATCTCTGGCAGCGGACACCTGATGGTGACGGGCGGCGTGCTGAAGGTGCTGGGAAGCCGCGCCATCTGCATCAGCGCCAACATGACGGTTTCGGATGGCGGGTTCGTTGACTTGACGGGACATGAAGTCCTGTACAGCTACCAGGGCCCGGCCACCACCACGATCCGCAAAGGCGGCAAATTGGCCGTATGGAGAATGCGCAATGCTGGCGACAACGGCGCCCATTATACCGACGCGACGAAGTCGGTCATCAACGTCGAGACGGGCGGCGTGCTGCGAGTCACCGAGAAGATGCATGTCACGGCCGACAACAAGAGGGCGACGGTCAATTTCAACGGCGGCAGACTTGAATGGGCCGGAGGAACCTATTTTGAAGGGGAGGGCAGCTATCGGTCCGCCCATCAGGTCGGGAGCCGTCCAGGACGGCGGCATCACGAAGTGGGGCGCGGGCGAGATGGCTCTCTGGAACCCGACCAACACGTTCAACGGCCCGATTCGGGTCATGCAGGGCAATTTCGCCACGTTCGGCAGCATGCGGAACGCGATCAACACGAACTGTACGGTCTGCGTCAACGCGGGCTGCAGCTTCCGCGCGAACACGTCCTACCACACGTTCGCACGTATCGAGGGTAGCGGATCGTTCACGCAGAATTACGACCGCAACCTCACGGTGTGGCAGGCCATCGCGCCGGGCATGGGAACGAACTCGCTCGGCACGCTGACCGTCTCCGGCGGCCCGATCAACATCGCGGACGGCGTGGCGCTTGAGATCGATGTGGACGCGACTGGCAACAGCGACTGCTTCAATTATTCGGGCGAGCTCGACCTCTCGGCGCTGACGCTGCACGTGAACGACCTCGCGAAGCTGAACTCGGAGAAGAAGTACGTCATCGCCAGCAACCTGACGGGCGTGGCGGGCGATTTCGCCTCCTCGAACTTGCCGAAAGGCTGGCTCGTGAAGTACGATTCGGCGCAGAACAAGCTCATCCTGTACTTCCAGCGCGGCACGGTAATCATTGTCCGATAAACACCTAATTGGTTCTTTTAGTCGAATTAGCATTCGATTGAAGGTGGGCCGAAATTATGGTATCATGACTACGTCTTGCAATTCGAAAGGATCAACTCATGAAGAAAGTTCTTGGTTTGTGTGTAGCCGGTATTATTGCCACGACGCTTGTTGGCGCTGAGACCGTACTGTCTCCCGATGGACAGGTGGCGGTTACGGTATCTACCGAGGGAGGCCTAAAATGGCAGGTGCAGCGCAAGGGGGCGGAGGTCATTCTGCCGTCGGCGCTGGGTTTGCAGTTCAAGGGGAAGAAGCCATTTGGCGAGTTCGAGGTGTCAAAGCGCACGGAGCGCGCGATCGACGAGGCGTGGACGAACCGCCTCTACAAGAAGGAGGTCGTACTCGACTACGCGAACGAGGTCACTCTCGAGCTGAAGGAGAAGGATGCGCCGAACCGGCGTCTCGACCTGGTCGTGCGCGCCTACGACGGCGCTGTCGCGTTCCGTTATGGCATCCCTGCGCAGCCTGGCTTCGAGCTGTTCACGGTCGTCAACGAGCTTACGACGTGGCGCTTCGCCGAAGATCCGCTCGCGTGGCTGACGGTCTACAACGGCTTCAAGACGTCGCAGGAGGAGGCGTTCCTACATCGGTCGATTCGCAGCGTGGGCAAGGACCAGCTGATCGGCATGCCTGCGGTCGTCGAGCTTCGCAACCAGAAGGTCGCCCTCTGCGAGGCGGACCTCACCGACTGGAGCGGCCTCTTCTTTAAGGCTCCTCCAGCGCAGCCCGCCGACTCGACCGTGATGGAGGCCGCGCTGACTCCCATCCCCGACAACGACATGGGATGCGTGATTGCGCGTGCGCCGCACCTCAGCCCGTGGCGCGTGGCCATTCTCGGCGACACCGATCTTGAGCTGCTCGCGAACAACGATGTGATCCTCAACCTCAATCCGCCGCCGGAGGGCGGAGCGGAGGCGTTCGACTGGGTGAAGCCGGGCGCGACGAGCTGGGACTGGTGGACGGACTCCAACAATTCGCTCTCCACCGAGCTGACGCTCAAGCTGATCGACTTCGCCGCCGAGATGGGCTGGCCCTACCACACGATCGATGGCGGCTGGTACGGATACGCGCGCCGCCCGAACCATGGTCCCGGAATCGAGATATTCCCCCGCAAGGACTTCGACCTCGACCGCATCCTCAAGCACGCAAAGGAGAAGGGCGTTGGCATCTGGGTGTGGTGCTACTGGAGCGCCCTCGAGGAGAACGGCGTGGAGAAGGTATTCTCCGATTTCGAGCGCCGCGGCATCAAGGGCGTTAAGATCGACTTCATGGACCGCCAGGACCAGTGGATGGTTCGCTGGTACGAGAAGGTGGTGCGCTGCGCCGCCAAGCATCGCCTGATGATCAACTTCCACGGCGCGTTCAAGCCCACCGGCATGAACCGCACCTGGCCGAATCAGATCACACGCGAGGGCATCCGCGGCAACGAGATGAACAAGTTCTCCCGCAACGTCACGCCCGTCCACTGCGCGACGCTGCCGTTCACGCGCTTCCTGCTTGGCCCTGCGGACTTCACGCCGGGAAGTTTCGGCAACAGGCATGCGGCCGAGTTCGTGACGCAGGGCGGGCGCGGGCATCGGTACGGCGACGAGAACGACCGCAGGAAGATCTGGGCGGAGGAGATCGGAACTCGTGCGCATGCGCTCGCGCTCTGCGTGGCGTTCGACTCGCCGCTCACGACGCTCTGCGACTGGCCGGAACGCTACCGTAGCGGGAAGGGGCTTGAAGCGCTGCGCGCGCTTCCGACCGTGTGGAAGAACACGCTCCCGCTCGCCGGCAAGATCGGTCGCTACTACAGCGTAGTGCGCGAGACGTACGACGGGCGCCTCTACCTTGCCACGTTCGGCGTGAAGGGCGCCTCCTTCGAGCTGCCGCTTTACTTCCTTCCGGAAGGCACGGAGTGGGACGCTACGTTCTACACTGACGGGCCTAATGTTGCGAATGATGCCACAGACCTTTCCGTGACGACGCAGACTGTCACACGCGATAGCAATGTCAAGGTGACGGTTGCGCCCGAGGGCGGCGCGCTGGTCATCTTCGCGAACAGCCGCAAGCGCTAGTTCCATACGCAAGGCATGAAGTTGCGATCGCGATATCTGCTGGTTGCGGCGGCCTTGGCCGCCGTTGCCGGATGCAACACAATCAAGCGAGCGCGCACGGCGCAGAAGGCTGTGTCGTCGGTTACCAACGATGTGCCGGCGGCAGTCTCCAAGCCATTGCCACGAGTGAATCTGCTGGGCGCGAAGTTTGTAGATCTCGTGGAGTTCGCGATGACGAACCGCCCGTCCCTGGAGATCGCGCGCCTTGCGGTGTCCAACGCAACGCTCTCGGTGATCGAGGCGACGTCTGACCGCGAACTGCAGATGAGCCTCGCCGGCGGATATTCCCAGTCGACGGCGAACAACAGCCACTTTTCGTGGCACCAGCGGCGCGGGAAGGGGACTGCGGACATCTCGTTCGACATACTGCTTCTCGACTTCGGACGCATCGACGCGCGCGAGCGTCAGGCGCGCGAGGACCTGGTAGCCGCCCAGCGCGACCTAGAGGAGTCCGAGTTCAAGGTGTTCGAGGAGGTGGCGGAGACATACTTCCTGCTGCTCAGAAACGACGCCCTCCTTGAGGTGGCGCATACGAACGAGCACCAGTACGCCGAGCACCTGCGCCAGGCCGAACAGCTATACGAAGCAGGCGAGGCGCAGAAGCTCGACGTGCTGAAGGCGCGCGTCGATCTCTCCGATGCTAAGCTCGGCACGATCAACGCGTCGAACGAAGTGCTGACGGCTGGCGCGGAGTTCCTTCGCGCCCTTGGACTGCAGGCGGACCGCGCGAACAGGGCCGACGTCCTGCGAGTGGCGAAGGACACATTCGCCGCGTCTGCAAAACACGAGCTGCCAATTACGCGCTTTCGCGCCGAGGAATGTCTGATGCTGGCACGGACGAACGCACCTTCGCTGCGTGCGCTGCGGGCCCGCTTGCGCGCAGCGTCTGCAGAGGTCGACTATGCCGTTGCGGACCTGATGCCGAAGCTGTCTCTCTCGTCCGCGTTCTCGTTTGCAGATCCTGCCTGGAACTGGTCGTGGGGCTTCAGCGCGATCCAGACGGTCCTTGACGGCTACCGCAAGCGCACGGCGGTGGATCACGCCGTGGTGGAGATGGAGGCGGCGCGCCTAGCGGTAGACGAGGCCGAGCAGACGCTCTCGCGCGACCTTGCCGTGGCGGTGGCGACGCGCGACAACGCGAGGCAGTCGCTCGAGACGGCGCGCGTAGAGGTAGAGCAGGCGAAGGAGAACCTCCAGACAGTCATACAGCAGTACAAGCTCGGCGAAGCGTCACGCGTGGACTTCACCGACGCGGCAGGCAGTTACGCGTCGGCGCTAGGGGCGCGCGTGAAGGCTTTCTATGCTGGAGAGATCGCAGAGGCTGCCCTCATACGCCTTACGGGTACAGTGCCACCGCGAGAGAAGACGCGGAAGGGGAACGTCGATGGAAAATCTAAGCCTGGCACTTACCATGAAGTGACGGACGAGACGATTGACTGACGGCATTTGCCGCAAGGCATGAAATTTATGCTATAATCGGGACATGAAAAAAACGCTGACCTGCATTTCGCTTGCCATGGCCGCATGTGTCGTGGCCGCTGGCGATCCTTACGACTACAAGAAGACAGTTCAACGGCGCGTTGCGCCTGTCGCGGTCACCACGAACGCCGCAGGGCGCGTGCTTGTCGATTTCGGTAAGGAGGCATTCGGATTTCTGGAACTGCTTCCACCGCCGGGAACGGCAGGGGAATACGACGTCAGTCTAGGCGAACTGCTGAAGGACGGCTGCGTGAACATGAAGCCTGGCGCGACGATCCGCGCGGCCCGCGTGCAAGGCCGTATCGCTGACGTGAAGGATGGCGTGTTTCGCGTGCCGCTAGTCCCGGACAAGCGCAACACCTCTGGCGGACGGGAGGGAGGCGCAATCAAGATCCCTGCGGAGCATGGGGTCATCATGCCTTTCCGCTACGCGGAGTTCGCAGCGGCGCCGTTCGCCGTCACGAAGGACAGCGTGCGGATGGTTGCGGTGAACTACCCGATCGACATGAAGGCATCGTCCTTCACGTGCAGCGATCCTCGTCTTGTGCGCATATACGACTTCTGCAAGCATTCCATTCTCGCCACCTCGTTTGCGGGGCTGTACGTGGACGGCGACCGCGAGCGCATTCCATACGAGATGGACGCCTACCTCAACCAGCTCGGCGAGTACGCAGTCCATGCCGACTATTCGCTTGCGCGCGCCAGCCACGAGTACCTCATGGTCCATCCAACTTGGCCGACGGAGTGGAAGCAGTATTCCATTTGCATGGCGTGGGCCGACTGGATGTGGTCGGGCGACACGCGCTCGATCGCGAAGTTCTATACCATGCTCAAGGACCAGAAACTGCTGGCCTCGCATGCGCGGGCCGACGGGCTGCTCGTGTCGGGCGGCGAGCGTGCCCGCAACTCGCTTACGAACGCATGCGGACTGGCGGACATCGTCGACTGGCCATTGCACGAGCGTGACGGATTCGTCTTCCGCGACGTCAACGCCGTAGTCAACGCCTTCCACTACCGCAACCTGCTGGAGATGGCGGACATCGCGCACGCGCTCGGAAAGGGGAGCGATGCCGACATGTTCAGGGCGCGCGCGAAGAAGGTGTATGCCGCATACCAGAAGGTGTTTTTCGATCCTGCGCGCGGAATATACCGCGATGGAGAGGGGACAGACCATGCCGCGCAGCATCCGAACGTAGTGGCGCTTGCGTTCGGTCTCGTGCCGCAAAAGCAGAGGCAGAAGGTCGCAGACTACTGCCTATCGCGCGGGATGGCGTGCAGTGTCGGATTCGCGCAATACCTGCTGGAAGGTCTCTTCGAGATGGGCAGATCGGACGATGCGCTCGCGCTCATCACTTCCACAGGCGACCGCAGCTGGCTGGGAATGCTTGACTTCGGCGCGACCGTGACGATGGAGGCTTGGGCCGTGAAGTACAAGCCCAACCTTGATCTCAACCATGCATGGGGCACGCCGCCTCTGAACGTCATCTCGCGATATGTGCTCGGCGTGACGCCACTCGAGCCCGGATTCGAGAAGATACGGGTACGTCCCATGGTCGGCTCGCTGAAGTTCGTCTCCGGCACGGTGCCGACAGCGAAGGGGCCTGTGACTGTAGAAGTTAAGGATGGTATTCTGACGGTGACAGTGCCTGCGCCGGCCCGGCTCGAGTTTGCAGGTCATATCCGTGATGTTCCTCCTGGCCGTCACCTCGTACGATAAGACAACCCTAAACTGGAATTGTAGCTAGTTTACATAACACGCATTATGCGCAAAAGGTATTTATTCAAGAATACAGTTGCACTAGGCTGAGTTTCCTGTTAAACTTTCAAAGTCCCTAGAGGATATAGGGACAAGTGAGGAGATATGAGCAAAACTATTGAGAGCGATGACGCCATCCCGCGTTCAGACGGGACGGTCTTGAGCTTGATTGGCCAGAATGCCGAGAACGATTTTCCTGTCCTCAAGGCATTTCAGCAATATATCGACGCCGAACAGGCAAAAGCTCGCAAGCGGATGTTGGGATTGTCGATCTTCTTCATCATGCTACTTGTCGCCGTGGTCGTGACGTTCACGATCGTCATCATGTCAGTCATAAACCGGAACCAGGCGCTCTCTGACCGTCTGCTTGAGATTGCGCTTCGCGAACGACCTGCCCAGGCCGCACCGGTCGTTGTGCAGCAGCCTGCTCCGCAGCCGATCATGCAACCCGCACCTGTGCAATCTCGCGAATCGGAACTTAAGCCTTTCCTTGACAAGATGGAAACGCTGGTCAGCGCAATCGTGGCCAAACAGCAGCAACAGTCTCTTGCGCCCGCGCCTGTGGTCGTTACGACTGGTACGCCGATACCGGCCATACAGACGTCTACGGAAAGCGCCGAAGCCGTGCGCATGCGCGAAGAGCTGAAGAAGCAGAAGGAAGAACTTGAAGCCGAGCGCGCACGTCTCAAGGAAGCCCAGGAAAAGCTCAAGCAGGCAGAGATCGAGAAACATCGGCGTCGGCTGTACCCTGAATATTATGCGCAAGAAGATGCCCGCAAGATGGCTCCAGCTCCGGTTCTAACGTCAGCACCAGCGACACCGCCGCCTCAAGTAGTTGCGCCCGCTGTCGCCGCTCCAGCACCTGTAGTGCCCGTGCAGCCTGCACCAAAAGCTCGTCCGGCAGCTCCCGCACCGGCTCCTGCGCGCACTCCCACATCGCTGGAGAACCTGAAACCTATTAACTATTTTGAGCAGTCTGACGATACTCCTCCAGCTAAACCAGCGGCGAAGCCAGCTGAAAAGACTGCTCCTGCCCCGAAGCCGGCACCAGCCGCAAAGCAACCGGCTCAGACAACTAAAACTGCCCCTAAGGCTCCCGCGGCAAAACCGGCGACACCTGCGGCAAAACCTGTTGCCAAGCCAGTTGAAAAGCCTGCTCCCAAACCTGCGGCGAAACCTGCCCAGCCTACGCCGCCCCCCCCCTCTCAACCTAAGGCGAAAAGTCCTGAAGCGCCTAAGACGGAGACAATCGATGTCGGTACGCCATCAGGCAACGCTACGCCTTGGTTGATAGAGCAGCAGGACCTCTAAAATCAATTGTACTGCAAACGAAAGGAGAAGATAGTTATGGCACTTAAAGCCATTGTATTCATAGATGGCAGCTGGCTCTATAGGAGCCGCTCTACGGTATTCGCAAAGTTAGGCGAAGAGAATTTCGAGGTCGACTATGCGCGTCTTCCTAGAATTCTCTCCGAGACACTGGCGAACGCGATAGATGAAGACGTGTCGCTCGTCAGGACAATGTACTTTGGGACAATCCCGTCTTCACGATCCTCGTTCAACACTTCCAAGCAGCGCGCCTTCTACGACTTCCTAGAGAAATCATGCCACTACGATACCGAGATTCATGAGGTTGACGTAGGCCATGCCGAGGGTCGTTCTGACGACATGTGGATACCGATGGCATTAGCGTCGTCCATGCTTTTCAGCGCAGCCATGCCGTCAGCCTACGACGTCGCGATACTGGTCAGCGACGACCTGGCATATGCGCCGGCTCTTCGTTGCGTCCGTCGCATGGGGAAACGTGTGCAAGTGGTAAGCATCCACGACACTGACGGCGGACTGCCGCTTCCCGGCACGTCGCTGGTGGGAAAGGTCCGCGTCTCGGACTTCGATCCGATCTTTCTGGACGACCACGCCGCCGAGCTGAAGCTTGTGCGCGAAATGCGCACACGCATATGCAAGCAGTGCGGTCGCGAGGAGGAAACGACCTGGGCCGGTCCGGACTTCTTCTGCAGCGAATGCCGCGGCAAGTACCGCAACGTCTGATCTGTTTCAGCCCCGGTTGCCCAGGAACAGCCTGTATGCCGGGTTGGACGAAACGTCCCGGTACGCATATCCTAGAGCCTTGAGTGCCTTGGTGAAGGCGCGTCGTTCTCGGGTTGGCACCTGCAGCCCAACGAGGACCTTGCCGTGGTCCGCTCCGTGGTTGCGGTAGTGGAACAGCGTGATGTTCCATCTGTCCGATATTGCCTCCAGGAAGTCCATAAGAGCGCCTGGCCGCTCTGGAAACTCGAACGTGTACGCGACCTCGTCGTGGATCCCCTGAGTGTGGCCGCCTACCAGGTGGCGGATGTGCTCCTTCGCGAGCTCGTCGTCAGAGAGGTCGATGGTGCCGATCTTCGCCGCAGTGAGCTGGTCCACGATCCGACGCGTCTCCGCGCGGTCGGCGACAGAAAGCCCGACGAACACGTAGGCGCGCTTCGGGTCGAAGTAGCGGTAGTTGAACTCCGTGACGTTGCGTTTCCCCAGTCGGCGAATGAACGCCTTGAACGCGCCACGTACCTCGGGGATGCGGCATTCGAGTATCGCCTCTCGCCTCTCGCCAATCTCCGTCTGCTCAGATACGAAGCGGATGCGGTCGAAGTTCATGTTCGCGCCCGATATGATGCAGGCATACGTCTCGCCCTTTCTCCCCTTCTTCGCAGCGTACTGCTTGGCCGCCGCGAGCGCGAGCGCTCCGGCCGGCTCGCAGATCGCGCGCGTCGCCTCGAAGATGTCCTTGATGGCTGCGCACGTCTCGTCGGTCGAGACACGGACAATCCCGTCGAGGAATCGCCTACAGAGGTCGAATGTGATCTTGCCAGGCTTCTTCACGGCCACGCCGTCGGCGAAGAGCCCTACCTCCTGCATCTCAACTCTCCGCCCGGCCTTGAGCGAGCGGTCCATGCAGTCGGAATCTACAGGTTCCACGCCATACACCTTGACGGATGGCCTAACGGCCTTTATGTACACTGCCACGCCGGCCGCGAAGCCGCCGCCGCCCACCGGCACGAACACGGCATTGAGAGGCCCAGGATTCTGGCGCAGGATCTCCATCGCAACGGTCCCCTGCCCGGCGATCACGTCAGGATCGTCGTAAGGCGGGATGAATGTGTAGTCCTTCTCCTTCACGAGACGCGCAGCCTCTGCCGCAGCATCGGAATACGAATCGCCCGAAAGGACGATAGTCGCGCCATAGCTCCTGACAGATGCGACCTTTATCTCCGGTGTCGTGACGGGCATCACGATCGTCGCCTTGCAGCCAAGACGGTGCGCGCTGAGCGCCACGCCTTGCGCATGGTTGCCAGCAGAGGCGGCAAGGACCCCCTTCTCCAGCGCCTCGCGCGGCAGCTGCGACATCTTGTTGTACGCCCCGCGCAACTTGAAGGAGTGCACGCTCTGAAGGTCCTCGCGCTTCAGCAGAAAACGATTGCCCAGCTTGCGGGAAAGCGACTTCGCCTCCTCTAGCGGACTCTCGAAGGCAACGTCGTACACCTTCGAGTTGAGAATGCGGCGAAGATATCGTTCCTGAAGCGTCTTGTTGTTCATAGGCGGGATAGTATAGCCTCTTTGGTGACGCCTCGCAAGAGGACGCGCTTCGTCTTGGACGTCTCGCCGGAGACGAACGAGACCGCAGATTTGGCCACGCCGAACGCGTCTGCCAGCGTCTCGATCAGCTCCTTGTTCGCCTTGCCGTCCACCGGCGCGCTGCGGACGCGTACCTTCACGGCGTCGCCCACCGTTCCGTCAAGGCCGGCCCGCGACGAACGCGGAGCGGCGCGCACGTTGAGTATCACGCCCTCGGCAGTTTCCGTTATCATCTTTGCTCCTTTTGCGCGAACAGCGCTGAATGGTTCGGCTCGAGCAGTGACATGATGTCGCCCAGATGCGAGCCTGTCGCATAGGACTCCAGTATTCGCACGGGATGCTCGTTGATGCGCGTGGCAAGCTTCATCGCCGTGCAGAGTCCCTCGTAATTCGCCACTTCCTCCGGCGCGATCCAGTTCGTTCGTTCCATCCATTTCGCGCGATTCTCCGGCTTGGCGAGCCACTTCCAACATGTGCCGCCGTAGGCGTAGCCGTTGTCCTCGCGTGCGATCTCCGCCTCGTGCGCCACCAGATTGTCGTGGAACACGTGCGACGAGCAGAAGTTTAGGCAACCGGAATTGGCGAGCAGATACAGTCGCTTGCCGTGCGCATCGCACCATTCCTTGATCCTACGCACAGCCGCAAGGTCGCGGTTCAGCTCGCGCTTGAGATAGTAGCCGTCAAAGACATCAGCCAGATAGTCCATTCCCTCTACCGTGCCGATCTCCATGTTCACAGAGGCGCGCGTCTCCAGCTGCGGGAAGTTGTCCTTCACGAACTTAGCGAGGAGCGGCGAGGTGGTCGTGACGCCAGTCAGCGCACCGTCGGCGGCGAACCGTTCTATCGTATCGCCGATCTCGGCGAAGAACGACCTCGCCTGCGCTCTTGCCCCGTAGCAGTTCGCGTTGAAGAGGATGTGGAGAGGTATGCCTGCGTCCGCTATCCTGCCCAGGTCTTCCAGCTGACGTTCCTCGCTCGTGACGGCTTTCCGTCCCGACGGCATCGAACCGAATGCGAAGTATACGTCGCACAATGCATCCCGACGCGCCACGAGCGCGTCGACCCATGCTTCATCCGCCTGATAGCCTGCAGAGAATTTCATCTTAGCAGCAGTAGCCCTCTTTCCTAACGGACACTGATGATCGTACCGCCCTCGGGCGGCGCGGTGTAGACGAGCTTCGTGCCGTCCTCGACCGTGGCGCTTACCTTGCGCAGCCGCGTATTGAGGCTGTCCGCCAGGCGTTGGAGCTCGGCGGACGAGTCCGTGCCGCATTCGATCAACGTGACGCTCTCCCGGTAATGCGCCTTGTTGAACGCCGCTGCATCAATGTCTAACACTGCGCCCTCCGCCGCTTCGACGCCCTTCACGACCGTGAGCGGCGTCACTTCTATGTTTTCGGGCAAGGCGAACTTCAGCGTCGCGCCCGCGCCGACCGAAAGCGAATCGAGCACCCGCTCGTCGTCCAGCGTCACCGCGTAGTTGCCCGCAGGCAGCACGGCCGCGTCCGACGCGCCCGGCACCGAGTTCGTGTCCTCCACGACCTTCCAGTTCCCGTTCGTGGAGAAGAAGCCGTTCGCCAGAGCGTCGTCCTCCTTCACGTTCCACGTGAGCGTCCGCGCGGGCAGTTTGAAGCGCTGTCGGTCGATCTTCGCGTTGTACGCCGCCTTCGAGGCGGAGATCGAATTGGTGTAGACCCGGATCGCGTAGATGTCGCCGGTGAATGGGAACGCGCCGAGCGTGGGATGGACCCGTCCGCCCACCTGCACGTAGTTCGTTCCGGTATCCCACCAGTTTTCATAGGCTTCGTGCTGGGCCGGGGAGCCGTCGATGTAGGCCGCACTGTTGATGACGCCCGCGAGCGTATGGCTGCCGACCGTGACGCGGGTGAAATTGGTCGTCGCGAGAGCCGTGGAGTTCCATTGGGCATGGGTTGGCCCGAATGCAAAGAACTTGTTGCCGATGCCGGCGCTGAACAGCATCACGGACGTGTCGTATTTCAGGTTACGGAAGACGGTCTCCAGCGACGAGAAGGTCTGGTGGACGGTTCCCGTGGCGGCGGCTTTCGTGCCGAAGCACATCAGCGCCGAATCCGTCCACATGCCCGTGCCGAGCGTCAGGTCCTGTCCGTCCGGGACGAGGTTCTTCCACGTGTTGGTCGCCGAGTCGTGCAGCCCGCGCCCGGCGTTGTCGATGCCGTCCCAGTGCGAGGCGAGCCCCTCCTGGACGTAACTCGAGCTCGTGAGGAACCGCTGGCAGTCGATCCGGTGGTTGTGCGCCAGCTGCGCCTTCGTCAGCCGCGTGCCGTAGAGCCGGATGGCGTACACCTCTCCGTACCAGAGATAGTCGGGGTTCTTGCCGGGCATGATGCGCCCGCCGATGTAGATGCTTGTCGCATGATACCATGGGTTGGCGATCACGCCGTCGTTGCGCGCGTCGGCGTTCTTGAACACGTCCGTCACGATGCCGCCGTCGTCATAGCGGGCCGCGAGGAAGTTGATTTCGGAGGGGATGAATTCCTGGTAGATGCGCTTCGTCGTGATGGAAGCGTCGTTGAGCGTAGCGCCCGAGAAATACGCCGCGATGCTCGTCGTCCCGTCGAACAGGACGAACCGCGTCTTGATCCCGCTGTTGAACATGATGCGTCCGTTGCCGCCGCTGTTCGTCCGCTTGAAGACGACCTCGATGGTCTTGTATTCCGGCGCGGCCGACGGATTGAAGGCCGAAATGCCGTCCACGACGAGCGCGCGCCCTTCCGCGTTCCAAACGGCGTTGTTCGTGAGCGTCAGGTCGTAGCCGCCGCCCGCGAGGTTCTTCCACGTCGTCGCGGCCGGGTCGTGCACGCCCGTACCCGCGTTGTCGATGCCGTCCCACTGCACGAGGAGGCCGTCCTGCACGTAGTCCGCCGCCGTGGGCAGCGGCTCCTGCGCCGCAGGCACGAACCGCGCCTGGTCGATCGCGTGGTTGGCGGCGATCTCCTCCGCCGTCAGCGCCACGTCGTACAGGCGGATGGCATACACCTCGCCCGTCCAGTTGTAGGCCGTGTCGCTGGCCTTCCTGTTTCCGACGGCCACCTTGCCGTC
>CACXPT010000093.1 GCA_902769585.1 uncultured bacterium
GGAGGTGAACGTGACGATCACGGGCGAGAAGGGCATGATCAGCTGCGACTGCTTCGGCCCGAACGTGTACCACAACGGCGCGCCGAACGACCGCTACACCGTGCAGTACACCTACTTCGACGAGTGGGTGGGGCTCATCGACGAGTTCGTGGACTGCATCCGCAACCGCAAGACGCCGCTCATCAACCTCAAGTGGCACAAGCAGACGATCCGGGCCATGCTCGGCTGCTACGAGTCCATTCAGACAGGCAAGATCGCGCGCGTCGGATAAATGTGGTAGAATAGCGGCATGTTTCCGCGAAAGATCAGAGTCTGCGAGCTGTTCGGGATCCCCATATTCCTGGACTTCTCGCTCATCATCCTGCTCGTCATGTTCGTGATGGACTTCGGGTCCTTCACGTACGGGCTGAGCTTTGCGCTTGCCCTGGCCGTCTCCATCACGCTGCACGAGCTGGGGCATGCGCTGACCGCGCGCGTGTTCGGGTATCGGACGCGCGACATCACGCTGTCGCTCCTCGGCGGATGCGCGTCGCTCATAGCGTTGCCGCGCAAGGCGAGCCAGGAGTTCGTGACGGCCGCCGCAGGTCCGGCGGTCTCGTTCGCGATCTCTGGACTCGCCTGGCTTGCCCTCGCCTTCCTTCCGATATCGAATCCATGGACGGCCAACATGCTGGCGTACACGTTCTGGATGAACCTCGTGCTCGGCGGCTTCAATCTGCTGCCAGGCTTCCCGATGGACGGCGGACGCATCTTCCGTTCGGTGGCACGGATCTTCACCACGCGGGCGAAGGCCACGTACATCGCCATGATCGTGGGGCGCATATTCGCGGTCCTGCTGGCGTTGCGCGGCCTGCACTCGCTCGTGACGGGCGGCGGCTGGGGCTTCATCTCGCTTCTCATCGCGTGGATGATCTGGCGCGAGGGATGGAGAGAGTACCAGCAGGCGCTTATAGACGAGCAGTGGGGCGGTCCCTGGGACTGGTCAGCGCGCGTGTCGCCGCCGCCGTACGGAGGCGATGAGGACGACGTCGAAGTCCGCCGCCGCCGGTAGCTACATCCTTGCCCGGTTGACGAAGTAGACGGCGCCCACCATGCAGAGGAGTGCCCAAAGATAGTCCCAGCGCCACCGTTCGCCCATGAACAGGATCATGAACGGCACGAACACGCAGACGGTGATCACCTCCTGGATGATCTTGAGCTGAGCGACGTTCATTCCAGATGCCGCGCCGAGCCTGTTCGCCGGCACGGCGATTATGTATTCGACGAGCGCGATGAGCCAGCTGACCACGATGATCGCGATCAGCGGCCAGTGGGAAGCTCCGGGCTTCTGGAGGCGCAGATGCCAATACCACGCGAATGTCATGAAAAGGTTGCTTGCCACGAGCATCACGACTGTCGTCGCTACCCCTAGCGTGCGCGGAATCTCGTTTGCTGTCATGGATTTCTCTAGCCTATATGTAGCTCTGGGTGCCAGGTGAAGGCTGTGATGTTGCGCCAGCGGACGGCCGTAGGATGGCCGTCGAATGTGGAGAGCACCTCGACGTCCGGCGAGAAGATCGCCGAGATGGCCGGCGCGCGGATGAATGTCATGGGCACGTCCGGGGTGCCGTCGAACGTGCCGCGGGTCGTGAAGCTGCCGAGCTGCCGCCCGTAAGCGTTGCGGCGGACCGCGACGGGCAGGATGCCGAACCACCGCTCGGGGCGCACGGTACGTTCGCCGCCGTCCTCGACCTTCTCGGCGAGGAGGATCAGGCCGGCGCAAGTGGCGAAGACGGGAAGTCCGCCGTCGATGGCGGACTTGAGCGGGTCAAAGAGGCCTAGCTCCTTGAGCAGCTTGCCCTGCACGGTCGATTCGCCGCCGGGCAGCGCGAGCAGGTCCATGCCGCGCGAAAGGTCGGCGCGCTGACGGATCTCGAAGACATCCGCGCCCTTGGCGCGCCAGTACGCCTCCATCTCCGCGAACGCGCCTTGAACAGATAATACTCCCACATTCATAATTGTTTTGCCGTGTAGAACGTGTAGATCATGTAGATTTTTCTACACGTTCTACATGTTCTTGCCTGTAACATGACTGAATGTTGCCAATATCCAATGTTGCCATTCCCAATGTTCAATTCTCATTGGCAATTGGCAACATTGAAACTGGCAACATTTCCACATTGGCAACATTCTGGGCTACACGGTTAATAATCATTTGCCCCGTTCTTCCATTATTGTTTCGATCTCTTCGGCGTTGATGCCGACCATGGCGGGGCCGAGGTTCTCGGAGAGCTTGGCGAGGAGCTTGGAGTCCTGCCAGTTGGTGACGGCCTGCACGATCGCCGCCGCGCGCTTCGCGGGGTCGCCGCTCTTGAAGATGCCGGACCCGACGAACACGCCCTCCGCGCCAAGCTCCATCATGAGCGCGGCGTCGGCGGGGGTGGCCACGCCGCCGGCGGCGAAGTTCACGACGGGGAGCTTGCCGTTCGCGTGGACGAACCGCACGAGGTCGAGCGGCGCGGCGAGTTCCTTTGCCGCCTCGTAGAGCTCGTCCTCGCGGAGGGAGACGACCCTGCGTATCTCGCTCTGCATCTTGCGCATGTGCCTGACGGCCTGCACCACGTCGCCGGTGCCCGGCTCGCCCTTGGTGCGGATCATCGTCGCTCCCTCGCCGATCCGGCGAAGGGCCTCGCCAAGGTCGCGCGCGCCGCAGACGAACGGCACCGCGAACTTCGTCTTGTCGATGTGCCGCGTGTCGTCTGCGGGGGAGAGCACTTCCGACTCGTCGATGTAGTCGATCTCGATGGCTTCGAGGATCCTTGCCTCTGCGATATGCCCGATGCGGCACTTGGCCATGACGGGAATCGAGACGGCCTCCTGGATGCCCTTGATCATCGCGGGGTCGCTCATGCGGGAGACGCCGCCCGCCGCGCGGATGTCGGCGGGAATGCGCTCCAGGGCCATCACCGCGCATGCGCCGGCCGCCTCGGCGATCTTGGCCTGCTCGGGCGTCGTCACGTCCATGATCACGCCGCCCTTGAGCATCTGCGCGAGGTTGCGGTTCAGTTCCTGTCTGTCGCTCATCATCTGGGTTCCTTCTTTCATGAGATACGTTTTCCACGCCATTGGGGCGGGAGAAACGGCAATATTATACACCCACGCGTGCTGTCATGCCAAATAGAAACGATGCTTGCTTGGCAATAGGTTCGTCCTATGCCGTGGCGGCGGCGCGGCGCTCGATGGCGCCAGGAATGTTCTGCGCGATGCGGTACTTCGCCACGGTGCGGCGTGCGATCTTGATACCTTTCTCCGTGAGGATTGCGGCGATCCTGTCGTCGGAGAGCGGGTTGCGCGGATCCTCGGCGGCGATCATATCGCGGACCATGTGCTGTACGGAGGTGTTCGTGACGGTCTCCCCGGATTCGGTGGAGAGGCCGCCGGCGAAGAAGCGGCGCATCTCGACGGTGCCGAACGGCGTGCTCATGTACTTGTCGCGGACGGTCCGCGAGACCGTGGTGCCGTGAACGCCCACGACGTCCGCCACCTGCTGCATCGTCAGCGGCCGCAGGGCTTCCATGGTCCGCTTCTCGAAGACGTCCGGCTGCGCGTCGATGATCGCCTGGGCGATGTTCCTGATGGTGTTCTGCCTGTTGGCGACTGGGGTCGGCGAGCATGGTCATGTAGCGGTTGGAGAGTCGGATCTCCGGAAGGTCGCGATTGGAGACCTTCGCCTGCCATCCGGTCTTTCCGTGCGGCACCACGAACACCTCTGGACGCACGTAGTCGCGGGCCCTGTCGACGTCTACCCTCTTCTCGATGTTGGCTGGCTTGAGCGAGAGTCCGGGCTTGGGATCGAGCGTGCGCAGCTCCGCGAGCGCCTTCTTGTACTCGTCGGGCGTCAGCTTGAGAGCTTGGCAGATAAGCCCCTCGCGTCGCGCAGCGATGTCGGGCAGATGGTGCTCGATCAACGCGCGCACCTCATCTTCCCACGGCGAGTCGTCTAGCTTCTCCATCTGCGCCAGCAGGCATTCGCGCAGGTCGCGCGCGCCGCAACCGAGCGGGTCGAACGTCCTTATCGCCGCCAGCACGCCGAGAATGTGCTCCTCGTTCGTGCGGGTGGCCATTATGATGTCCGGTATGGATCCGCGGAAGTAGCCGTCGTCGTCGATGTTGCCGATCAGCACTTCGGCCAGCGCGTGGTCGGCAGCGGGGATCTGGGAGAGCGGCACCTGCGCCTTCAGGTGCTCCTGTAGGGTCTCGGACCGGACGAGCGAGTCGAAGAGATGCTGGCGCTTTGACTGCGCCTCTTCGTCGCCGGAGGCGCTCTGCATGTTGCCGAGGAAGTAGTCGCGGTAGCCGTCGTCAGTGGCAAGCGTTGTCTGCGCGGCCTCTCCTTTCGGCGTGAAGTCGAGTTCGCGTTCCGTGATTGCGGCACCTGAGTGTTCTTCCGGAAGCTCCGAGGACATCTGCCTCTCGATAGGGCTGCGCACTTCCTCGATGACAGGATTGTGCTCCATCGCTTGCTGGAGCTCCGCGCGCAATTCCAGCGACGTCATCTGCAGCATCTTTAGGGACTGCCGCATCTGTGGGGCCATCGTCTGGCCCAGCCGCATTGATTGCGTAAGACTGTATCCTGGTCCTGCCATTGTTTGCGTCAAATGATACCAAATCTGCGCAGTGGTTCAACTGGCAATCCCATGATATTTTCGTATTCTCCGGTGTAGGAGTCGACGATCAGGTCGCCGCTCTCGTCGATATCGTACGCGCCTGCGCGGTCGAGCGGGCACACGCGCGCAATGTATTCGTCGATGGTGGCATCGGAGAGTGGGCGGAAATGCACCTCGGAACGGGCGCAGGCGGTGAGGGGAGGTGAAAGGTGAAGGGTGAAAGGTGAAGGGTGAAGGGTGAAAGGTGAAGGGGAAGGGGAAGGTGAAGGGGAAGGGTGATGGGTGAGAGGTGAAGGGTGGTAGGCGATACCTGTGAAGACGATGTGGGTGTTGCCTGAAAGCTCGCGCAGGAACGCCTTCGCTTCGGCGAGATCGCGGGGCTTGCCGTAGATCTTGCCAGCGAACCATACGATCGTGTCGGCGGCCAGGATTGCCCGTTCCGTCGAGAGCGCCGCGGGAGGGTCGCGCTCCAGCGCGACCGACGCCGCCCGCAGCTTCGCGCAGGCGTTCGCGGTAACGGTGCCCTCGGGGTCGTGGGGAATCGAGACTTCGGGGGCCTCGGTCTTCACGATCTCGAACGCGACGCCCAGGTCACGCAGGATCTTGGCTCGCCGCGGCGAGCCGGATGCAAGTATCAACGGCTTCATCTATCTTCTCCGGTATGAAAATCGGCAGGGCGTGTTCCGTGCCTGGAACCATCGTCACGGAAGCCTGCGGAAAGACTGTCTTGAGCCAAGCGGCATTCTCTGGACGGACAATGCCGTCGTGCTCGCTCTGGAATATGTGAATGTTGGTGCTTGGTGCTTGGTGCTTGGTGCTTGGTGCGCTGGGGTTAGTGCCTGGTGCTTGGTGCTTGGTGCCTGGTGCGTTGCTTTCGCGCAAATCCTGGTGCTTCAGCTCCGCACCAGGCACCAAGCACGAAGCACCAGGCACCTCTTTCCGCTCCGCACGAAGCACCAAGCACGAATCACCAAGCACCAGTTCCTTGCGTACGTCCGTCTCGAGCAAGTATTTCAGGCCGCGTTCGAGGTTCGCGGGATCGTCGGCGAGGTAGGGGTTCGGCTTGCCCTCCGGCACGCCGAAGAATCCTATGCCTTGCGTCTTCAGCAGACCATACCGGAGCGCCTCCAGCCGGTGCGGGGTCATCCCTCGCCAGCCCGTCTCCTTGTCCTCCATCATGCGCGGTGTGGCCGCGATGAGCACCATGCCTGCGATCTTCTCCGGGAAACGCGCGGCAAGGCGCATTGCCGAGCTGCCGCCCATCGACCATCCGACGAGGATGCACCGCTCGACATTCTCGATTGCCTTCTCCGGCTCGCCATCCAGCTGCTCCACGTAGCTGAATAGACGCGGGAGGGCCGCAACTTGTTGCGGCCGCATGAACCGGCACAAGTCCCACGCGTGCGGACTGGCCGCCCACCCGTTAAGAACGAAGACTGGCGGGTTCATCCTACCTGCTTTCGGGCCGCATAGTCGAGGCACATCGTCACACGGTGCTGGAGGTAGCGGTTCCATTCGGCCCCGATGCGTACCACGCGGATGTGCTTGTGGTACGTGTCGATGGCGACGACGTTGAAAAGATCCTGGCTCTTCTCGCCCGTCACGCGGCGCGAGTCGCACCACAGCTCGAAGTTCTTGGCTGTGCCGACGTTGATGAAGAGCTGCTTCTTGCCGTCGATCGTGCCGCAGAAGTCCGTGTGCGTGTGGCCGCCGAGCCAGCAGACGAACTCGCCGCCTGCCTTCTGGAATGCGTCCACGGCCTCGACTGCGCGTGGAAGGGCTCCGCCCAGGCTCTCGCGCTGGAGGCTGTCGAACGGGCAGTTGGGCAGTCCGGTGGCGGCCTTGCCGGCGGGCGGGTAGTGCTGGCAGGTGACGACGGCAAGCCCCTTCGTACGCGCGTCTTCTAATGTAGACACGAGCCAGGCCTGTTGCGCATCGTCGTAGTGCATGCAGTCGAGGCCGACCAGGCGCACGCCGCAGGCTGGATAGTCCTTGTACCAGTAGCAGAGTCCGTCGGGATTCGTGCCGCCGGGCTGGACGACACCCCATGACTCTATGCCGGAGAAGTACTTGTCATGGCACTCGCGCGGCGTGGCGTCGCGCGTGGTCTTGTTCCACTTGTAGATGTCGTGGTTGCCGAGCGTCTTGAGGACGTCCTTGAATCCTGGCACGGCCATCATCTCGTCGGTCCAGTCGTTCCAGCTGCCGCCGGCGATGTCGCCGGTGAGGAGCGAGTCGGTGAGGTACTGCTTGTAGTGGAGGGCGAACTCCATCACGCGGCGGAGATTCTTCACGTCGTTGTGGATGTCGGCGAAGTGCAGGAGGACGAGCTGTTCGTTCTGGTAGATCGGCGGCTTGTGCGGCGTGGGCTTGATCGCGCGCATCTGCATGTTCTGCAGTATCGGGAGAAGGGTTTCTGGTGGGTTCAGCTCGATGATGCTCTTTGCCGCAGGCTTCACGGGGAGAACAGGTGCTTGCTTCGTGGCGGCGATGGGCGCGTCAGCCGCCAGCATGTCTGGCGTAGTCGCCGCGATCAGTGCGCCTGTCAAAAAACTTCTTCTCTTCATGCTTTGTTCTTCGTGCTGTTGTCTTGACGTTGGCTTGTTGGTGTGTCTGAATGAGGCTGTGCGGGAACGCGGGCATCCTGTTTCGGTCGCAACAAGTTGCGACCCTCCCGTGCGGCGGCGAGGCATTTCAGCTTGGCGGTGATCGCGTCAAGCTCACGGCCGCGGCCGCGCTCGTAGTCGCCGTCAGCCATTTGAAGCGATCCTTTCGGCGAAGGACACGATGCGGCGGGCGACCGCGAGCTTGCTCATGAGGGGGAGATGCTGCACGCTGCCATCGGGCGTGACGAACGTCACGCGATTCGTAGCCGTGCCGAAACCGCTGCCCGGTTCGGACACGTCGTTACCGACCACTAGATCGAGGCCTTTCTCGCGGCACTTGCGCGCGGCCTCGGCGGCGGGCGCGCCCGTTTCGGCGGCAAAGCCGATGCGGATGAGGCCTGCGGCCGCGCGGGAGCGCGGCCATCCCAGTTGGCGGTTGATGGTTTTGAGAATGTCGGGGTTGCGGACGAGCTTGAGCGTGTCGGACATCTCGTCCTTCTTAAGCTTTCTCTTCGCGCAACGCGCAGGTCGCCAGTCGGCCACTGCGGCGGTCATCACGAGGACGGTGAAAGGTGAATGGTGAAGGGTGAAAGGTGGTTCGTCTTTCACCTTTCGCCTTTCACCCTTCACCTCGTTGAGGACGGCGGTGAGCATGTCGCGGGCGGAGATGACGTCGATGCGCCTGACGCCGGGCGGGGTCTTGAGCGAGACGGGGCCGGCTATGAGCGCAACGTCGTGTCCGGCGGCGCGCGCGGCGCGCGCGACGGCGAACCCCATCCGTCCCGTGGATGGATTGGATAGGAACCGCACGGGATCGAGATGTTCCCGCGTCGGGCCAGCTGTGACTATGAACCGCATGGAGATTAGTATAGCAAAAGGAGCGTCGCCGTGACGGCGACACGGAAAGAAGGCCTATTGGACGATTCGGCCGGCCATAGGTCGAGCCTATGCGGATGTGTTGTGTTTTCCGATTACCTATGGTTTGGGCGGCGGTGCTATAATATGCCGCGTCAACCCCGAACAAGTTTAACGGAAACCGAAAGGAACTAGAAAATGAGCAAGATAGTGAAAGACATTCTGGAGAAGGTGGGCGGCACGCCGCTCGTTGAGATCTCCAGCAAGCTGAACAAGGGCGGCGCGAAGGTACTCGCGAAGGTCGAGTACTTCAACCCGGGCGGGAGCGTGAAGGATCGCATCGCGCTCGCGATGGTGGAGGCCGCCGAGAAGGGCGGCGTCCTTAAGCCTGGCGCGACGATCATCGAACCGACGAGCGGCAACACGGGAGTGGGCCTTGCGTTGGTGAGCGCGGTGAAAGGCTACCACCTTATCCTCACCATGCCTGAGACGATGAGCATCGAGCGCCGCAAGCTCGCGGCCGCCTACGGTGCGGAGATCGTCCTCACGCCCGGTTCGGCCGGCATGAAGGGCGCGATCGCCAAGGCGAACGAGCTGCGCGATTCTACTCCCGGTGCGGTGATCCTCCAGCAGTTCGAGAATCCGGCCAACCCGGACTTCCACTACCGCACCACCGGCCCGGAGGTGTGGGCGGACACCGATGGCGAGGTGGCAGCGTTCGTGGCTGGCGTCGGCACGGGCGGCACCATCACGGGCACGGGCAAGTACCTGAAGGAAAAGAATCCGGCGGTGCAGCTCTTTGCGGTGGAGCCGGATACGTCTCCTGTCCTCTCCGGCGGCCAGCCCGGCCCGCACAAGATCCAGGGCATTGGCGCGGGGTTCGTGCCGAAGGTGCTGGACACCTCGCTTCTCACCGAGGTGATCAAGGCATCTGCCGACAATGCGGGCGCCACGGCGCGCGCGGCGGCGGCGCAGGAAGGACTGCTTGTCGGCATCTCGTCCGGCGCGGCCCTCTGGGCGGCGCTCGAGCTCTCGAAGCGTCCCGAGTTCGCGGGCAAGACGATCGTCGCGCTCCTGCCCGATACGGGCGAGCGCTACCTCTCGACCTGGCTCTTCGAGTAGCAGTTACCCGAAGAGAAGCAACTGTATCCTGTACACTCTGCCACCGCCTCTTATCACATCCCTCAAGAGGCGGTGGCTTTCCAATTACCATTTGGTGACCGACATGCCGTAGAATAGGCACAGCCAAAAGCCATGTCAGACAGAGAGAACATAACCGACACGCTTGATGCGCGATTCTTCGCCCCGCTGCGCCGTCCGCGCACGCGGCGCGTGGGCGTCGAGCTGGAGCTGCCGGTGTGGAACCGTACGCCGGGAGCGGCGACCGATTTCGCCGCCGTCCATGCGGTCACGGACGAGTTCCTCTCGCGCTTTCCCTTCTCCGACACGGCCCTTGACGACACGGGCGCGCTCTACCGCGCGCGCGATCCGGCGACAGGCGACGAACTGTCCTTCGACTGCTCGTTCAACACGCTGGAACTTTCGTTCGGCCCCGACGAGAGCATCCTCGAGACGAGAAAGCGTTTCCTCGCCTACTATCCGGCTCTGCAGGAGGCGTTCTCCAGACGGGGACACGCCCTCACCGGCATGGGCATCAATCCGCGTTGGCGAGAGAACCGTCCGGAGCCGATCGGCAACGGACGCTACCGGATGCTGCTCCACCATCTGAAGTCCTATTCCAAGTACGGCGGCTCGCCCCGCTTCCACGACCACCCGGACTTCGGTCTCTTCTCCTGCGCCTCGCAGACGCAGATCGACGCCGACGAGCATTCCGTCATCCCCGCCATCAACGCGTTCAACGCGCTCGAGCCGTTCAAGGCAGTGCTCTTCGCCAATTCGCCATTCGGCGACGGCAAATTCCTCTGCGGACGCGATAGCCTGTGGAGCCAGAGCCTGCATGGCCTCAATCCGCACAACTGCGGACTCTACGGCGTGCTCCTCCGCTCGCTTGAAGATCTCGCGGGCTATCTCGCTTCGACGAGCATCTACTGCGTCGAACGCGGGGAAAGGTATGTCAACTTCGCGCCGGTGCCACTCAGGGACTACCTCACGCTCGGCACGGTCGTGGGCGAATACTGGGACGCCGCGGCGGGACTCCATCGCAAATGCCTTATCACGCCATCTCCTGCTGACGTCGCCTGGTTGCGCCCCTTCAAGTTCGAGGACATCACCCAGCGCGGCACGATCGAATTCCGCTCCGTCTGCGAACAGCCGGCGCGTGACGCCTTCGCGCCAGCCGCTTTCCATGCGGGTCTCGCGGAAAACGTCGCGGCTCTTGGTGAGCTGTTGGAGAGCGACTCCGTCCTTTACGGCCATGGTTACGGGACGTCAGAACTGCGGTCGCTCCTTACGCATCGGGACTGGCCGTCTTTCGTGGACCGCAAGGCGCTTTCCGTTCAGCTCCAGCGCATTCTCGATCTCGCTGAGGACGGGCTTGAGAAGCGCGGTTTCGGCGAGGCGTTTCTGCTCAAGCCGCTTCGCCGCCGCGCAGACGCGCTCTCCAATCCGGCTCTTGAGCAGATCAGGCGGCTTGAGCGCGGCGAGACCATTGAAGCCGTTGCCACGGACTATGGCGCGTTGGAAGGAGGCAACGATGCTTGACGTGCGTGATGCCAAATTGCGCCCTTTGGCCTTTGACGGCAACTTCGGGCTGGAACGCGAGGCGCTACGCGTGACGGAGGACGGACACATGGCGCATACGCCGCATCCGTTCCCCGCCGACCATCCGCGCATCGTTCGCGACTTCTGCGAGAACCAGACGGAGATCAACACGCGCGTGTGGCCGACTGCAGAAGAGGCCGTGGGGGAACTGAAGGCGTTGAATGGGGACATATTGCGTGTGCTGGGAGGGTCGCAGCTTGCTGCGACCGAATCGGACGCAATAAATTGCGTCCCTCCCGTCAATCTGGAATACCTGTGGCCGTTTTCCAATCCGCCGCCGCTGAGTGGCGAGGACGACGTTGTGCCGGCCAAGTTCGTCGGGGCACAGTCCGGCAAGTCGTCCTACCGGGACTATCTCGCCGCGAAGTACGGCCGCTACCTGATGACCTATTGCGGCATCCATGTGAACTTCTCGTTCGGGGATCGACTCTTGGAAGCGGGGAGGGTCGCGCTCCCGCGCGACCGTGACGCCCTTTACCTCCACGTCGCCGCCGGCAGTGTCCTTTGGGGTTGGCTTGTCGTCGCCCTCACCGCCGCTAGTCCCGTTGCGGACTCTTCTTTATTCCTTCTTGAAAGCGGTGAGGGCGACGACATCTTTACGGGATTCGCTTCGGTGCGGTGCGGGGATCTCGGATACTGGAATCATTTTACGCCTGTGAACGACTTCTCGAGCGTGGAAGCCTACGCGAACGCGATACGTGGATATGTAAAGCGCGGGCAGATCGCCGCCCCCAGCGAGCTCTACTATCCCGTGCGTCTCAAGCCGCGCGGCGCGAACCGCCTGGAGACGCTCGTGGCGGAGGGCATCGACCACATCGAGCTTCGGTGCGTCGATCTGAACCCTCTTGTCGGCGGGCTGGTGGACGTCCGTGACATCAAGTTCATCCAGCTGTTTTTTCTCTGGTGCGCAGGGCGTCCGCCCGCTCGGCTGACGGAACGCGACCAAGCTCAGGCGGTACGGAACTTCAAGAACGCAGCCCGGTATGACCTTAACCTCGCCCGGATTTCGCTACCGGACGGCACGTCTGCGTCCGTTCGCGAGATCGGGCTACGGTTGCTTTCGTCCATGGGCCGCTTCTTCGCTGACTTCCCGCAGGAGGTGGCCGACGTCATCGCCTTCGAGCGCGAGAAGCTGGAACATCCAGAACGACGCTACGCTGAACAGGTGCACGAACGCTTCGGCGGCACATTCGCCCAGAAGGGGCTGGCATTCGCAAAGAAACTGACGGAGGACGCCAATGTGTGAAATGCTTGGAATATCGGCAAGACGTCGTCGCGAGGCTAATGCCACGCTACGCGAGTTTTTCTCCCATGCCGAACGGCACCCGCATGGGTGGGGGCTGGCTCGGTTCGACGAGAGAGGGACACTTGTCGCCCCTGGCGTCGAGAAGGAGCCAGTGAAGGCGACGGTAAGCGAACATCTGCGCTATCTGCTCGACGATAAAATAGACGATCCGACGGTTCTCGCGCACATCAGGTTCGCGACTGTCGGCACGATGGAATACGAGAACTGCCATCCGTTCACGGGCACGGACAATTCCGGGCGCGTCTGGACGCTTGTCCACAACGGGACGATCTTCGCGGGAGCTTCGCTCAACGACTACATGGGACTGCAATTCGGCGAAACGGATTCGGAGCGCGTCCTGCTGCACCTGATCGCTCGCATCGACCGCGCGCAGAACCGGCAAGGACGCGCGCTGGCCGAAAAAGAGCGTTTTGATGTCCTGTCTTCGGCGATAGGTGCGTTGGCGAAAGGGAACAAGCTGAATCTGCTCGTCTTTGACGGCGAGGTCTTGTACGCTCACACGAATTTTCGTGGTTCGCTCCACTTCCTCAAGGAGGATGGCGCTGTGACGTTATCCACGAACCCGCTGTCGCAGGGCGACTGGAAGCCCGTGCCATTCACGCGGCTTGTCGCGATCAAGGGTGGTGAGTTCGTCCGCGAGGGGCCATCGCACGGCAACGAGTACATCTACAACCCGGACGACTACCGCTTCGTATACATGAACTTTGCTCGGTTGTGACAACAGGCGGCGAATATGCTATTCTAACATGGCGATGACGGAAAAGTTGGCACATCTCAAGGAACTGCTGCGCGAAATGGACGGCGCGGTGGTGGCGTTCTCGTCGGGCGTGGACTCCACCTTCCTCCTGCGCGTGGCGCACGAGGTGCTGGGCGAGCGCGTGATCGCCGCCACTATACGCTCGCACACCTTCCCCAAGCGAGAGCTGGATGAGGCGGTGGCGTTTTGCCGCGCGGAGGGCGTCCGCCATGAGGTCATCGATTCCGAAGAGCTGGACATTCCCGGTTTCGCGGAGAATCCGCCGGATAGATGCTACCACTGCAAGAGGGAACTGTTCAGCAAGCTTCTTGCCTTCGCGTACGCGAATGGCCTGGCTGCGGTGCTTGAGGGGTCGAATCTCGACGACGATGGCGACTATCGCCCCGGCCGTCGCGCGATCAAGGAACTGGGCATTCGCAGCCCGCTTCACGAGGCGGGCCTTTCGAAGGCGGAGATTCGTGCGCTCTCGCGGGAGATGGGGCTTCCCACTTCCGACAAGCCGTCGTTCGCCTGCCTCGCCTCCCGCTTCCCCTACGGCGAGCGCATCACGGCAGGGGCGCTGGAGCGCGTGGAGCGGGCGGAGCAGTGGCTTCTTGATGCAGGGCTGGGATTGAAGCAATTGCGCGTGCGTTCGCACGGCGATCTTGCCCGAATCGAGGTGCCGCGCGATGCCATTCCGCGCCTCGCCGCGCGCGCGGCGGAGATCGCCGCCGCGTTAAAAGAATTGGGCTTTTCATATGTTGCGCTCGATCTTCTCGGCTACCGCACCGGCAGCATGAACGAGACGCTGCCAGAGGCCAGTTCAAGGAGGGGGCCATGGGCAAGCGATTGACGGGCTTCGATTATTCGCGGCCGATGTTCTACATGGTCACGATCAAATGCCGCAAGGGCGTGCGAGCGCTTTGCGAGATTGTTGCTCCAGGCAAATGCCTGATGAACGCCATCACCCGCGCGATGGTAAACTGCATCCGCAATTTCCATATCGGCTGCGAGGCGATAGCGCCAATCGGATGCTTCTCTATCATGCCCGATCACATCCACCTGCTGATCAGGATCGTGGATAGGAGCACAACTCTTAAGAGCAGTGCCCCTATCCGCCTCCTTCGCCTCGAAGCGATCGTCGATCTCCTCATGCAGGCTCTCGAAGGCCGCTATCGTGAGGTGACAGGCATTAGAGAGCAGGTATTCGAGGCCGGCTGGCATGATTGGATCGTCGTTGCAGAAGGGCAGCTCGCCGCCTTTACGCGCTATATCCGCGAGAATCCGCGCCGCGCCTTCCTGCGCTCCGAGAACCGCCGCTATTTCACGAGCGTACGGCGCGTCGCGTTTGCGGGCCGCGAGTGGTTCGCCTATGGCAATGCGGCGCTTCTGGAATTGCCGGTGGTCGAGCCATTTCGCTGCTCGCGCAAGTGGGCGCAAGATGGCGCGGAATGGCGCGAGGCCGTGGGCCGTGCCGAGCGCATAGGCCCTGGCGGGGCTGGCTGCGGCACTTTCATGAGCCCATGCGAAAAGGCTTGCGGCAACGCCATCTACGAGGCCGGCGGTTCGCTCATCGTGCTCTCGCCAGAAGGCTTTGCGCCGAGGTGGCATCCGCCGCGCAACAAGGAGGCGCTTTGCGCGAAGGGGCGCATGCTTTTCCTATCGCTGTGGGAGCCTTGCGCCGCAAAGCCAGATAACGCCACGCTCTACAGGCGCTGCCACGAGATGGGGGATGTGATACTCTTAGGAGCAAAACGCTTAGGTAGGAGCAATACTCTTAAGGGCGGTGGCGATTTTGCGGGCGGCTCGGAAGGTTGCAGGGCAGGCGATAGGCCAGAAAGTGGCAAGGCAGGCGATAGGCCTGCGGGCGGCGCGGAATGGGGCAAGGCTGGCGATGGGCCTGCGGGCGGTGCGGAAGGGGGCTGTTCTTAAGAGTATTGCTCTTAAAAAAGAAGGCAAATGGATATGCAGGCAATCACTAGAGAAGAGGCGCTGGCCTTGCTAAAGCCGGATCGGCGGCAGGAGCTGCGAGAGCGTGCGCACGAGATCACGAAGCGATGCGTGGAAAAGCGCTTCGATTTCTGCTCGATCATCAACGCGCGCTCTGGGCGCTGTTCCGAGAACTGCAAGTGGTGCGCGCAATCCGCCCACTGGAAGACCGGCTGCGAAATCTACGGCTGGGTGGGCACTGATGCCTGCGTGAAGGCGGCGCGCGAGGCGGCGGCGAACGGCGCGGATCGGATCGGTATCGTCACCTCTGGACGGTGCCTCTCGCGAGAGGATGTGGACAACGTCTGCTCCGCCCTGCGCGCCATGCGCCAGGCCGCTGACATCGGCCTCTGCGCCTCGCTCGGGCTTCTATCAGAAGACGACCTCGCGAAGCTCAAGGCTGCGGGCCTACAGCGCGTCCACTGCAACATCGAGACGGCGCCGTCGCATTTCCCCTCTCTCTGCACCACGCACACCTTCGCGGACAAGCTCGCGACGCTCCGCGCTGCGAAACGCCTCGGCTTCCAGATCTGCTGCGGCGGCATCATCGGCATGGGCGAGACGGACGAGCAGCTTGTCGAATTCGCCTTCACGCTCCGTGAGATCGCACCCGATTCTATTCCGGTGAATATCCTGCACCCGATCGCGGGCACACCGCTCGGCGAGCAGGGCGTGCTCGATCCCGAGCGCGTGGTCGATTCCGTGGCGCTTCTGCGCCTCGTGAACCCCTCCACTCCGCTCCGCTTCGCGGGCGGCCGGCGCGACATGAGCGACGAGACGGCGGCAAAGTGCATTTACGTGGGGATGTCCGCCGGCATCGCGGGGCCTCTTCTCACAACGCCAGGCGCGGATTTCGACGACGACCGCGAACTGGCCCTTCGCGCAGGGTACGCCGTCGGGAAAGGAAAGCAACCATGACAATCATCTACCAAGGAAAACCGACGGAAACGGACGCGACGACGGTAGCAGCGTTTCTCGAGTCGAGGGGCGGGGTCAAGAACGCCGTCATCGAGTACAATGGCGAGATACTCACCGGCGAGGCCGCCGGGGCGGCGGCGCTCGAGGATGGCGCCGAGCTGAATGCCTATCGGATCGTTGCTGGAGGCTGAGGCGTGAGCGTCAACACCTATCTGAACGAGCGCGAGCGGCGCATTCTCGAAAGCGCGGTGGTCGGCATCGCCGGCGCGGGAGGCCTCGGCTCGAACTGCGCCATGCACCTCGTGCGGGCGGGGGTGAAAAAGCTCGTCATCGCCGATTTCGATGTGGTTGGCGAATCGAACCTCAACCGCCAGTTCTTCTTCCGCGACCAGCTAGGACGCAAGAAGGTGGACGCCCTTGCCGAGAACCTGCTCCGGATCGAGCCGGATCTTTCCCTCGACCTCCGCGACGTGCGCCTCGCGCC
>CACXPT010000094.1 GCA_902769585.1 uncultured bacterium
CGCCATCTCCTTCCGGGGGTTGCCACTGTAGAGTCCGTGGTACACCTGTCTGCCGCCGCACATCGCGTACGTCCACACGCGGAAGACGTTGCGCTCGGGCGTGGCGGTGTAGCCCTCGTTGAGCCACACGGGACCGCCGAACTTCTTCGCCATCGCGTTCAGGGCGTAGATGGGCGCGTTCTCGTCGCCCTGCGCCCAGTCGCGCGGGGCCTGCCACCAGTCGAGGCCGTTGTGGAAGTACTCCTGCGGACAGACGGCGCTGTGCCAGGTAGGGTGCTTCGCCACGTACACGCCCGCGCCAAAGAGGCGCTTGTCGGTTTCGTAGAAATCGCGCTCGATCTCGACGTTGCGGGCGAGAACGAGCTTCATGAACGTGCCGATCGCCGCGGCGCGGGCGGCATCGCCCTTCGCGCCGAGCGCCATAAGCGGGAAGTCATCCATCAGGCTCCGTCCGCATGCGGCGCGGTACGCGGCCTCGAAGTTCGGCGACCACCAGAACTTGTGCAGGCTGGGGGCGTGGTCCGGGATGAAGCCCCACTCGTCGCGCATGCCGCCGTCCGCCCCGAGCGCCTTGTAGCGCGCCATCAGCTCGCGCGCGAACGGGATGATGTGCGGCGAGAACACGTCGACGGAGAAGTAGTCGGCCTCGAGCGTTACGACTAGCGTCTCGTTCGCTGCGAGACCCGTCGCCGTTCCCTTCACTATAGCATCGGCGCGGTCCATGTATCCGCCGCCACTCTGGTCGCGCCGATTCTTAACCGACACATCTGCCGCGACATCCACGGTACGGCGCTTCGAGAGGTCAAGCGTCCCGTCCGCGCACTTTCGCACGGCAAACGCGGCGGCAACGCGGGCCGAGACCGGACGGTACGAGTTCCGCGCTCCGCCGGTCATGTGGTCGGTCGCATCCTTGAACGTGTGCGTGAAGGCTGCTACGCCGTTAGTGGGCACCGCAGTGACGACGGTCGCGATGCCCTGCATGTCCTTCGGCCAACGCGCGAAGAACTCGCGTCGCGCGATGCGCGGGTCGGTGTCCATGTACACCTTGATGCCCGCGGCGTGGGCCTTTTCGCAGACCGTCTTCGCGGCGGCCATCGTCTCGGGGTCTCCCAGCTCGGGGTTGCAGCGCAGCGTGAGCGTCACGCAGTTGTAGGTGCTTTTTGCGACGCTCTCGTCAATCATCCTGTTGAAGGCCTTCATGCCGTCCGGGAAGTCGCGTGTGCCAAACCCCCAGAACACGTTCTCCGGCACCACGTTCACCGGCAGGCGGCGAACCGTCTTGCCGTCGTTCTCAAGCCAGAATCTGGCGAGCGGATCGGAAGTCGACGCGTCCTCCGCAATCGCGCATAGCGCTAACGCGGCACAGAATACCGCAAGGTTCATGCGAATTCGCGTAAAATCGGCCTTTGTCAGATTGTCCATAAACTCTCCTTGCGTTGCGTGTTTTGCGTATATTCTATTACATCTTCCCGCGCTCAGTCCATTCCAAAAGGATACTAAAATCGCATACGCAGGGCAGTGTGGAATTTTGATATACTTTCGGGGCTGCGCGGCATGTTTGCCGGTGGCGAGAGAGGTGACGATGGACATAAAGGCAAAGACAATGCTTCTGGCGGCGGCCGCGGCCATGGCCGCAAGTGCCGCAACTGTGGAATTGACGTCTACGTACGGCGGCAAGGCCGTGGCGGACACATACGGCGCGCGCCTCGTCAGCTGGCGGCCCGCTGGCGGCGAAGAAGTGTTCGCCCTGCCCAAGTCCTACGCCAAGTGCCCTCGTGGCGTAGGCGTCCAGATACACGGAGGGCTGCCCATCTACTGGCCGTGGTTCGTTTTCGAAGGACCGCAAGGCTGCAAAATACACGGCGTCACCAGCTACGCGGAATGGAAGGTGAAGGAACGCTCGGAGAACCGCGTCGTGTTCGCGCTGGACGACACGCCGGAGACGCGCAAGGCATGGCCGCACCAATTCCACGCCGAGCTGACCTACGAGCTGGACTCCACCCTCAAAGCCACCTTCACCGTCACGAACACCGGCAACGAGCCTTACGCCTGCACAGAGGGATTCCACCCGTACTACCGCGTAGGCGACACCATGCGGTGTACCGTCACAGGCACTGATGGCGCACGCTACTTCTGGAAGGGAGAGGCGGACATGGGCGACAAGCGCGTGTGGAAAGGCGATTTCCCCTGCCGCCTGGTCGCCGTCGGCAAGCCAGGCTATGTGTTCGAAGAAGGTCCGCATCGCCACCTGCTGAAGGATCCGGTGCTGAAGCGCGTGATCGACATCTCCTACGAAGGCAACATCAAGTTCGTGATGTGGAACTCCGGCCCCGACTTCTCCGCGTTCGGCGAATCCGACGACCCTGACTACGGGCGACACTTCCTCTGCGTGGAGGGTGCCACGCTATACCGCGACAGGGCCTACACTCTCGCCCCCGGCACCTCGCACACTCTCAAGGCGATTGTCGCCGTGCGCCCTCTCGACTGACGCTCCCACATCGCAACCCAAGCAAGAAAAGAAATACCGCCATGGAAGAAAACACTCAAAAAGGCTGTCTCATCGGATGCCTGTCGTCAGTAGGAATACTCGTCGGAATCATGACGCTGATGTTCGCAATGGTCGCATTCTGCATCCGCGGCTGCACGTCGATGAGCAACTCGGACATGTCGAAAGCCATGGACAAACTTGCCGAGACGCGACCGCAGGACGAAGCGCCTTTCAAGAAGACATGGCTGTCTGGCAAAGGAGGCGAGAACGCAGCGCACGTCCTCAAGATACGCCTGCGCGGCGTCATCTCGGAAAGCATTCAGCGCAACATCTTCGACCCCACAGAGGACACGGGCGCGCCGACCGCGCTCCGCAAGATCCGGGCAGCAACCAAGGACAAGACAATCCGTGGACTTTATCTCGACATAGATTCTCCTGGCGGCGGAGTGACGATCTCGGACGAGCTGCACGACGCGATATGCCGTTTCCGCAACTCGAACACCAACCGCTTCGTGTTCGTCCACATGGGCGACCTGTGCTGCTCCGGCGGCTATTACGCCGCCGCGCCTGCCACGTGGATAATGGCGCGCCCCACCACTCTCACCGGATCCATCGGGGTGATCATGAGCAGCATCAACATCGCCGAACTTGCCCGCAAGATCGGCCTCGAAGGCGTCACCATCGCGTCTGGCGACAACAAGGACCTTCTCAATCCGCTGAAGCCTGTCGACACGAACCACGTCGCCATACTGAAACGTCCGATCAGCCAGCTACACGAACGGTTCGTCTCCATCGTCGCAAAAGGGCGCCACCTGCCGCTGGAGACGGTACGCCAGCTCGCGGACGGACGAATCTTCTCGGCGGAGGACGCCCTCAAGGAGAAACTGATCGACGGCATCGGCCACGAAGCTGACGCCATGAAGCAGATCAAGAAGCTGGCCGGCCGCGACGTCCGCATCTACGGCTACAAGGAGAAGCCGAACTTCCAGTCGCTGTTCGACGGCATCCTGCTCTTCGAATCCGCAGACGGACTTGTCCGTAAAATGAAAGCGGTACTCGACGAGGGAGACGCCCCGCGCGCCGAGTACCGCGTCCGCTAGGCGGCTAGAGCCGCCATTCCCGTGATCATGCCGCGGCGGGCGCTGCGCCAGACGCCGCCTTCGCGGCCTTTGCCGCCATGCGCTTCTTGATGAGTATCCATCCGAAGAATCCAGCAACCGCCAACAGGATAATGCCCAGCACCGGACGATAGAACAGCCATGCGATGGCGATCGTCACGAGCGAGCAGATGAACGCAATAAGTCCAGCCACGAGGCCCATGCCCATCTCGACGATGTCGCCGAGGATCGGCAGCACGTCCGCAAGCACGCTCAGCGGCTTGAACACCATCGAGAGGCCTATGAACATCATGAGGAATCCGCCGACGCGGATGAGCCACGTCATGATCGCGTTGTTCGTGCGCGCCGTCTCGAACATCTCTGCCGCGTCCTTGACGCCGTCCTCGATGTAGCTCAGCTTCTTCCCGTTCTTAGCCGTGTAGGCGACGAACGTGTCGCCATGCTGCTTGGCGATGACCGAGACGTCGTGCGGATAGACCACTCGGAACGTCACGCGCATGTCGCCGATGCGGGTCTGCGAAGCGACGTCGCGTGTGTTGAGCGCGTTGTTGCGCGTCTCAGCGTTCGGCACGTAGATCGTGCCGCCCTGGACCTTGACGCGTTCCACCTTGCACACGAACCCCGTGGGAAACGCATACTGTTGCGCCGAACCTATGTGGTCGATCTGGCTTTCGTTCAAGCGGAACGCGCCAAACGTGACGTTGGCGGCCTGCATCTTCTGCGACTCGAACTCCATCATGCCGGGATTGTCATGCCCCTGCTCCTTGAACCCGCTCGAATCGATCGCGGTCGGCATCCAAGCCTTCTTGTAGGTATAGGTGGTGACCTTCTCGACACTGCCGCCCAGCTTCTTCTTCTCAGAGGTACGCGACTCCTCGATCCACTGGTACATCTCCACATTGCGCTCCAGGCGGATCGCAGTCGCGGAGATGCCGAACGTGTCGTCCGTGAGGACATCCTTGGTGTCGGCCTTCCCGCTCATGTGGACCAACTTGCCTTCCATCTCCTGATCGACGGAGGCGTTCGACTCCACCGCTATGCAAGCCCCCTCGCCTTCGTCGATCGCCTTGGCCGTCTTGACCGAGTCTCCCTCGTTCCAGAACAGGACCGGGAATCCCGCTATGAAAAGCGCAAGCCCGATCACCACGCCTTTGATGGAACTTCCAAGACGTGAACCCCAAGATTCCGTTGTCGTCTCTGTTACTGCCATGACATCTCCTTGTTTTTTATGTGCCCAATGCGGCACCATGCCGCCAAGGCACATCTAGTATACCATAAAATCAGAGTTCCTCGCGAATCTGCAACGTTCCGTCATCCGCGATCTGCAGATAACCGACGCGCTTCGGCCCGACAGATAGACTGTGGCCGCCGCGCCGCACCTCCACGGGCGACTCGCCGCCGTTCCAGAACACCCAGCCCGTCGCCCCCTTCCCAGGCACGCGGAACGTCTCCAGCGTCTCGGGATCCTCTGCCCGCCGCGTAAACGCGCAACCCGCCGCGCGCAGGCGTGCGCCCACCGCGTCGCGCCGCGCCGCCGCGTCCGCGAAATCCTCCGGCTTCAGCACCAGCTTGACGGTCGGCGGAATGTCGGCCGCGCGCGACGACGTGAGCTTGCTCCAGTTCGCGCCCCACCATAGTAGCGCGTCATCGAGGTCGTGCGCAGCGGTGATAGACGCCGCACGGGCGGCATCGGGCGACTGCCGCACCTCCTCGTCCATCAGCACCACCACGTCCGGCGGGTTGTCCACGAGCTCGAGCCGACCGAACGTGCGCGCCATTTTCCCGAAGAGAAGCGCCGTTGGACGCGGCACGTTAGTGGCATGCACGAGCCCGCACGGGAAGATGCCCTCCATCGGGTCGCGCCAGTGCCACGAGAGGAGCGCCGTCGCGCCTAGGCCGAAGGCGTGCGAGACCAGGTAGCGGAAACGCCTGTCGTACGACTCGTCGTCGTCGCCGTGTCCCCACGGGTCGCTCGTCTTGAACGTGGGATGGTTCTTCGCCCCGCACTCGCCGATGATGAGCGGCTTGCCGAGCACGCGCAGGTCCACGTCCTTCATCTCCTGCGGCATGCGCACTGGCGAACCGTAGTAGTGGCGGTCCGTGAAGTCGAGGTCGAGCGAAGCCACCTGCGGGTCCTTCGTGGCGCCGCCGCCGGCCCAGCCCTGGCTCCAGCCCACCGAGATCTGCAGGTCTGGACGCACCTCCTTCGCGGCGGCGCGGTTCGTCCGCGCCCACGCGCGCTGCGCGTCCGTGGCGCCGCGCGACGGCGGCTCCTTCATGCTCGGCTCGTTGCAGATGTCGATCGCAAGCCCCGGCACGTTGCGGTAGCGCGTGGCGATCTCGCGCATCGCGGCATTCTCCGCCGCGAGGCGCGCGGCGTCGCGCGTGTTGCCGAGGTTAGGCGTGTGGTAGAGGACGATGCCGAACTTCTGCGCCAGCTGCACCACCGCGTCGGAATCGCGCTTCTCCTTCTCGTCGCGGCACGGCAGAAAGCACCGCGTCCAGCGCAGACCGAACGCGCGCATCTGGCGGAAGTCCTCGTAGAACCGCAGCGGCGAGCTGGCCGTAACGGATCCGTGCTGCCCCCAGAACGTCTGGTTGCCCATGAAGAAGCGCGATTCGCCACCGATCGTCAATCGCAGACCGTCCTTCTTCAGACGCGGCCCCTGCGTGATCACGCGGTCATTCCACACCACGATCGCGCCCTGCTCTCGGTCGCGCAGGCAATCCCCTTCGAGCAGTTCGGCCGTGAGGTACAGGAAGTCTGGCGCGTCGGACGGCACCGTCCAGTCGATCTCCACGTTCGTCTGGCCGCCAACGGCCGAGCACGAACGGTCGAACTTCGCCACCATACGCCCCGACTCGTCGGTCAGCGTGAACCGCACCGTGACGGTGCGAGGCGCGCCGTAGTTCGCCACGCGCGTGCGAAGCATCGCCTTCTCGCCGACGCGATAGCAGGCGTACTCTCCCGCCGTTCCGAAGAGGTAGAGTCGGTTCAGGAGCGCATCGACCACTGGCACGATGAGCGTCTCCGCCACCTGACTTCCCGACGCAAAAATGTCTACGTCGTCCACGCCGAAGAACGCCCAGCTGGACCCGGCGAACGTGCCAACGTAGTGGTGGACGATCGCGCCGGCGTGTCCGCGCGGCGCACCGTTGGCATCGCGGCACGCGAGGAGCGGACGCCACGCCGCGCGGTTGGGACCGAAGCCGTGTCCGTTCACGCCCAGCTGCGCGATGGCGGAGAGTCCTGCCACACGACCCGTCCGCTCGACGGACGGAAATACGCCCTTCATCTCGGAAGCGAGCGAGAAGCTCGCCACCGAACGCAACTCGAACGACGGATCGAACACGCCGATCTGCTCGGGCCGCGGATGTATCGCGTCGCGGATGCGCGCGGTGCGCGTGTTGATCGGCGGTACCTGCCCCTGTTTCCGCTCGGCGTCATACGGATCCACGCCAGCCTTCACCGCGCAAACGGCGAAGGAATGCGGCATCCCCGCCTTCACCACGTCGATCGCGACGCCGAGGCTGATCCGCCGCACGTTGTCGAACTTCACGAAATCACCTGGATGGCCGCGCCCGACGCTTGCATTGTCCGACCAGTAGCCGAACTGCGTCTGCGTCAGGCGGAACTCCTTCCAGTCGGACGTCAGGTCAAGCTTCGCGTGCCAGCGCGAGCCGTCCTGCTCGACGAGCTCGAACCAGGCGTGCGGCGTCGTGGCATCGCCGCGCGCGAGGAAGCTGATGACAGATTGCCCCCTCAAGGAAGGCAGCGGCGCGGACATCGTGTTGTACGTCTCCATGCGCGGCGTACTCAGCTCCACACCGACCGCGCCATCCGGCCCCGTCACGTCGCGCCCCACTGTCTCCGACACCGCGCTCTTGCTCCATTTCGCCGCCGGCGGTAGCACCACCGGGACCGTACCGGCAGGAACAGGCGCAACGCACGTCTTGGGCGACACCCATCCGCCGTCGCGGAGGCAGACGGGATCGTCGAACGCGTAGCCGCCGCAGGTGAAGAGCTGTCCACCCGTCGACAGGTAATCCACCAGGCTCCCGGCCGCCGCCGCCGGAAACGCCGAACCAGTCGGGACAATCAACAGAGAGATGTTGGCGCTGGAAAGGATGGCCGCATTGGCAACCTCTTCTCCAGTGAGGCGCACCGTCCGATAGCGTCCCGCGAGCGCCTTCTCGAAGACCGCGGGATCGGACGGGCAACCGAACGCCCCCTTGCGAGAAGGCAGTCCGAGGTCAAGGATTCCCACGCACGGCACACCATCACCGATGTTGTGGGATGCGCGCCATTTGGCGGCGGCGCGCTGGTCGGAGACGATGCGCTTCGCCAACGCCTGGTCTTCGGCGGACGGCGCGTAGGCGGTCGCCGCCGTCCCCAGCTCCACCTGCGGCTCGGTGAACCAAGCCGTGCCGGAACCACAGAGGCAGAATACGAAATTCGCCTCGGAGGTCCCCTTCGGCAAAGCAGGGATGGTCTTCACGATGCGAGTCCAGTCCTTCGTGCCGACAAGTTTGCTGTCCGAATCGTTCGCTGCCAGGCGCCTGCCGTTCGCGAAGCAGTTCAGCGAGATGTAGGCCATGGATCCGGCGGAAAGGCCTTCCGTCTTCGCCCAGACGCTGATCGTGTACGGCGTGTTCGGTCGAAGGTCGCGCACGGGATGCGTGATGAGGTGCCAGACACGTTGCTCGGCCGGCGCGGCCGTGACGCGCACAGCCGGCGCGTCTCCGTGACGCACGACGTGATCGACCTCCAAGCGCACTGCCGAAGGGCTATTGCACGTCCACCCGGCAGGCAGCCGCCCAAACGGCGAGTTGGTCTGGAACAGCGTGCCAGACAGCAAATTCTGCGCCCACGCTGCATACGGCACCACAGCCATCGCCAATGCCATCATGCCAACAGCTAGAAACGAACGACGTCTCATCACGGCTCCTTTCACCTTTCACCCTTCACCTTTCACCCTTCAAAACGAGTGCGTGCCGGGCGAGAGGATTCGCTTCTGGTCGCGCCAGACGAATTCGCCCGTCGTACCTGGCGGCATGGTGATCGTGACCGACAGGCCTTCACCCTTCTTCTCCCAGCGCGCGCGGATGTCGCCGAAGTATGTGGGGACAGTCCCTTCGGCGAACGTGAGACCGTCCGTCTGGGGACGGAACGAGAACCGCTGGAATCCGGGCGTGAGCGGCACGATGCCGAGGACGTAGGACGAGTAGATGCCGGCGATCGCGGTGTCCGGGTGCGACTCGTCGCCCCAACCCCTGTGATGGAGGCCCATGCACTCGCTAACCGTGAGAGAACCCTTCCACGACGGATCGAGCAGCTTGTACCAGTTGTGGTCCTCCAGCGCCTTCAGCGCGCCGGCCGCATCGCCGTACTCGTACTTGCCGCGCGCAGCGAGGGCCTGGAACTTACCATGGCCGTTGTACTTCAGCTGCGGCATGATGCGAACCGCCTCCTGCTGCGTGGCGAAGCGAGTGGCAAGCGCAAGCGCATTAGCCTCGAAGCCAATCCTCCCGTCCTCGGCCGAGAGACGGAAGAACCCGCCAGCCTCGTCCCAGAACGTCTTGCGCACGATGTCCGCGAACCGTCTCGCGTCCGCGCGCCACACCGCCGCCTCGTGGTCGTGCCTAAGCGCCGCCGCGATTGACGCCGCGTCCTCGAGCGTCTTCCACAGGAGGATGTTCATGTACGAGCGGTGGTGAAGCGACGTGCCGCCGAACTGAAGCCCCGCAGCGTGCTTGCACGTCTCCTTGCGCTGCTCGAAGATGCCGTCGCCGCGCCGATGCGCGTTGAGGTAGCGCATGAGCGCCGCCACGTCCAGCCACACGTCGCGCAGCGTCTCGCGGTCCGCGGTGTAGAGGTAGTAGTCCCACGTCACCGGCACGAACCACGCGGCAAACTCGTCGGACCCGAACGGGCCGTAGTCGCCCGTAGGCGGACGCACGGAACGCTCAGCGTAGGGCGAGGCGTGGACGTAGCCCTCGGGCGTGCGGTTGAACGCGAGCATCTTCACGCTCCCCTTCATGTACGGAGATTCGCCGCCGAAGGCGTAGAACATGTTGCGCTCCGCCCACCACAGGTCGCCGCTCCAGATCAGGCGGTCGCGCTTCGCGCCGTCGGCGATGTACGGAAGCGTGCGCGCGTAGTCCCACCCCGCGAGATCCATAATGCTCTGCCCGCCAAGCGTCATGCACCACACCACTGGCCACGACTCCTTCGGCACGGAAAGACCGATGCGGTCGCCCTTCTTCACCGGTACCTCCAGGTGACGCACCTCGTTCGTCGCGTTCTGAGCCACGGAGATGCGGCTTTCGCCCACGAGGATCTCGAATCTGCCGACCGGGAAGTGCGGGTTCGCGTCGAATTCGTAGTCGATGCGAAGCGTGCCGTCCGCCGCCGCAGGCTGCCGCCGCCAGCAATCGGCTTCGCCCTGCTCCAGCTTGCGCGGAAGGAGGCGCCCCGCGACGATGCGCCATGCGTCGTGGTTGGGGAAGCTCGCGAGCTGGCACGTCCACACGCTGATGTCCCACAGGCGCGTCAGCCGATCGTCGGAGCAGCGGAACGAGCCGCGCCGCGGCTCGGAGGAGAACACTTCCGCGTTGACGATCGCCAACGCATCGATCGCCACCTCGCCTGGCGTGTCCAGCTGCACGCGCACGTAGCGCTCCTGCCCCTGGATGAGCGGCGCCACGTAGAGGCCGGTGCGTCCGATGGAGTAGATCTCGTGCCGGTTGATGTTGCCGGGGAGGACGGGGATGTCGAAATCAGGCCCCAGGTAGCGCGCGCTTGTCTCGCGCGAGAAGCACCCCTTCTCGCCAAGGCCGTCAGGATGGTTGGCGTATGCGAGGCGCAGCGTGGGCAGCCCCTTCGCCTCCTTCACGCTGAAGACCGCGTACCCGCCCACGGACGGCCCGTCGAAATCGAGCGCCAGCACCGGCTTCTCGCCGGCGCCGTCCCACGCGAGGCGGCAGACCTTCCCGTCCTGGGCGAACAGCCCTGCGGCGTCGGTCACGCCGCCGCGCGTGTACAGCACGTCCTTCGGCATCGCCGCATCCGCGGACAGCACGACGCGCGGGGACGTCTCGCCCGCTATGAGCACGTCCTCGAACTTCAGGTTGCGGAACGGACGCGCGGGCGTGTCGTCGAAGATCGACGGCTCGCGCACCTTCCCGCGCACATGCCGGAAGGTGATGCCGTCGAAGACGCTCTTCGTCGCGTGCTTGTAGTAGAACTTGCAGAACGCCTTCGCGTCGATCGTCATGTCGCGGAACGACACGTTAGAGATGTCCACGCCTGGCTCGGGACGCGACCACGCGCCGACGGCATTGACGGCGTAGCGCGTGTTCTCGATGCAGATGTCCTCGAACGAGCAGTCGCGGATGCGGCCGTTGCCCACGCCGAGGCGTATGGCGTTGCAGTCGGACGAGAACGTGCAGTTGGACACCGTCACGTCCGCGCAGGGACCGTCGTTCTTGAGCCGGTTCTGCCCCGCCGCGCGGATGGTGATGGAGTCGTCGGCCGTGAAGATGCGGCAGTCCGTCACGCGCACGCGGCGCGACGAGTCGATGTCAAGCCCGTCGCCGTTGTACGTGTGCGGCTGGCGAACCGTGTGGATGTAGGCGTTGTCCACCGTCACGTCCTCGCAGCCGTAGACGAAGCAGCTCCAGTACGGAGCATCGGCCAGCTCGATGTCGCGGATCGTGATGTCTCGCGACTCCACGAACCACACCATCTGCGCCGGACGCCACGGAATCTTGAGCTTGTTCGCCGGATGCGAGCCGTCGGGCATCTTGAGGAACGCCTTCACGTTGCCGTCCACCTTGCCAGGTCCGCGCAGGGTGACGTTCTTCTGCTCGATGCAGAGGATGAGGTGTCCGCCGCTTATGTTGTCGCCGCTGCCCAGCCTGCCCCAGTTCTGCGGCGCGACGTCGAGCGCGTTGTAGTCCGCCGGGTCGGGACTGCCCTTGAGCGTCGCGTCCTCGGCGAGATGGAAGTCGACACCGCTCTTCAGGAACACGGAGCCGCAGAGATACGTGCCCTTGGGAAGCAGCACCTCGCCGCCGCCCGCAGCGCTTGCAGCGTCGACGGCCTTCTGCACAGCGGCCGTATCCTTGGATGTGCCGTCGCCCTTCGCGCCGTAGTCGCGCACGTTGAACACGGCTGCCTGCGCCACGCAAGCCGCCATGGCGGCAAGGAGGCCGATCGAGAACGTTCTTGCCGTCATGTGCTATGTACCTCGCGCCTACTTGATGTCGCGGATGTACACCTGGCGGCTGCCCTCGTGCACCGAATTGAAGCCGATCTGCTTGCCGTCCGGACGATAGCGAGCGTGGAGGTCGCAGCGCCAGTAGGTCTGGCGGTACGGCTCGGGCACGAAGAACGCGCCCATCGGCATCGTCATGCCGTCTGCAAGGCGGACCAGCACGAACGGGCGCTCGAAATTGGCGTTCCAGTACGTGTCGCCGCTCATGAACTTGCCGTCGGGGGAATAGATGCAGTGCCAGTCCCAGTCGAGTACGCCCGCGCCGATGCGGCGAACCTTCTCCTCCTCGCCGACCGTGAACTCCACGGGGCTCCACGCCGTGCGTCCCCACTCGCCCTTGATGTGTCCGTCCCACGCCGCCGTGACGAGCAGCTTCGGGCTGCCGTCCGGCGCCCAGTTGAAGTGCGAACCGGCCCAGCCGTCCTTGAAGCAGCGGCGCAGCTCCGTGCCGTCCTTGCGGACGGTGAAGGACGTCGTGTGCCAGCGCGACGCCTTGTGGACCTTCTTGTCGAACCAGTCGACCGAGCGCGCGAGGAAGAAGATGTGCGAGCCGGCCTTGTCCTTCTGGATGACCGTGTGGCAGTAGTAGGCGAGAGGGTGGCCGGGCTTCTTCGGGTCCGCCTGCGTGGCGGGCATGAGGCTGCGGCCCTGCGCGACCGAGAGGATGAGCTTGTGCTCGCCGGTCTTGAGGTCCATCACCCACAGGCCGTCGTCCTCCGGCCACTCCACGTCCTCGCGGGCGTCCTGTCCGGGACCGGCGTAGCCGTAGTCGGGACGCGTGAGGGAGAGGCGCGCGTAGTTGATCGACACGGCCCACGTGCGGTCCCTCGGCCTTCGTCTTCCAGTTCATGATCACCGTCACGAACTTGCCGTTGCGCACGTCGTTGAAGAGAAGCGTGTCGTCGTCGATCCAGTGCGCCATCGCGGCCTCCTGGAAGTTCCAGCACGCCGTGGTGGTGACGGGAATGAACTTGTTGCCGTCCTGCAGGTCCACGAGGCCAAGCGTGCAGCGCTCGTTCGGCTCGGGGAGGCGGCCGTTGAGGTCGGTCTCAAGGACGGACACGTAGCGGTGGTTCGGGCTCCACGAGTCGATCGCGAAGTAGCTCGCGAAGAGATGCTCGTGCGGCCCCTTCGTGACGGCGTACGGCTCGCCCCATGTGGGGAACGGGGCCAGCTCCTCTGCGAACGCGACGGTTGCCAGCGCGATGCCGGCGACGAATAAAGTGCTCTTGATGTGCATTTGGATAGTCCTCGTGAATACAAAGTTTGCTGGTTAGGTAGTTTGGTGGTCTGGTGGTTATGGGAACGCGGGAACGCCATCCCAGATCTTCTCGAGTGCGTAGTATGCGCGCGCCTCTGGCGAGAACACGTGGACGACCACATCCACGTAGTCGATCACGATCCAGCCACTCTCGGGGTCGCCCGACGTGCGGAACGACGCCACGCCCGCCGCCTTCATCGCCTGCTGCACGCCGGCGACGAGGCCCTTGAGGTGCGGCGCAGCGACGCCCGTCGCCACCACGAACACGTCGCAGAGTCCGGAGACGCCGCGCACGTCGTACGTCCTGACGTCCTCGGCCTTCTTGTCGACCAGCGCGTCGACGACAATCTTCACTTGCTCTTCTAGGGTCATAGCTGTTCGGTAGTCTGTGTGGTATGGTAGTTTAGAGATGGCGCTATTGTAGCACACCGCCGCCCGCCCCGCAAGGGGCGCCGCGACAGGGGCGCCGCGAGGCGCGGCGGAAACGTTTGCGGCGCGCCCCGCGCCGCGTCTTGGCGACCGTGGCCTCAGAAGCTGAACTTGACCGCGAGGTCGGCGGTGCCTTCGGCGGTGGCAGAGACCGTGAACAGCAGCTGGCGGCAGCCACGGTTCTTGCTGTCCCACTCGTTCGGGCCCTGACCGTCGCCGATTGTCCACTCGCCCTTCTGCGCGCCGCACTGCACGAGCGTGAGCGTCTTGCCGTTCTGGCGCAGCGTCACCTTGTCGCCGTCCACGGCCGGCTCCGCGCACGTCATCATCGCCCAGCGGATCTGCGCGCCTGGCCGCACGCCAGCGAAAGTGTCGCGCAGCAGATAGCGACGGCCGTCCGACGCCATCGCGCCCTTGCGCACGACGGATGTGGCGTTAGTGTAGAGAGAGGAGAGGTCGAGCGTCACCTCTGACGAGGCGCCTTCCCGCTTCACCTCCGTCACCCTTGCCGCGCCTTTCACCAGCTGCTGGCAGCCGTCGATCATCGGAACGTTGTGGCTCCAGGTGCTGAGCCGGAACACTCTCCAGCGGTCGGAATCCTGCGCGGAGCTCCAGAGGTTCATGCCGCGGCTCTCTATGCCGTAGTAGCCCTCGGCGCCGATGTCGACCGCCCAGCGCACGCCCTTCGTGTCCATCACGAACGACCCGCCGTCCATGTGGCCATGCGGGCCAGACGGGCTACCGCCCTTCAGGCCCACGAACAGCGCCTCGTCGTCGTTCCAGCTAGACCGCTGGATCGTGATCGGCACAGGGCCCTGCCCGTCCCACACGAGCGGCAGGCGCGACGGACCGCTAGACGCCGGCGGCGTCTCGATCCAGAACAGCACGAAAGGGAAAAGCCGATGCCCATGGGTCGTGATCCTCTTGTCGCGCCGAGCGGCGTACGCCTTGAAGTTCTCAAGTTCCTGATAGCGCAAGACGTCCGGTGACTTGAACCGCTTCGCGAACCACCAGAGCGCCGGGTGGGTGCCGCGCCTCCCGGCCCCGCCGTCCGCATAGTTGAAGGGTTGCCCGCTCGGTCCTGTCACGATGTCTGGATAGTAGCCAGCCTCGCGGAAGCCCGGCATAGACGCAAGGCCGAAGTCGCTGCCCAGCGTGCCCTCGAGAAGCGCGATGGCGATCACGTTGAAGTGCATGCCGTAGCTCCAGTACCCGGGCCCCTCCGGGTAGTTGCCGTTCGGGGCGAGCGCCTTCATCGAGATCGGCAGCATGTCGATGCACCGCTGGACGTAGCGGGCGGCGTCGGCGGGGTCCTCCTCCGCGAGCGCAAGCGCGGCGGAAAGGATGCCGGCGTGGCAGACCTGGCCCCAGTTGTTGTGCGCGCGGATCCAGCCCAACCGCTTCAGGCTAGCGTCGAGTCCGCAGCGGCGCAGCCCGGCGGCGATCTCCTTGCGCGTCGCCTCGTCGAGGTCGGCGTAGAGCCAGTCGTAGCCGACGGCGACGGCGAGGGACATCTCGCCCACGTCGAGGAAGTGGGACGGATTCCAGTCCTCGAACGCGCAGACGGCACGCATCTCGGCGACGGCGCGGTCGAGGTGCGCCTTGTCGCCGTAGAGGCGGTACGCCATGGCGAGCGTCGCGATGCGATAGAGGGCCGTGCGGCTCACGGTGAGGAGCCGCTTGCCCTGCTTGATGCGCTCAGACAGCGGCAATGGCACCATCATGTCGGCAACCGCGCGCACATGCTCCGCGCCTGCCTTCAGCAGCTCCTCCTTGCCGATCCGCTCCTTGAGGCTCTCGAAACCGGCGGCATCCGCGAAGAGGCGCGGATGCGGCTTCGCCGCCGCGGCCGACACGGCCGACAACACCTCGGGCCGCGCCGCCTCGGGCATTCCGTTCCCGGGCTTCTCCTTCGCCAAGCCGATCACCAGCGGCGCCACAGCCGCCACCATCGTCAACGCAATCTTCATATCGTTCCTTTCGGTTGTCCGATGACTATTCTATCATTTGCCTGCAGGAGACGGAAGCGCGGACTTGGCCTTTTCTCGGATGGCTTCGACCGTCTTCTTAACGGCGCTCGACCCAGGCATGACGCGCAGGGCGTGGAGCGCGTTCGTCTCCGCCTCTGCGTAGCGCCCCTGCCGCATCAGCGCGATGGCGAGATTGTTCAGCGCCGCCGGTTCGTCAGGGCGGCTTGCGAGGCTGCGCTTCAGGTAGATTTCCGCGCGGCCGTACTGCTCCTCCACGAAGTAGCCCATGCCGATCGCGAAGTTCGCGGCGGAATCGTCGGGGTTGGATACCAGCACCTGCTGCGCGTACGTGCGCGCCATGCGAAAGTCGGCTCGGTCGAGGCCGAGCTTGAGTCCCTCGCGCAGCGTAAGGCGCGCGCCCTTCTGCAGTCCCACCCAGTCCATCTGCCGCCGCAGCTGCGTAAACGCCTCGTTCTTCAGGTCGAGCTGGTCGGCCAGCCCGGACTCCGCCATGGCCTCGTCAGTCTTCTTTGCCTTGTCGAGCGAATCCGCCCGCATCCGGCACATCCTCGCGAGCCGCCACTGCGCGAAGATGAAGGCGCTCTTGAGCGAACGGTCAGCCACGCCCATCGGATCGGCATTCTCGTAGAGCGCCAGGAGCCGATTCGCGAGGCTGCGCGCGCTTGCCGCCCCTTCCTGCGCCCAGTTTCCGTCTGGAGCGCCATTCGGGTACGCCACGAATCCGCCGCAAGCGGGCATTGGCAGCTTGTCGTGCCGCCAAAGCTCGAACCCCAGCTGGATCGCCACGTCAGCCATCCGCTCGGGCCTGTATCGCACCCATGTGCGCAGCGCGTCCGACGCGCCCGTCGCGAGAAGATCCTTGTCCTCCGCGTCAAGAGCGTCCCTCTCGCGGATGTACACCTCGCGCGGCTCGCCGCCCGACATCATGGAGAGCGTGCGGAGCAGCTTCCCCTGCACCGCCGCCGCCACCTCGACTCCGGCATCCATCGCGCCGTCGGTGAAAAGGCGCGTGGCGTTCCCGCACTCCGCCGCCGTCCGGCGCACGAACTCTCCCACGAGCGACCGCATCTCGTTCGCCGCCGGCTGCCACCGGAACGGCAGCACGAGCGCGGCCAAGACGAGCGGCTCGCACCGGAGCAGCACCCGGCGGATGCGGTCCACGGGACGGAACGACTTCGCCACAGGCCCGGCCGCAGGATCCTCCAGCGCGTCCTCGAAGTGCGTCACCGCGATGCGCCTGTAGTTGCGGAAGTATATCTCGACTCCAGTCACGCAAAGCGAGAACATTAGAGTCACAACGCTTCCGAGCGCACACAGGAAGAGCAGATAGTCTGACTTGACGTTCGGCACGGAGGTCCATGCCCAGAACCAGAACGACTTCCAACCGGCAACCTGCAGGAACGCCACCACGCCCGCCAGCACGAAGAAAAGACCATAGCGGTAAGGCAGGAACTTGTCCTCGTCAGTCGCCTTGCCGACGAGAACGGACGCAAGCACCAGCGGCACCCCGACAAAACCGAAGACGAACAGCCAGCCGATCGGCGACGCCGCAAAGACAAGCAGCTGCCCGTAGCGCGCTATCACGTGCACCACATACTGCGCGCCGGTCCAGCCATGTGCCGCCATGCCGTCCATCGAGAGGAAGAACACGGCGTTGGCCACGATTGCGGGAATGAACCCTGCAAGGAACGCGTATGTCATCCTGCGAAGCGCCATAAGACGCACCAGGGGATTCGCGAGCGGGTTGGGCGTAAGGTCAGGCAAGCTGCCGATTCCTCTCCACCAGCCCACAGACGCAAGAATGACAGGCACGAGGAGTCCCACCGGCGTTTCCGCCGCCAGAATGCCCAGTACGCCAGCCGCCACGTATACCCGAACGACAGACTTGAGGCGGAACGCGCGGCTGCAGAGGATCGCCGCAATCACCGTAAGCAGGAGCTGGAGCGTGGTCGGCGAGAAGAACCTGCACGCCCGCCACACGGGCTCCGCGCACGCAAGGCACACGGTAGCCTGCATCAGCACGAGACGGACGATTAGCCGGCTCCATCCGACGCGCTTCATGCGCAGGCGCAACGTCATCGGCAGCAACTCGTGGAAAACCATGAAGCTAGCGGCTGCCACCAGCCCAAGCGAAAATGGGCCAAGCGCATGGAGCATCCACAGACCTGCGCGAAGCCCCACAGCCTTGAACAAGAGCGACGAGAAGCCATGCCACAGACCGGGGAACGGAGCGACCGGCGGACGCAACCCAGCCGCAACGGCTACATCCTCCCACATATCTGGCGGGACTTCGGCACTGCCCCACCACCAGGACAGAACAGCGAACACGCATCCGAGCGCAATCGCCCACGCATAATCCTTCCAGGAACGGCTTTCGGGCGACATGTCCACGCGCACTACCCCCGCCGCTTCCGCCTAAGAGCCAGCAAACCGCCGCCGATCAGGAGCAGGATTCCGCTCGACGGCTCGGGAACGGCATAGCTTTCAGCGACCCAAGGCCCTATGGCCGGTGTCGCGCCCGGTCCGCTCCAGTCATGAATGATGTAGCTGGCAAGCTGCTCGTACGTGTAAGACTGCGAATGCGCAATCCCCACCCACTCTCCATTCTCCCAATTCCCAAGCTCGACCATGAAACTGAGACCCTCCGGGCTTTCCGGAAGCACCGCATACCATGCTCCGCCCATCGGAACTTCAAGCGACTCCTGATCGGGAGGCGGAATCACCAGATAATCTCCGGAGGACGTGACGATACGTGCCTCGTCGGCGCCCAGCGCGCTTGCTTTCTTGATGCCATCGTGAAAGGTATCCACGTCTGGATCGTCATCCACCTGCCACCAGATCACTTCTTCCGTCGCGTGAACACAGAAAGCACCTACGGCCACGCCGCAAAGAAACACCGCCCGCCGTATAGAATGCCACAGCTTCATTTCCATGTTTTCCAGATGTCTCACTTGGCGGTCTATCCCTTAATCGTTGGAGTTGACGGGGAACGTAATGCTCAACTCGCCCGACGCCTTGCGGTAGTACCAGAAGCCGCGACCCGGCGGGATCGTGTAGTCGGTCTTGCGTATCACCCGCGTCCTCATGCGACCGTTCTTCTCATACTGCTCAAGCGCTGACGCGCCCCAGTTCGTGCCGTCCCACGTCAGGATGGTCGGATTCGAACCCTCAGTCGGGATAAGGATCTGGTCGCCAGCGTCACGCGCACCGCTCCACACGAGGTCGTTGATCGCCACCGGCTCCATCGTCGGGTTGGTCACCATCGTTGGCGTCAGCGTCTCGCCGTCGCCCCCTGCGATCGTGACTGTCCCGGCCTCCCCAGCGTACCGTCCAATCAGATAGATATAGTTTGTCGATCCGTCGAGCGCAATCGGTGCGTTGCGGCCGAGCCAGAATGCGCTGCCTAGCGGAAGGCGAGTCGTGTCAGCCGCAGCCTCGGAAACGCCACTCATGTTGACCGTCGGGATCGAAGCCCAGCCATCACCGTCTTTGTTCCACTTCCTGTATTTGTCGGTCTCGGGATCCCAGTAGAGAATCTGGCTCGCGCCGACGCTGTTCGGGTTCACCACCTCGGAGGCGGCAACAGCGATCTCGTTCGTGCTGTCGAGAGACATCGACAGCCAGGGGACAGCCATCATCGTGTTCGTCATCGCGCTCTCCACGCGCAGGACGCCGATCGTCGTGACCGAGGAGATCACAGACTCGCCCGTGTAAAGCTCGTTCGTCGGGGTGAAGACGAGGTTGAACACGTAGAGGCCAGTCGGATCGCCAGGCGCAAGAGGAATGTTCGTCTCGTACTTGCTCGTCAATTCACCCTGCGTGAATTCGCTTTCGCCTTTTAGCTTCTTGTCGAGGCGGTAGTGCACGCGCAGGCCTGTCACCGCTTCCGCGAGCGGCTCGATGTTGGGGAAGTGGACGACGAACGCATTCGGGTTCACTGTGCTGCCCCGCTGCATGATCGTCGCGACCACCTTCTTGCCGAAGTCCGTACGCTCTATGACGTAGTTCTGCCACAGGCGAAGCCCGTTGGGGCAGATCGCGTTAAGCGCCTCGTAGCGGGTCGTGTTGTCCGCAAGCTGTTCGCCCGTCTTGCCTGAACTGTCGATGAGCCATCTCGGCCGCCCCATGGAAATCGGCGTCGCGTAACCGGTCGCGCCGTCCATGTTGATCATGAAATCCCACCCCGTTATCGTGAAGGTGCAGTTGGTCACGAACGTCGTGTGGTTCTGAGCCTCGACACGGAAGAAGAGCTTGTATGTGCCAGGCTGCGTAAACGAGGGCAAATCGTCCAGCCATTCGCCCGACTCGTCGCGGAACGAGCATGTCAGCGGATTGATGTCGCCATGCATGAGACCCGTCACGTTCGTCGTGACGACGGGAATCTGCGCATCGCCGGTGTAGGGGATGTCCGGGGTTGTGATCGTCGCCGTGAGCGGTGCCGGCGTCACAAACACCATGAACGTGCCGAACACATCGTCGTGGCTCTCGGCCGATGCCTTGAACTGCACGATGAAATTGCCCACGTCGGTGTAGCCGGACGGCATGGTCGAAGTCCATTCGTTCGTGCCGACGCGGTACTGGTACGAGACCGGCAAGCTGTTTCTGGGTTCGCAGTTCGTCATGCAGACAAGTGAGCTTGTGTCAACTGGCTCGCCCGTGTAGGGGAGCGAAATGTCATCGATGGAAAGCGAGAAGATGGCGTTCGTGACGATGTGCCGCGAGCTGGTGTAACAGAGCATGTAGTAGTAGGGGACGGATTGGGTTACTGGCTGCTGTGTCTCGGGATCAATTACCTGCGCGCCTGTCTCTGGGTCTATCACCGGTTCGGTGTGCCAGTACGGCTCCTTGTGTGGAAGATCGAGATTCCCCTGCGTGATGTCGTACTGCCCGGACGGGGAGTACGCGGTGACCGGACAATACGGCGCACCCACAAGCTGCATCGCGTTCGTCCAGTGGTCCCAGCCGGGGCCTTCGGTGTACCCGCCGTAGGAAACGTTGTAGGACGGTGTCGCGGGGTCGTCGCCGTAGCAGCTCACGTGCGGCGTCTCGTTCACATAGATGAGGAGCGTGTTTGTGGGAACGGCAGTGATAACATCGAGAGACTGGTAACGCTGCGAAATGGCGACGATGACGCCATTCGTCTCAAGCGTCAGGCGCAAGTAGTAGTTCGTGTTGACCGGAGACCACAGCGGAAACTGCGTGACGGTCTCCATGCCGTCGGGGTAGTGGAAACATTTGCCAAGGTTCACGGCGTGTGCGGTACTGCTTATCGCATTGGCCATGTCCTTCACCTTGCCATTGTCGCGAAATACTTCGTTCGTAGTCCCGTAGTAGGCGACGAGGTCAACCGTCTGGGGATCGAGGTGCGAGGTAGTCTCAATGAACTCGACCGTCGCAACGTTGTTCGACCACGTCGCCTCTGGGAAGATGACGCGCGGCTTGTCGATTGTCTGGAGTTCCATGGTGCGCGGCGAGAGGAAGTACTTGGTTCCCGCCTCGTTGCCCGTCGCAAAGCGCGTGTAATAGACCTTGTTGCGCTCGAAGCCCACCGACGCGGGAAGGTTGATCGTGCCGTCGTTCGACTGCCTTCCCGTCCCCAGGTCGAGGAAGTGGACACCCGTGCCAGACGGCGCGGTGTCGCCGTTTACGTCGTCCTCGTTCTCGCTCCAGTAGAAGTAAAGATGCGCCTCGGGATCCATGTCGTAGAGGGCGTACATGATGTCGACGTTGTCTAACTGATTGCTCTCCGCGTTCGGCATGTGCCAGTTCGAGCCGTTGTTTCGGATGGCGGGAACGAAGAAGGACGCGATCTCGTCGGAATACATGAAGGAGTTGGCCTCCTTTCTGGCGACGAGGCGCACCCAGTACGTATAACCGACTTCCGGCGGGGTGAAGGTGGTGTCGCCGATGCCGACAGTGTCGGACACGGCCTTCACCCACACGCCCTCGCCGTTGGCGACCTCATTCGAGCTGGACGTGCTGTACAGGACGTAGAGATCGTCCGTTTCCATCTGGATGCCTGCCCAGTAGATGCGATAGCCGATGTCGGCGTAGCCCTTCTCGTCCGTATAATCGCAGAGGGTCATCATGATGCGCGGCTCCTCGGCGATGGGGTCGCGACCGTGAACCTCGTAGGAGATCAGCACCACGCCGTCGCCGCCGTTGCCGCCCTGCCAGAATTCGTTCGGCGTCTTTTCGTTAAAATCCCTCTTGGAGCCGCCGCCGCCGCCCGCACCCGTGTTGGGAACGCCGGATGTGGCGAGCGTACCGTTCCTGATGTCCGCCGCATTTCCGCCGATGCCGGAACCACCGCCACCCGGCTTGGTGAAGTTGCTGCCGTCGCCTTTATCCGAATCGTCCCTGTAGGCATAGCCGCCACCGCCGCCCGCACCGTAGAAGAGCGTCTCGCCCGTCATCGAGTTACCCAAGCCCACGCCGCCGGCACCGCCGCCATACCAACTATCAAACGACGCCGACGTGCCGGCGCGCCCCGCGCCGCCGCCGCCGCCCGCCGCCGCTTTGCCAATCGTGTTGCCGCCATCCAGTTTGTCGTTGCCGCGTCCACCGACATGGCCGAATGGGCGGAATTCTTCTGGAAGGCCCAGCATGGCCGGGCTGCCGCCGAGAAGTGCGTACGTTCCACCGCCGCCGGACGCGCCGTCGGCGCCCTTGGCGATGGCTTCGTTGTCCGCATAGCTGCCGCCGCCACCGCCGCCGTGCATGCGGATCAGGGGATTCGCCTCGTCGCTCGCGAGCGCAAAATAGGAGATTTCGCCGTTGCCGTGCGCGGCTGCCGTCGTGGTGTTCGACGGAGCGATGCCGCCCGTGCCGACGTGGATTTTGTAGGTCGTGTTCGTCGTCACGGGGTACGACTGGCTGTAGAAGAGGCCGCCGCCGCCGCCGCCGCCGCCGATTCCGTAACCACCCGCGCCACCGCCGCCAACCACCATGATCTCCACGTTCGTCACGTAGTCCGGCGTCGTGAAGGTGTACGTGCCCGCCCGATAGCGGTGAACGAACTTGTCATCAAGGCGGATGAGTTCGCCTTCGACGTCCGCCATGTTGACGTTGCCGGTCGTACGGAAGGACCCGACGTGTTCGCGGTTCTGCTGCTCATGTCCGTTCACCACGTTGACGGCGCGAATGCGGAAGTTGTACGGCATGTCCTGCTTCAGGCCCGTCACGGGGATCGAGAAGCGCCTCCCCGCCGTCACGTGGTCAATCAGCGTCGTCCAGGTCTCCGGCTCCGATTCGCCGTCCACCCACAGCTGGTATTCGATGCGGCACTCGGTGGCGTCCAGACCGCAGTACGTGACGGTGCCCGCGAACTGCACGTAGGCGTAGCTCACGTCGATGATCGTGTCGGGCAGTCCCACGCCCCTCTCCCACACCACGACCGGGACGGGGGACTCCACGCCACAGTAGACCTCCGTCCCCTTCGTGACGAACGCGTTATCCTTCTGCCGCGTGGAAAGGTATTCCGCCTTGATCCAGTCCGGCGAACGCATGCCCTTCGAGTAGCGCACCTCGTCGACAAAGCCGTTGAACGCGCCCGTACCGATCTGCTGTCCGCCGATGACGAGATTTTCGTAGGTGGCGTTCGCGTCGTTCACAACCGGATACTTGAGCACGAAGTTGGTGACGGTGCTGGGCAACTCCTCTCCGTCCATGTAGGCGTGGAAGAGCCGGTTGGTGGTGCCGTCCGGGTTGACACTCCCGTCGTAGACGAACGTCCAATAGTGCCAAGACGTACCGAAGTCCGTCGTATTGAAGAGCTGGTACTTGCCCTTTTCGCTCGATCCCGACCAGACGCGAAGCCTGCCGGTCGAAGTCTCCTCGCACTGGATACCCCAACCGACGTCCTGGTCCATCGTCTTGCGGCTCACGAGGTACCCCCACTTCGGTGGCTTCTCCGCCAGCTTGTACCAGCCGGAGTACGTGAACACGTTGCCGACGCCCGTGCGGATCAGATCGTCCCTGCCGTTGAACACGATGATGCGTCCGTAGGTAGAGGACGAACCCGGCACCTGCGCCACGCGGCGGCAGTTGCCGCCGATCATCTGTCCCGCGTTGATCCCGGCGAGCGACTCCGCATGCGTTTCGCCGGCGTGGTCGTTGACCGTCGAGTCCTTCAGCTCCACCACGCCGTTCTTCGTCTCGTTCATGTGCCACACGCCGACGTAACGCTCGAACGTGTTGCCCACGACCGGCAGAGGATCGACGAGCGGGCTGCGGTAACACATCGTGAACTTCGTGCCGTTGACCATTTCGGGAAGCCGCACCCAGATGAGCGACATGCCGTTCTTGTTCCACGTGTCGATCTCGTGCGGGATTATGTGCCCCAGCTCGTCGACGAACGCCATGTCGCTTCCGTCATAGTGGTAGAAGTCGTCGTAGGTGAAGCCGTTCGTGTCGTTCTTGCGGATGTCGACCAAGCGCTCAAAGTCTTTCACCACCCAGAAGACGTTCGTGCCGTCGTCGTAGAGCTCCGTGTAGGGCGAACCGACGTCCCCATCGCCGTGGACACCATGCGTCGTGATCGTGCCCGTGACGATGTCCGTTACCGACTCATCGTCGCCAACGGCGCAGAGCTTGTAATTGTAGGCCGTTCCGCGTGCAAGCCCGCTGATGGTTTTCGTGAAGCGGTTGCCAAGGGACTGGTTCTCCGCAAAGATCTCCCAGCTCGGCTCTGCCTCGCCATCCGCCCAGACCTTGCCCAGCACGTTGCATTTGGTCGCGCCGCCGAGCGCGGAGACCACGCCGCCCACGATGGCGAAATCATACGCGACCTCCGAAAAACCCGTCTTGCCGGAATCCGCAGACCACGTAATCGTCAGGCCAGCCGCCGTCGTGAACGTGCCCGACACGGGTTCCGTCGCATTTGCTTCGTCTTGATCGTTGCCGATGGCGCGGAGCTTGTAGCTGTATTCCGTGGAAAGATCCAATCCCGTGACAGAGACCTCGAAAGCGTCGCTGGCGACAAGCCCGTTCGTGAGTGTCGTCCAGTTCTCCGGCTCGCTTGCGCTCGTCTTCCAGACCTTGCACTGGATGGCGCATGATGATATTCCGCTATCGCCGAGTTGCTGCACTGTACCTTCAAAGATGACAAAATTATGCCCGGCCTCGTCCAATCCCGGCTCTGCGCCGAAAGCGTTCACCCAACTGACCAAGAGTTGTCCAGACGGAGCCCTTATGACGAAGCTCGCATTGTTGACCGTATCATAATCGGCCTTCACCCAATCGCGGCTCGGAACGCCACTCTTGAGACGAACCTCGTCCATGGAGCCGGCAAAGCGGCGCCCCTTGTTGGATCCGCCCATGTTCAATGGATTGTCCTGCGTGGAACAGCCGATGCCGATGTTGCAATTCTCCTGCGCAACCGGCTCGCCAAGCGTCTTGGACTCGACGAACACGCCGTTTGTATAGACGTCCGCATATTGCTGCGACTCATCAAGGCGCCAGACGACATCGACCTTTTTCCAAGTGCCGTCTCTCAATTGCGGAGCGATCGGTTTGGTTGTTGTATAGATTGTGGTGGAACCCGAAAAGATGCGCATGAATTTCTTTTGATCTGCGTTCTTATCGTCATGATGGAAGGCAAAGCCCCAGGACGTACCATTATCACCCTTGCGTCGTCCAATGAGGTTAGACCATTTCCACATGCTCTCAGTAGAGGCAACTGACATCCAGAAAGACGCATGGAAATCCGTGCCGAGCGACTCGGCAAGCGTTTTCTTCACGCCGTTCGTGGCGTCAACGACAATGCCGTAAGCATGGTCATTGTTATTCGCGATGACGCGCCCTGCACCGACCGCACCGGCAGCGACGGTCGAGCCGGCGTATGTCAATCCGTTCATCCCGTTGGGCGATGCGTCATTGATGGTCTTCCCGGCCCCGCCAGTCTCTTTCAAGTGCCAGACGCCGACATAGCCACCCCACGGATTGTCGTTCGTGACATACACGCCGTCCGCGACATTGTAGCACATGTAGAACTTCGTGCCCCGCGTCATCGTCGGGAGCTTGACCCAGACGAGGGATTCCCCATTGTGAACCCAGGTATCTTTTTCGCAGGCGAGGCGAGTACCGTCTTCGGTGAAGAAGGCCAAGTCATGGCCGTATGTCTGGGTATGGGCGTTGTTCCAGGCGGACATGTCCGCATGCCGGTATAGCCGTCGACCTGCAGCTTGATCTTATGGTTAAAGTCGGCCATGGTCAGCGAATCGGCCGCCAGCGCGCCAAATGCCGCAGAAGCAATAACGGCGAATGCAATGCGCCGCAGCGCGATTCCCATGCCAACCCAACGAGGGTAAACGCCCACATGGCCATATTTATACGACATATAGCCGTAGCCCCCTAAAAAGAGCTTCTTACATTTATTCATAACATATCTGCACACTCAGCTATTGCTGAAGGCGACAGGTAGTATACCAAACCGCGCCGCCATGTTCAAGCCCAAACGCGTTTTTTTCGCGGGCGGAGACGTGCTCATTGCACATTTCGCGGAGTTAGCAGTCCGATCTTCTCGAACGGGATCGGCTTGAAGCCGGGGATCTTTCTGTATAGCTCGGCGTCGTCGGCAAGGCGAAAGTCCTTCCCGCGCATGTCGCGGAATCCCGGATCGTGGTCGAACACCACATCCGTGGAGTTCGTGTACCAGCGGCCGGAGATGATGCCTGGGCGCTTCTCGCCCGGCTTGCGCCCGGGCAGGAATGCCGGACAGTTCACGAACGCGCTGTTGAATGCGGCGTTCCAGCGGATCTCGTCGGGCTGCGGATCGAAATAGCCGATCAGCTCGGGATACTTCGTGGTGTACGGCGGCTGGCGGATGTCGACCTCCTTGGTGAGACGCCCCTGCTCCAGGGGCGACTGTAGGAAGTCTTCCCAGCGCTTCTGCGCCCACGGACTCGAACCGAGCGGACGCCTGCATTCCACGAATATGCAGTTGTCGACGACGTTGGAGTAGCCTCCGTGGCAGAAGACCGTGCCGAAGCCGCCGAAGCCCGGCTCGCCGCAGCGGTAGAACACGTTGCCGATCACGAAGTCGCCGCCGTCGCCGTCGTCGAAGTACACGGCCGCGTTGCCGTGTCCGCGCGGCGACCCTATCTCGCTCCAGAAGTTGTACCGCAGGACATTGCCGCGGCAGGACGGGTTGCGTCCCTTGTAGAAGGCGGACGCGTCGTCGGAGCTCATGCAGACGTTCGACACCACGTTGTACTCGAACACGTGGTCGTTCCCGTTCACGCCCACGGCCATGTGCGGCGCACCCGACAGCTCGTTGTGGCGCGCCGTGTTGCCGCACCCCTGGAGGGCGATGGCGCTCGCGTAGGTGAGGCAGTGGACGGAAAAGTCGCGGATGAGACAGTCCTCGACGAGGTTCTTGCCGGGCGTGAGCGTCTTGCGGTCGCCGCCATGGAGCGTGATGCCGCCCGTGCCCGTGTCGTGGATGTCGCAGGAGACGATGCGGCATCCGTTGCAGCCGTTCGCGACGATCGCCTTGCAGCGGATGTTGCTGAACCGGCACTTCTCGATCGCGACGCGCTCGCAGTTCCTCAGCATAACGGCATCACCCTGGCACTCGGCGAAGTCGATTCCGCGGAAAACGATGTCCGTCCCCTTCTCGACGGACACGAGATGTCGCCATGTGTGGGTGAGGACGATGCGCGAGCCGGATCCGAACGACGCCGGCGGATAGAGGTAGAGCTTCTTCGCGTCGCGGTCTGCGTAGTATTCTCCGGGCGCGTCGAGCTCCTCCAGCAGGTGGACGGCCCGCCAGCGGCGCGGCGAGGGGTTGCCCGCACGCACGCCGTACTGGTGCTGCGCGGCGAACGTGATGGAGTTGGAGGCAGTGTTCACAGACGCGACCGGCGTGACGGCGTCGTACCAGTCGAAGCACCAGAACCCGTGCAGCCAAAGATACGGCGCCTTAGTCCAGCGAGATGGCCGGTCGCCCTCATACCCGAACGTGCCGCCGCGCGGCTGGACCTGCGTCTTCTTGCCCTTGAGCGAGTCGCCGACGCTGCCGTCGTTGTTCTTCGTCCCCTGGTCGATGAACTTCGCGACCGTGGCCCAGCCCTCGTTCGGCCATCGCGCCGCCGTCATGCGCACGCCATCGACGAAAAGCTCGGGAATGGGCATCGGGGCGCGGAACTCGCGCTTCGGCACGTCGCCGAGCCACACGTTCGCCGCCGCGAGGTCGGCCACCAGCACATTTGCGCGCGCTTCGGGGTCAACGCGCGGCGTCCCTTCCGGGACGGGCCTGAACTGCTCCGGCTTCAGCTCCATGCCGTCGCAGACCACTGCGCGTCCGCAGCCAGTCCGCCACGTCACGCCAGAGTCCTGCGGGCCGAGCTTCAGCGTGGCGCCGATCCTGTAGATGCCTGGCGCAATGACGATCTCCACGCCGTTCGCGCGGTCGGACGCAGACAGCGCGCGCGCCGCGTCGCGCGCCGCCTCCAGCGAGCCGCAGGGCTTCACATTGATTACATAGGGTCGTGCGCACGCGCAAGCCGAAAGGCCCACGCAGGCCGCAACAAGACAGGACTTCACAGATACATAGTTTGCCATGGCGTTCCTAGTATCTCAAAAGCCCCTCCGCCGCACAAGCGGAATCTGCCCGAAACAGCCTGCGCAGTCGCTGCCGTGTGCGACATGCTGCGGTTATCCGTCCAACAACGTCTGGTCGAGAAGAAAAGGTATTACTCCCACAAACACGATTCCGCTTTCATCCTGTTGCGGCGGCTTGAAGCCCGACACGACCACAATCTTCTTGAAGAAGTCGCCGCTTCTGCGGAGCGATTCCGTCTCCTGAAGCCTTTTCCCCTCGTCTGGAATGGAAAACGCGCTTTGGACATATATTTTTCGTGTTCCTACATTCACGACGAAGTCAATCTCCGTCTGTCTGTGGATTTGGCGACCCGCCTGACGAGTAGTGAAATCGACCACGCCAACGTCAACCGCGTAGCCGCGCGACACCAGTTCGTTGTAGATGGCGTTCTCCATCAGATGCGATTCCTCGCCCTGACGCATGTTCAACCGCACGTTCCTCAACCCGAGATCCTCGGAATAGTATTTCGCCGGCGACGACAGATAGCGTCTGCCCTTTACGTCGAACCGACGGGCTTTAGAAAAGAGATACGACTCCTCGAGATAGCCGAGATACTTGCTGACCGTCGGCTGCGTCGCCTTCAGCCCCTGCACGGTGGCAACGGTGTCGGCGATCTTCTTGGCGTTGGTGAGCGACCCGACTGACGAAGATAGGATGTCCGTCAGGTCGGACAGAAGCCCGTCGGCCTTGAGCTTGTTGCGCTCGACGATGTCCTTGAAATACACCTTGTCGAAGAGCTGGCGCAGATAGGCCGTACGCGATTCGTCCGTCTTCTTGCCAATGGCGCCCGGCATGCCGCCCCAGATGAGATATCGCTCCCACGCCTCGGCCTTCTCGACGCCTGACGCCGGAAGATACTCGCCGAACGAGAGAGGATGGAGGCGCACCTCGTCGCCCCTGTCGCGGAAATTCGTGGCGATGTCGCTGGAGAGCATGCGCGAATTCGAACCTGTCACATAGACATCGACCTTGGGCCGACGCAGAAGCTCGTTCAGGACATCGTAGAAAGTGACGTAAAGCCTGTCGCGTTCCTCTGGCGGGAATCTGGACGGATCTATTCCCGGAGGAAGCGCGCGGCCACATTCCTGAATTTCGTCTATGAACACATAGTGCCAGCCTCTGCCCTTGATCTTGCCGTCTATGTAGTCGCCGAGCACCAAAGGATCCTTCAAGGCCGCGAACTTCTTCATGTCGAGGGCAATCTCCACGATCTGCGACGGACGGACTCCGTCCCGGATCAGGTAGTCGCGAAAAAGGCGAAACAGGAGAAAGCTCTTTCCGCAGCGCCGGATTCCAGTTATGATCTTGACAAAGCCGTTGTGCCGCCGTTCTACAAGGCGGTTAAGGTATCTGTCTCTCCTGATGGTCATGCCTCAGCTCCACTTTAAATCCATGTAACATGCTACGCTTTTTTAAAGCGGCAGTATTATATCACAAATTCGCTTATTTGCGGGAAGCGGAATCTGCAACCAGACAGGGTTATGGTATACTATCTGCATGAAAACTACGCAAAGAACCATCTTTGCCAGGCTGTGCCTGGCCGCATTCGCTGCATGCGCGATGTCCGCTCAGGCGGACGGGGAATACGGGCTAGTGGAGGCCGTGGTGGCTGCTAACGAGGCTGACGTCAACGCCACGTACGAACCGTTCCGCCCCGACAAGCCGTTCACGCTCGCGGGATCGTCGATCGGGGCCGTCAGGGATCACGACCCGATAGACGACACTACGGTTTGCTGGGCACCCGCCAATGTCTATCGCCACGAACGCTGGGGTGGCAACCACATCACGAACAAGTTCACGGGCCTGACGCCGAACGCCACCTACCGCTTCGAGCTGCACGGCAGCGAAAACAACGGCAACTTCTCCGCCGTCGGAAAGCGCGACTACAACCTCTTCCTCCAGAACGTGCAGGTGCTGACGAACTTCGACGAAGTGGCGGAGAGCGGGTACAGGAAGCCGTTCGTCCGGGCGTTCGAGACGCAGGCAAACGCGAGCGGCGAGATCGTCGCCGCCTTCACCAAGGCGCACTACGACGTGCCGCACTACTGCGGCGTGGCCCTCTTCGGCACGAACGTGCCGTCCGCCGTCAAGAACTTCATCGCCAGCCGCAAGGGCAATGCCTTTCACTGCACCTGGTCGAAGTCCACGGACGTGCTGCGCTACCACATCGCCGGACGCCCCGTCGGCTCGACGGACTGGCAGCCGCTCGCGACCGTCTACGGGGACGTGACGGAATGCGATGCGCCAGTCTCCGATTTCTCGACCGACTGGGAGGTGCGCCTCACCGCGTCGAACGGCGTGGGCGTGGCTTCGGCGGAGTTGACCGTCGGCTCGGCGTTCCCCGTCTACACGTTCAACTGCGGTCCAGATCAGACGCTCGTCGGGACATTCTGCCCAGCGAACTTCCTCTCCACCACCCAGCGCGGCATCTACAACAACACCTACGGCACCGCCACGCCGCCCGCTGGCGTAAACCCCGGTGCACCGCTCGAAGTGACCAAAACCACGCTCTACGGCAAGCAGATCCGCTTTACGCTGCCCAACCTGCGCGCGGACAAGACATACGAGCTGCGGATCTGGCACAGCGAAAGCTACGGCATCTACACAAACGGAAACGACCGCATCTGGTCCGTCACCTGCAACGGGACCGTCTTGCAGGATAACATCGACTCGTTCACCCTCACCGGCGAAATCCTCAAGCTGGGCATCTTGTCTTTCCCTGGACTCGTGCCAGACGCGCAGAACCGCTTGATCGTGGACCTTGCCGCCAGCAAGGACTACGTCTCGCCATTGGCGATCGGGCTCTACGAGGAGGACAGCAGCGGCATCCCGCTCGTGCCGGTCGTCGAGGTGTCGGCGGTGGACGACATGCGCGGACACGCCACGTTCGTCAAGCCCCACTACGGCACCGGCGACCTCCTCTACACCATCCGCCGCAAGGCGGTTGGCGCGGATGACTCGACGGCGGAGATCTTGGCGACGAACACCCTCAACCGCACCGTCGTCGACACGGGCGTGACGGAAGGCTACGTCTACTCCGTGCGAGCGACGAACGGCACGGGGGCCTCGGACTGGTCGCCTTGGCAGGCGCCGTCCACGACGCGCGCCTCATACAAGGGCCTTCACATGAACAGCGGTTCCACAGCGCCCATTTCAGGTGGACTGCACGGCCAATTCACCAGTATTGCATCCGAATTGCTCCCCGAGAACTTTGCCGTCTCGACGGCGAACTCTGCCCACGACGTGACGCGCGCCTGGGAACCCGCGCCGCAGGCGGTCTATACGAAACAGCTCTACGCCGCCGGAATACGCTTCACCGCCACGAATCTCGTGCCGGGCGCGACCTACCGCGTGCGCATCCACTCTAGCGAGGATTACACGGGGGCGCAGGCAGACGGCAAGCGCATCTTCTCGGGCGTCGCGAACGGCGTAACCGTGTTCTCCAATCTCGACATGTGGAAGGAGACAAAGGCGCTCTACCACATCATCATCAAGGAAGCCAAGGTGCTGGCATCGGCTGACGGCATGATACACTTCAAGCTGGAAAGGAGCCAGGACAACGCCTCGATCTCCGCCATCGAATGCATCCTCGACTACGCGGACGACACGTCCGGCCTTGCGACGCGCACGACGGACGGCATCACGCAGTCGCAGGGCGCGATCTCCGTGCCGCAGGACGGGGCGTATACCTTTACGCTTAACCCGTCAAGCGCGTTCAGCCTCTGGATCGACGAGAAGGTCGTCGTCGAAAAGACCGCCGCCTCGGGCAGCATCACGCTCGCCGCCGGGCGGCACGACATCTTCGTCCGCCACCCAGAGGGCGCGGAGTTCCGCTGGTCGGGTCCCGGCCTCTCTGAACGCGCGGTCGCGGTGCCGTTCACGAGCCATGTGGACGGAACGGACATGGACATCGCGCCCTGGCAGGAGGTGCAGATCGGCGGCGGCGCCGTGTCTGGCTACGTCACCCGCCGCTACGACCGCGTGATGCTGGAACACTCCCTCTACGTGCTCGCCGCCGGCGCCGACATCTGGGCTGGCACCGACCAGGAGAAGCTGGCCTATCAGGAGATACCCGGCGGCCGCGACTTCACGATGACGGCCCTGCTGCGGGACACGACCATCAAGCACAACAACGCCAAGGTCGGCATCGAGTTCCGCAGCTCCATCGACGGCACGCTCGCGAACAACTACATGTACACGCTCGCCTATTCGGTGGGACTGCGGAAGATCGTTGTGAGCGGCGGCGACTTTACGGACGGCTCGTCCGTCAACCTCACGGAACCGTACGCAGGCGAGGCGGGCGTCGTGCTGCCGATCTGGTTCAAGTGGGAGGTGAAGACCGTCAACGGCGCGCGCACGGCGAGGGGCTACACGTCCAAGGACGGCGTGACGTGGACGGAGCGCTACACCGTCCCGAAGCCGATTCCGCACACCGCAAAGACATACGTGGGCGTGAACGT